>JBGVCY010000090.1:0-31713 GCA_045119135.1 Eubacteriales bacterium | reverse complement strand
GGTGCTGAGATCGATCCGCGCGGTCCGATTGCCGCAGGGCGTGTGGCAAAGATCCTTTCGGACGGGGTAAAAAAAGAGGTGCTGGAATCCACCTTTTCGGTTGCTTGCGACGTGAAAAATCCGCTGTGCGGAGAGAATGGCTGCAGTGCCGTGTACGGACCACAAAAGGGCGCCGATGCCGCCGCCGTTGCCGAAATGGATGCGGCGCTTTCCCATTTTGCTGCCGTGACTGCGGCGCAGCTTGCGGGAGCGGATCCCGATACCGCGGGCGCGGGTGCCGCAGGCGGCCTTGGCTTTGCGTTTCTCGCGTTTCTCGGCGGCAAGCTGTTGCCGGGCGCGGAGCTTGTTACAAAGGAATGTGGTCTTGAAGAGCTTGTGCGTGATGCCGACGTGGTTGTCACAGGCGAGGGAAAGATTGATTTTCAGTCGGCAATGGGCAAGGCGCCTGCCGCCGTGGCGGCGCTTGCCAAAACATACGGCAAGCACGTGATTGCCTTCTGCGGCGCGATCGACCAAAAGGGAGAAAGCGCTTCCTGCCCTGGCATCGATGCCATCTTTCCGATTCCCACGGGCGCGCACACGCTTGCCGAAGCGATGGATATTGACATTGCCTCGCGCAACCTGCGCATTACTGCCGAGCAGGTCTTCCGCGTGATCGCGTTGTATCAAGCATAAAAAATAAGGTTGAGCTTTGCTCAACCTTATTTTTTTCGGTAAACGTATGCGTTGCCGCGCTTGCCACAGCGCTCGATCGCACCAAGCGTTTCGAACATGGCAAGGGCATCGTATAACGCGTACCCCCCAAGACGGGTGGCTTTTTTAAAGTCCTTAGAAACGAATTCGTCGGGCAGGGTGGCAGGGAAATAGGAAAGGATATCCGCGCCGCTTGTGATCTCGCACACGTCAAGCAGTGAAAGCGGCAACAGCTCATAGCGGTGCGAGCCGCGCTTTTTGTTGCGGCTCCAACCATCCAATAAACGGAACTCTTCCATCTCGATCAAGGGGAACAGCACGGAAAAACGCGGATGCTCCAAATGAGGCAAAAAGTGCCTCAGCTCGGAAATGCCCTTCAGCACCGTATCGGGGCGTGGTGACTTGCTGCGCTTCACCAGCTCGCCCGTTTCGGGATCCAACCAACTGACGTATTTCACAGCGGCAAGCGGATGCACCAGCGTAACCGCATGGTCGGTTTCGTTCATATAAAAGCCGATCTTTTTTAAAAGGGGATATAGCTTGCCTGTTTGTATCTCAAAAATTTCACCCGCAGGGGTCAGCACGTCGGCAACAAAGCGCGAGGATTTTTCACCCCGTCCCCGCACCTTTTGCTCGTGTGCGGAAAAGTCGTCACATACCCAGCGCTTCAGCACGCTGTGCAACCGCTTTTCGGCGTACAGTCCGATGCCGTTGCGTGTCTTTTCGCGTGATAACTCCTCGTGACAAAGACGCGCAAAGGCGATTTTTCCGCGCTCCATCAGGTGCTCATTCCCGCAAACTGTGTTTCGTACAGCTTGGCGTATTCGCCGCCACGGGCAAGCAGTGCCTCGTGGTTGCCCTCTTCCACGATCTCACCGTTTCGGAGTACGATGATGCGGTCGGCATCGCGAATGGTCGACAGACGGTGTGCAATAATCAGGGACGTGCGGTTTTTCATCAGCGCCACCATTGCCTGCTGGATCTTCATTTCGGTGCGGGTGTCCACCGAAGAGGTCGCTTCGTCAAGGATCAGAATTTTGGGGTCGGCAAGCACAGCGCGCGCAATGGCAAGCAGCTGGCGCTGACCCTGCGACAGGTTACTGCCGCCCTCGGCAAGCACCGTGTCATAGCCATCGGGCAGACGGCGGATAAAGCTGTCGGCACGTGCGTGGCGCGCGGCTTCTTCCATCTCCTCATCGGTGGCGGTGGGTCTGCCGTATTTGATATTGGCGCGAATGGTATCGCGGAAGAGAACAGTATCCTGCAGAACGATCGAAATGGTATGGCGCAGATCTGCTTTCGGAATATCTGCAATATTTACCCCGTCCATTAGGATCTTGCCGCTATCGGGCTCGTAAAAGCGCATCAGAAGGTTGACAATAGTGGTCTTTCCTGACCCCGTTGCACCCACGATGGCGATCTTTTGTCCCTTGCCCACCGAAAGGTCGATGCCTCGCAGAACGGGCTCACCTTTTTTGTAGGAGAAGTGCATCCGCTGAAACTCGATGTTGCCGATCACCTGCTCGGGTGTCAGCGCCAGCGTGCCCTCGTCGATCTCGTCACTGCTATCCATAATTTCAAAAAAGCGCTCGGCGCCCGCAAGGGCAGTCAGGATTGCCGAATACTGATTGGCGATCTGATTGATGGGACGGGTAAAGCTTTTTGAGTACGACAGCATGGATTGGATGTTACCCACCGAGATCGAGCTGCCGCCAAACAGAATCATCGCTCCGCCCGTGGCGGCGACCAGCACGTATTGCAGGTTACCAAGGAAATTCATAATGGGACCCATGATCGATCCCCAGACACGCGCCTTTACCGAGGTGTCGCGCAAGGATGCGCTGATCTTGGCAAAGGTGTCGATTGCCTTTTGCTCCTTGCTGTAAGCCACCACCGTGCCGTACGAGGTCACCATTTCCTCAACCGTACCGTTGAGCGCACCCGTCAGGCGTTGGCGCGCGATAAAGTGTCCGCGCATATGCTTGGCAAGCTTGGTCGATACCGTGATTGACAGCGGGATGGTAATCAGCGCCACAAGTGTCATCACGGGGCTTAAAATGAACATCATAACAAGGGCGCCGATAATGGTCAGAAGTCCCGAGAAAAGTAGGGAAATGGAGCTGGAAATGGCGTTGGAGATGTTCTCCACGTCGTTGGTCATACGCGACATAATATCGCCGTGCTTGTGCGTGTCGGTATAGGAAATCGGCAGATGCGCGATCTTGCGGAACAGCTCGTTGCCCATGGTATAAACCGTGCGCTGGGAAAGCTTTGCCGACAACAGGCTCTGGAAAAAGTGCAGCAGCGCACAAACAAGAAAGAGAATCCCCATTGCCAACAGGTTGCCGAGGATGCCCACGGTATGCCCATTTCGCCCGACATAGTCGCTTGGCATAAAATGCACCACGTATCGCACCTTTACGTCCATATGCGCCTCGTTTTCACCATCCGCTACGGGGGGATCGTTGGCATCGTAATTGTGGATTACGGCATCCTCGCCGACGGCGGCGTTGTAATAAACAGGCTCGATCGCATCGATGGCGTTGCCCTGCAGAAGCGGGCCTGTCAGCTCGATCGCGGCGATCAGCAATGTAAGGATCAATAGTGCTAGCAGAATATAGCGGCTGCGTCCGATGTATTTGGAAAGGCGCACCAGCGTGCGGCGCGTGTTTTTCGGCTTTTCGGCGTTCATACGGTTGCCCATCGGGCCGCCCGCGGGTCTGCCCGTAGGCAGCTGCGGTTGTCTTGCACCCGGTCCGTTCATACGGTCGCACCCCCTCTCTCCAATTGCGAGGCATAGATCTCGCGGTAGGTGGGCGAGGTCTGCATCAGCTCGTCATGCGGCGCGCAGGCAACAATGCGCCCGCCCTCCAGTACGGCAATGCGGTCGGCGCCTCGCACGCTGGCGATGCGCTGTGCGATCAGGATCACGGTGGTATCCTGCATGGCTTTGTTCAGCGCGCCGCGCAGCTTTGCCTCGGTGGCAAGGTCAAGTGCCGAGGTCGCATCGTCAAGAATCAGTATTTCGGGTCGCCGCGCGATGGCACGTGCAATTGACATGCGTTGCTTTTGTCCGCCCGAGAGCGATGCGCCCTTTTCGGCAACAAAGGTCTCATAGCCGTCGGCAAACTTGCCGATAAACTCGGCAGCCTGTGCGATCTCGGCGGCGGCAACCACCTCGGCATCGGTGGCATCCTCACGCCCCCAGCGGATATTGCCCGCCACGGTGTCCGAGAACAGCTCGCTTTTCTGCAATACAAAGCCGATCTTTTGGCGCAGTGCCGTGAGATCGTATTCCTTCACGGGCACGCCGTCGATCAGCACCTCGCCCTCGGTGGCATCGTAAAAGCGGGGTAAGAGACGCACCAGCGAGGATTTGCCCGCACCCGTCGCACCCACAATGGCAAAGGTTTCCCCCTTCTTGATATCCAGATTGATATCTGCCAGGATGGGATCGCCTGCCGTTTCGGGATAGCGGAAGGAGACACCGCGCAAAGAGACGGCAATGTCGGCGGCGGGAGCGCTTTTCGTGCCGCTCTTGATTACAGGCTCGGTGTCCAGCACCTCGCGCACGCGGGCGGCAGAGGCAAGCGCACGCGATACCGATTGGAACATCATCGTTACCATCATAATCGAGGAGACCACCTGCGTGGTATAGGTGATCGCCGCCATAATGCTGCCTGTGCTCATACCGCCAAGACCTGCGGCGATCGAGCCACTGCCAAGCAGGATCACGGCAATGACGGCGGCGTTCTGTACCACCACCAGCACGGGCTGCAGGATCGCCATCAGGCGCAGGACACGGTAGTTGATATCCCGCAGTGCGCCGTTGGCGGCAGAGAAGCGCTCGCATTCATAATCCTCTTGCACATATGCCTTTACCACGCGCGCGCCGCTGACGTTTTCCTGCATCACACAGTTCACGCGGTCAAGGCGCTTTTGCACCTTGGAAAACAGCGGCACGGCGCGCGACAGTACAAGACCGAGAGTCACGGCAAGCACGGGGATCGAGAAGAGCAGTACCAGACCGAAATTGACGTGAATGGTCAGCAAAAAGATGGTACCACCAATCATAAACATGGGCGCACGAACGAACATACGTAGGATCATTTCTACGAATTCTACGATCATACTGATGTCGTTGGTCATACGGGTGACAAGCGAGCCCGTAGTGAAGCGGTCGGTCTGCTCGATTGACAGCGACATCACGCGGGAGTAGGCGGCACAGCGCAGATCGTAGCCAAAGCCTTGCGAAGCCTTGGCGGCGGTGTAAGCGCAAAGTGTGCCGAAGCAGCCGCCGATCAGCACCACCAGCAGCATCAAAAGACCAAAGGTGATGATGATCTGAAAGCTCGTATAGCCGTGCGGAAAGAATAGTCCCATCACGGTGGCGGCAAGCGGACTTTCGGCAATGTTCATACCGATGATGCCGTAGTTGACAATGTAGGACATCAGATACGGCAGGCACAGGTCGGCTGTGACCTCGCCGATCATCAGAAGCGGCGAGAGCACCGCATAGACCCAATAGGGTTTTAAAAATTTAAACAGCTTTCGCATAGCTACCTCAGCTTTCAGAAAGGTTGTCGCGGATACGCTCCAACAGTGCAACAAGCTCGGCTTCCTCGGCACTGTCAATGCCTTGCATTGCCGCATGGTCGTTGTTAGAAATGCGGCACAGATGCAGCTTGTCATACTCGCGTCCTTTTTCGGTCAGTGTCACGCAAACGGCACGACGGTCGCGCGGATCGGTGGCACGCGTGACGTATCCTTCCTCTTCCATACGGCGCAGCAGTACGCTGATGGTCGGGGGCTTTAAGTGCGTCAGCTCTACCAGCTCAAGCTGACCTGCCGTGCCGCGCACGGCAAGGTGAGAAAGCACCAGACGTGCTGTGTTTTGCGCCATCACGCCACCGCGCTCGCTTTGCGCCATACGAAAGCGAAGCAGGCGTGAAATTTCCAAAATCAGGCGCGGTGCGCGCGAGCCTTGCCGCAATTCCTCGCGTTCTGGCGGTCTTGCGGGTATCATGGATTTCTGATATTTGTTTGCCATATTGTTTCTCCTAATAGTTAGTTAACAAACTAATTATATCATAGCACACTTCGAAAAAAAGTCAAGAACGGTGAAGAAATATTAACAAAATTTTCTTTTTTGATTTGCGTGCGCGCGAAATGCCGACAGTACGCCGATGCAAAAAACATTGGTAACAAGAGCGCTAATTGTTACTTATGATTTTTGCGTGGCAAGCAAATAGTAATAACAAAGCAAGCTTTTTGGGGGAAAAATATGAATACAAAAAAACAAACAAGGCGCATCGCGTTTTTGCTTGCCTTGCTTGCGATCTGTTCGGTTTTGATCTTACCGACGGGCGCGGCAACGGCGCGCGAGCGCAAAACATTATTGCTTGGCGGAGTGCCGTTCGGTGTCCGCTTTTTTACCGACGGTATCCTGGTGGTGGGATATTGCGACGTGGTCTGTGGGGGCAAGAAATGCAATCCCGCACGCGAGGCGGGACTAGCACCCGGGGATTGTATCTATCAAATCAATGAAGAAACGCCGAGCACCGCGGCAGAGCTGGCGGCGGCGATTGAAAAATACGGCGCGGCACCGATCGCGCTTTCCTTCCGCCGAGAGGGGAAAGAGGAGCAGGTTACGCTGACCCCCGTCGCTTGTGACGAGGATGGGCGACTGCGCACGGGGCTGTTCGTGCGCGATTCGGGCGCGGGCATCGGCACAGTGACCTATGTAGACCCCGCAACGGGTGCGTTTGGCGGACTTGGGCACGGTATTTGCGATGGCGAGTGCGGCGTGCTGATTCCAATGGCGCGGGGCAGTGTAATGGGTGTGACCGTAGGGGATATCACCAAGGGTGCGCCCGGCGCACCGGGCGAGCTGCGCGGACACCTTTCGGCGGGCAAAACGGGATCGCTGATGGGCAACACGGTCTGCGGCGTGTACGGCGTATTTGCCGAACGTCCGCCGCTGCCTGCGGGTGAGATGGAGATCGGCTTTCGCGACGAGCTGCACGACGGCGCCGCTACGCTGTGGTGTACGCTGGATGACAATGTACCGCGCGAGTACAGCATCAAAATTTCCAATATCCACCGCGCCGCCGAAGGGAACAAATGCTTCACCGTCAAGGTGACGGACAGTGCCCTGATTGACCGCACGGGCGGTATCATTCAAGGAATGTCGGGCAGTCCCATCGTGCAGGACGGGCGCCTTGTCGGCGCGGTCACGCACGTGCTGATCGGCGACCCAACCTCAGGCTACGGTATCTTCATCGAAAATATGCTGGCGAACATTCCCGAAGCGCTGGCGTGAAGGAAAAAGCCAAGGCGATTTTGCTCTTGCAATGCTGAAGACCATTCGTGAGTTGGCATCGAGTATGGTAAGTGTTTTGTGCTCGTATATGGACAAGGATTTTGCAGCCATCGGCGTCACAGCCGAGGATCTGGGATTCTTGTATTATTAAAACAAAAACGGCGCACCCAAAAGGGTGCGCCGTTTATATTATTGGCATTTTCGCTTGCGGTATTCGCCGGGGGTGATACCGTGGCGCTTTTTGAAATAGGTCATAAAGTTTGAAAAATCGCGGAAGCCGCACTGATAGCAGATCTCTGTGATCGAAAGGGGCGTATGCTCCAGCATCTGCTCGGCAAGCGTGAATTGCAGGGATGTGATGTAAGCTTTAAAGGTAACGCCGGTGTATTCCTTAAACTTATTACCGAAATAGTTGGGCGAATAGTTGGCAATGCGCGCCACGTCGGAAAGGCGCAGATCCTCTTTAAAGTGGTTCTGAATATACAGGATCGCGTATTGCATCTCGGCGTTCTTCAGCGGCGTTGCCGCTCTGGCGTGCAGCTGCTGTATTTTCCCCAGAACACTGTTCATCATTGCCGAGAGGTATTTGACCGATTGTACGCGCTCCATTTCCTCAGCAAGGGTATGGATAAAATCGATCTCTTTCTCTGCCAGCTGCATCATAATGTGAGGAACGGTATCAAAAATACCGCACAAAAAGGCAGAATCGCAGGCATCCAACGTGAACATAAAATTGACAAGGCGCGTGTCTTTGGTAAAGTGAATCCGATGAAAGCTGCTGGGGCTCATCACAAAAAGGGCACCCCGTTTGATGGGATAATCGACACCGTCTATGTGGTAAATGCCATCTCCCGAGAGGATCAGCTCAATCTCATAAAACTCGTGCCAATGCACGGTTACGGGACCCACAATGTCCTTGATCGATACATCCACCGAATCGTTTTTGATCCAATAATCGGTTCTATGACGTTGCATACCATCCCCCCTTTTTATTGTTGCTAACAGTATCATATCACATTTTTTCGTCAAAAGCAATGTTTTTTCCTTCGTCTGTAGATTTACCATAAAATCGATTTGTTTTGCCATATCTTTTCCGCACCGTTGTGTTACAATCAAATTGATATAAAGGGGGTGCTTTGTATGAAAAAATCGATTTCTCCGTCCCTTATCTGCATGGATCTTTGTGATCTTGTGCATGAGGTGGCAGAATTAGAGGCACTGGGGTGCGAGATGCTGCACGTTGACGTGATCGACGGTATCTTCAGTCCTGATATGCCGCTTGGTGTGGAAACCGTGCGCCGCTTGCGCTCGCGCACCAAACTGATCTTTGATGCACATCTGATGTCGGTCAACAACGGCGTGTATACCGATCTGCTGCTGGCGGCAGGTGTCGACCGTCTTTGCTTTCATCCCGAATGCGAGCAACGTCCCTCGATCCTTCTGCGCAAGATCCGCGCGGCGGGCGTTAAGGCGGGACTTGCCATCAGCCCCGAGACCAAAATCGAGCAAATCGAATACCTGTTGCCGCTTTGCGACTTTGTGCTGCTGATGCGCATTGATGCGGGATATGCACATCTTCCGGGTCAGATCGTTTATCCGCAGATCGAGGAAAAGCTCGTCGTTTTGCAGGAGTACATGAAGAAATACGATCTGCCGCTTGAGATCGAGGTGGATGGCAGAGTGGGCTTTGCCGAGACCGAAGCACTGCTGGCACAGGGCGTAGATACCTTTGTCAGCGGCAGTAAGGGAGTGTTTGCTCCCGATCACACGCGCGCCGAAAACTGGCAGCGCTTGCAGAATATTTTGAAGGGAGAAAACAGCAATGTATAAGGAAACAGTTGCACTGGTTTTAGAGGAGTGCGGTAAAATTCTTTCCGCAGTCAGCGAGGCGGACACCATGCGCCTGATTGAAAAAATTGAAAAGGCGGACAAGGTCTTTTTCGTTGGCGTTGGTCGCGTGATGCTGTCGCTGCAGGCAATTGCCAAGCGTCTTGCACACATTGGCATTAAGACGCACATCGTGGGTGAGATCACCGAGCCCGCTATTGCCAAGGGCGATCTGCTGATCGCGGCATCGGGCAGTGGCGAATCGATCTTCCCGAAGGAGATCGCGCGCAAGGCAAAGACCCTTGGCGCCGAGGTGGTTATGATCGGCTCGAACAAGGAAAGCACCCTTGCCGGCATTGCCGACTTTATGGTGCGTGTACCCACCAACACCAAGATGAAATGCCCCGACGAGATTCCCTCGCAGCAGATCATGACCAGCCTTTTTGAGCAGTTTTTGCTGCTTTACGGCGATATCATTGCCAAGATCATGGTTGAGAAAAACAACATTGATATGAACGCTCTGTGGCAGTGCCACGCCAATCTCGAGTAAGAAAAACACCCCGCCGATCGGCGGGGTGTTTTTTGTAAAAATTATCCGAAGCAACCTCAAATTTGGGCTTCCTTTTTTATCAAAAGAGAAAAAAGTGAGGCGATGGAAATTTTTTTCGCCAAAATACTTGACAAGTGGCGGTTTGGTGACTATAATGTTTGTAGTTAGTTAAGGCTAACCTTTTCTTTGCGAGAAGAGTTAGTTATTCCTAATTTCTTCTTTCGGAAGGGGAACATATGAAAACACTGAAGGATATCAAGGTCGGCGGCTCGGCACGCGTTGTCAAGCTGCACGGCGAGGGCGCAGTGAAGCGCCGTATTATGGATATGGGTATCACAAAGGGAATCGTGGTTTCGGTGCGAAAGGTCGCGCCGCTTGGAGACCCGATGGAGCTGACCGTGCGCGGCTACGAGCTGTCGTTGCGCCGTGCCGATGCTGAGATGATTGAAGTAGAATAATCTCATTGGGGGCATTGCCCCCAATGGATATCACATGTTGTTAGATGAAACTAACTTGAAAGAGAGGACCAACAATGTCGTTAAGAATTGCCCTTGCGGGCAACCCGAACAGCGGCAAGACCACGCTGTTTAACGCGCTGACCGGCTCGAACCAATTCGTTGGCAACTGGCCCGGCGTTACGGTTGAAAAAAAGGAAGGAAGTTTGAAAAATCACGAGGGCGTGATCGTTACCGACCTTCCCGGCATCTATTCGCTGTCGCCCTACACCCCCGAAGAGGTGGTCGCGCGCAACTATCTGGTAGGCGAGCGTCCCGATGTCATCTTAAATATTGTTGACGGCACCAATCTTGAGCGCAATCTGTATCTGACCACCCAGCTGATCGAGCTTGGTATTCCCGTGGTGATTGCAATCAATATGCTGGATATGCTGCAAAAAAGCGGTGACACCATCAACCTTGCCGAGCTGTCGCATGCGCTCGGTTGCCCTGCGATCGAAATTTCGGCGCTGAAGGGCGATGGCGCTATGGAAGCAGCAGAGCTTGCTATCAAAGAGGCGGCTGAAGCCAAAAAGCGCGTTCCGATGCATATTTTTTCGGGCGCGGTTGAGCACGCGCTGGCGCACATTGAAGAGGCAGCGATCCACGGTATGGCCGAGGAGCAGCAGCGCTGGTACGCGGTCAAGATTTTCGAGCGCGATGCCAAGGTGCTGGAGCAGCTTTCACTTCCTGCCGAGCGGCTTGCACATATCGAGGCGGATATCGTTGCCGCCGAAAAGGAGCTTGATGACGATGCTGAAAGCATCATCGCAGGCGAGCGCTACAATTACATCGAGGGCGTGGTGAAAAAGTGCTATTACAAAAAGCACGCGGGGAGGATGTCGATTTCCGAAAAGATCGACCGCGTGGTGACAAATCGCTTTGCGGCACTTCCCATTTTTGCTCTCATTATGTTTCTGGTTTACTTTATTTCTGTCACCACCGTCGGCACCTGGGTCACCGATTTTACCAACGACGGTCTGTTTGGCGACGGCTTCCATCTGCTTGGCATTGGCGGCGGCAAATATGATGCGGCTGTTGAAGAATATGTGGAAGACAATCACGTAATCGATATCCTTGACGGCTATGTAACCGCTGCCGAAGAGGCTGAGCTTGATGTCAAGGGTCTTGACGATCTGCGCGAGGCAATCGACTCGGGCGATATCGGTGCCATTGAAGAGGCAGTCGGCTCGTTTGGCGCACAGATTGCCGCAGGTGTTGACGAAGAGGGCGAGATCCTTACCCTTGATGCGCTTTATGAGGCGCTGATGGAGGAAGCGCCCGCTCCTGCCGATTATGGCGTTTGGGTGCCCGGTGTTCCTGTTCTGCTGGGCAGATTGTTGGATGCGATGAACTGCGCTCCTTGGCTCGAGAGCCTTGTGCTTGACGGCATTGTGGCGGGTGTTGGCGCCGTGCTTGGCTTTACCCCCCAGATTTTGGTGCTGTTTATCCTGCTCGCCTTCCTTGAGGCGTGCGGCTATATGGCGCGTATCGCCTTTGTGTTGGACCGTATCTTTCGCAAGTTTGGTCTGTCGGGCAAATCCTTTATCCCGATGCTGATCGGCACGGGCTGCGGCGTGCCCGGTATTATGGCAAGCCGTACCATTGAAAACGACCGCGACCGCCGCATGACGGTAATGACCACCACCTTTATCCCCTGTGGCGCAAAGCTGCCGATCATCGCTCTGATCGCTTCGGCGCTCTTTGACGGCGCGTGGTGGGTCGCGCCCGTTGCTTATTTCGTCGGCATTGCTGCGGTTATCGTTTCGGGTATTATGCTGAAGAAAACTAAAATGTTTGCAGGCGAGCCCTCGACCTTTGTGATGGAGCTGCCCGCATACCATATGCCTACCTTTGTCAACGTGATGCGCTCCATGTGGGAGCGTGGCTGGTCCTTTATCAAAAAGGCGGGCTCCGTGATTCTGCTTTCCACGATTTTCATCTGGGCGGGCTCAAAGCTTGGTGTGGTTGACGGCAGGTTTGCCTTCGACCTTGAAATGGAGCTGTCAAGCAGTCTGCTTGGTTACCTTGGCAATGCCTTCAAGTGGCTGTTTGCCCCTCTTGGCTTTGCCACGATCGAGGCAACGGTTGCCACCTTTATGGGCTTGCTTGCAAAGGAAGAGGTCGTTGCCGTGCTTGGCGTGCTGGACTTTTTGGATATGACCAAGCTTGCAGGCTTCTCGTTCCTCATCTTCAACCTCTTGTGCGCTCCCTGCTTCGCAGCAATGGGTGCAATCCGCCGCGAAATGAACAGTGCCAAGTGGACCTGGTTTGCAATCGGCTATCAGTGCGCCTTTGCTTGGGCGATTTCGTTGATCGTTTACCAGCTCGGTATGCTGTTCACGGGTAACGGCCATGTGCTTGGTACGATCGTAGCGTTCCTCTTCCTGCTGGGCTTCGCTTACTTCCTTGCCCGTCCCGACTTCAAGAAGCTGTTTGGCAAGAAGGATGCAGTCAGCGAAAAAACAAACGCTTAAATCCGTGGGCGGGGTAGCCCGCCCACACACCAAAAAGGAGAATTCTTATGATTGCTTGGCTTTCGGCAAATTGGGGCACGATCGTCGTGGCAGCCGTTGTGGTTGCCATCGTCGGTGTTGTCGTATGGCGCATGATCGCCGATAAAAAGGCGGGAAAGTCCTCTTGCGGCGGTGGCTGTGAGGGATGTGCGATGAAAGGCAAGTGCAACAAGTAACAAAACACCGACCGCAGAAATCTGCGGTCGGTGTTCTCTTAAAAATCGGCAAAAAGCCCCCCGTTCGGGGGCTTTTTTGTATTGTTAAGGTTCAAAGTCGAGCTTGGTGCCGCCGTAAGGGGGCAGGGTGTGGTGGTTTTCGCCGTTGTGGGGAACGCAGTGGTAATAGCCCCACAGCTCAAGGAAGAGAGCCTGTGCCTCGGCATCGTCAATCAGACGGTCGCCCGAATAGTAGTGGAAGCGCACGATCTTCTTGGGGTGATCCGAGGGATCGTCCACAAGTGCCTGATAGCGCTTCTGGTCAACCACGGCGCGGATGTAAAGAATACGCCAGCGCCACGAGGTCTTTGCACGCTCATCAAGGCGTTCATCGATCGATTTGGCAAGCGCCAGCGCCTTGTTGGCAACGTCCATTTCGGGCATCTCATCCTCACCGATGTGGGTGTGGTTGATCTCAATGAGACGCATCAGCTCAAGGCAGTCGTCGATCACGTCGGCGGAGTATTCGTAATTGATATACTCGGCAAGGATCTCGCTGTAATGCTTGTCGGGGTGCCAATAGTAGCCCATGCACTGGACCTTCAGAATATCCTCGTAAATGCCTTCGGAGTAAGGCAGACCGCCCGAGAGAATGTGCTTGGAGCTATCCCAGATGCGCTGGAAGCGCTCGGGCAGGGGGTTGGCGCCAAAGCCGCCCCAGGGGGCAAGGCCCCACATGCTGATTTCGGGGAAGTTGACCACGGGCTTGACGACCTCATGCTCAAGGGGATATTTGGGGAAATCGCCGTGTGCATCGATCATCAGGTAATCGACGCTGTCGGCAAGATCACCCTTCAGACGGCTGTAAAATCCCTCGTATTCGCCTTCGTCGTTGGGGGCGTCAAACGCCCAGGTGGAAGCAACGATCTGAACGTTGGGGAATACCTTTTTCGCTTCCTCGGCAACGGATTTCACGATAAGACCGTAGCCGTTCGCGCCCCACGGGCGGCATTTTGCACAGCCGCAGCCGCCCTCGTCATAGGGCCAGCAGTCGATGAAGTCCAGACCGATGTCCTTAAATCCGTTCAGCTTGTGACGCCACAGCTCGCGCAGATAGGCAAGTGCCGCAGGCTTGCTGGGGCAAAGATTTCTGCCAAGGTTGCCGCGGAAGGTCAGATCAAAGCTCATCTCGGCGTCAAATTCGTGCGGGGCAGATTTCATACCCTGGTTCGAGCCGATCGAAAGGCTGGTCTTCATGCCAAGCTTTTTTGCAGTTTTGAAGATGCGGCGCGTGGTTTCAATGCCGCCGGTGAAAACCGGATCATCAAAGCTTTCCGAGTTGACGGTGGGCAGGGTGGCGTGAATGAGGTTGTGACCCCACAGCAAGAGGTCTGCAAGATAGCGCTCCTGCTCCTCGATCGGCGCCATTTGATACCAGTTGTAAAAATGCTTGGAGTAGTAAACGCCGCGGTAAGGGCAGGCGGGGGTCACCACGCCGTCGGTGGCAACGGGAGCGAAGCTGTCCTTTGCCCATTTGGCGCTGTGCAGCAGCTTGCCCACACCAAAGGAAAGACCAAGCTCGTCCGCGCCAACGACCGTAAAGCCGTTATCGATCGCCTTGATCAGATAACTTTCGGGTGCGCCGACGCCCGCGTCGATGCAAAGCTCGATTACAAGACCGTCGTTGCCGTATACGGCAGGAATGCGCTCGCCGATGCGCTCGGTCAGCAGCTGCGCCTGCAGAGTGTGTCCGTTGTCGAGAAGATTGATTTTCATAGTGAATTCCTTTCTTGACATTTTGTTTGATTGCGTGTATAGTAGTAATAGGGGGGACAGCCCCTTTACAATTTTATACTATCATATTTTTATCGGATGTCTTTATAAAATCCGTCGAAAAATTTATCAAATAAGGCGAGGCTTGTATGGCACAGTACAGTAAAACGGCATTACCGAGCTTTCTGTCGGTAGAATCGATCACCACAATCTTTCGGCAGGATATGAGTCGCAGCGTTTCAGCGGGAGGCGAAGCTCACGATTTTTGCGAATTGCTCTACGTACAGCAAGGGCTTCATCACGTGGCGGTAGACGGCGTTCCCTTTACCGTTGGTGAGGGACAAATGATCGTGTACGCGCCCAACGCGCATCACCGTATGATCGGTAAAAGCACTGCCCTTGTGGGTATCATCAGCTTTGAGGCGTCGGAAAGCATGTCCTTTTTCTATAATCGTGTGATCACACTGAACAGCCGTCAGCGCGAGGCGATGACCGACATCGTGGCGTACGGCATGGAAATTTTTCGCCCGTCGGATACCAGTGGATTGCTTGGCATGGTATCAAGGGACGGAACGGCGGATTTTCAATTGCAGGAGCTGAAGCTGCGCCTTGAGCTACTGTTGCTGGATATTTATAAGGATGATCTTGCCACGGGGGTCAAAAAAACCGTTGTCAACCGCGAGAATTATCGCGAGGCGCAGTTCAAATTCCTGCGGGCGTACCTGGTGCGCAATCTGACCGAGAGCCTGACGCTTTCCCGTATGGCGAGTGACTGCTCGATGAGCGCGACCAAGATCAAGGATATCTTCCGCGAGAACGGCAAAAAGCCGCCGATGACTTATTTTATGAATCTGAAGATCGAGGAGGCGCGGCGCCTGATCGTGGAAACATCGCTCAATTTCACCGAAATCGCCGCGCGCCTGGGATTTAGCTCGGTCCACTATTTTTCTAAGGTTTTTAAGGATCACCTCGGCATGACACCGACGGCGTATGCACACTCGATGCTCAAAAAATAAAAAAGAGCCACAACGTGGCTCTTTTTTTCTTTCAGTCGGTGTCGGCAAGGCGTCGCACGCGGCGGCAATAGCGGGTTTTATGCGGATAGCCACTGATGCCGAAAATGCCGCGCGGACCGATGCAATCGCCATTGCGCGCGTTGCCTGCCGCGGCATATACGGCAACCAGCGCCGCCTTCTCCTTTTTGTGGGTGAACAGGAACAAAAAGGCGTGTCCGATGCGCGAAAACAGCGGATGATGTGAGGTTTTTGCAGGGTCAAGCAGTGAGGTGGCGGTGATGCCGGGATGCACCGCGATAAAGGCGGGCTCGTTTTCGGTGCGATGCCGTGCACGGCCGCGGGCGTAAGCAGATAGCAACAGCTTGCTTTGACTGTATTCGTAATACCCCTCGTTTTTACCCCCGTCAGGGCGGTTTTTGACGTTTCCGAAGCGATCAACAAGACTTGTGGTAAAGATCACACGCCCTGTGTGATCCAGCAAGGGGAGCAGGGCATCGGTCAGAGCCACCGTACCGTGGAAGTTCACCCCCACTGTGGTGGGCAGTCCGTCGGCGGTTTTCCGCTCGCGCGGATAGTAAACGCCTGCGCAGTGCAGAAGGATGTCTATTTTTTCACCCCGTTCACGCAGTTCTCTGGCAAAAGCGTCTATCGAGGCGCGGGAAGCAAGGTCAAGGGTTGCCGTGCGGATATCGGCGTTGGCGAATTGCTTGGCAAGCGCTTGCGCGGCGCCGGCGGCGCGCTGTGGGTTACGGCAGGCAAGGGTCAATCGTGCGCCAAGTGCAAGAAGGTGCGTGGCGGCGGCAAAGCCAATGCCGCTGTTCGCGCCTGTGATGATCGCGTGCTTTCCCGTAAGGGAACACGCGTTTTTTTGCAGCCATTTTTGGTATCGCTTCATGGCTTTACGGTATAAGCGCCGCAAGCTCAGCGGGCAGATAAATATTGGCGGGCATATCGTGCGATGCGGCAAATTCATCCCCCCCGTCGCCGGGGATCTCCAGATACAGCACGTATTCCTCGGGCGCCTCGGGACCGATCACGATCGGGTGCTCTGCCGCGATGTAATCGGCAAGCCACATGGGATATTCTTCATAGAAATAATCCCCCGAATTGTTGAATAAGGGGCAGAAGTTTTCGCCAAACACGGCATAGATGCCGTTGCCGGTGGTGTTGATGATGTTGGCATCGGGGAAGCGTTCTTCAAGCAGCGCTACCGAATCCAGAAGCACCGTGTAATGCTCGTGCATCTCGGGATTCATGGAAAGACCGTTCAGATGCTCGTACACGGGATGCTCAAATTTACCGTATTCATTCATATCCACGGCAGACCGTACCGCATGGACGGCGCGCACGCCAACGTTACCGCCGAATACGATAAGGATTGCAAGAGCTAACATCAGCGGTGCAATGCGCGGCTTTTTGAGGAAAGAAAGACGGGGCAGTGTCGAGAGCTTGCCAAGCCCCCATTGCAGGAAAAGAAGCGCAACGGGCACACACAGAAAGGCACCCCAAAACCAGTGGCGATAGCAGGGAACGGGATAGTATTGATGCCAATTTGCAACGGCATAGATGCCGAAGGCAAGCAATAGAACATCGCGAGGGGTAATCTCCTGCTGCTTGCGTGCGGTAAGGATGATACGAACGGCAACGCCAAGTGCCATCACCAGCGCGGCAAAGGGTAAAAGTGCCCATACGGGGTCAATCCAAATGTTGTAGGCGTTATAAAAAGGAGAGGTAACCAAGCTGTAAAACAGATGGCTGAGCAAGCCCCCCACACCCGCATCGTCGGTATTCGATCGATCGGACGCGAAGGTCAGCATACCGCCAAGCGATTGGCGCAGAAAATCCTCTGTGGCATTGGTGGCAATGATGGGAATCAGCAACAGCAGTACGCCGATGACCGCGCCAATCAGGAAAAGGGCAAGCTGCAGCAAGAGGTGTCGGCGCTCATCCTTTTTGAAAATGGCAAGGAAGGAAAGGCACAGCACGCCTGCAAGGATTGTGACAAGTCCTACGGGCTGACGGCACCAGAAGGCAAGCGTGGCAGAAACGCCCGAGAGCGTAGCGAACAACAAAGCGGCACGTCCGCTTTTTTCAAAGCCAAGCAACAGCAGATCCAGTGACAAGAGAAGAAAGGTAATGGCAAATACGCTGGACCACGGGTGGAAAAACCAATTTTCAAAATAGAAAGGAGCAAGAAATACCGTGATGCCCGTGCCGACAAGTGACAGCGTGCGGCAAAGGAATCGGCGGGAAATGCGATACAGCAGAAGAAAATCAAGGGCATAAAACAGCGCTGTCGCAAGTAAGATAGAAGTGACACGCTTGCCGAAGATCAAAAGAAAGAGCGCTTGTATGTAGGTGGTCAGCGCGCCGTACTGCGTAAAGGTCTCACGGAAAAGCGCTTTGCCGCTCGCCACATCAAGTGCGCCCTTGTACATCAGACCCGTGTGATGCGAATCAAAGCCGTTTTTGGAAAGCGTATATACAAAGGGGAGTGTCAGCAAAAGAATGGCAAACGCGATCAGCGCCTCCTGCCACGGGCGATGTCTTTCTCCGCGGATCAGTTCCTGCTGCATGGTAAATCTCCTTTCTTGACTTTTATTTTTATTTATTATAGCACACGCGCGTGCGCGTTGCAAGTGTGACCTTGACAGAAGTGGCAAAAAAAACTATAATAAAAGGGAATATCCGGAAAGGAGTTCCCATATGATCGAGCTCTTGTCCCCTGCGGGCAATTTTGAAAAGCTGCGCACTGCGCTGCGCTTTGGCGCCGATGCCGTTTACCTTGCGGGTAAGCGCTTCGGCATGCGCTCTGCCGCCGATAATTTCTCAGACGAGGAATTGGCTGCGGCGGTGGCATATACCCACGAACGGGGTAAAAAATTATATATTACCGTCAACACGATGCCCCACGGGGGAGAGTATCCGAAGCTGCGCGAATACTTCACGCTTCTTCGTGAGATCAAGCCCGATGCGCTGATCGTGGGCGATCTTGGCGTGCTGGCAACGGCGCGTGAGATGTTGCCCGACATCCCGATCCACGTTTCCACCCAGGCAAGCATCGTCAGTCCCGCATCGGCAAAGGCTTATGCCGCTCTTGGCGCTACGCGCCTGGTGCTGGCGCGCGAGCTGCAGCTCCCTGAGGTCAAGGCGATCCGCGAGGCGCTTGATCCTGCCATTGAGCTGGAAGCCTTTGTCCACGGCTCGATGTGCGTTTCGTACAGCGGCCGCTGCATGCTGTCGAATCAGCTGGTCGGGCGGGATGCCAATCGTGGCGCCTGTGCCCAGCCCTGCCGCTGGCACTATACCATTACCGAGGAAAAAAGACCCGATCAGCCCCTGCCGATCCTGGAAAACGAGAACGGCACCTTTATTATGTCCTCCAAGGATATGTGCGCCCTGCGCCACATTCCCGAGCTGATCGAGGCAGGCGTGATGTCCTTTAAGATCGAGGGCAGAATGAAAAGCGCCTATTACACCGCGGTGGTGACCAACGCTTACCGTATGGCGATCGATGCTTACCGAAAAGACCCTGAACGGTATGAGTTTCGCGAGGAATGGTACCGCGAGGTGGAAAGCGTTTCGCACCGTCCCTATGCCACGGGCTTTTGGTTTGACGACCCGCGCGAGAATCCCCAGCTGACCGCCGAGGATGGCTATATTCGCGAAAAGGCGTACTTTGCCACTGTCTCCGAGCGCGGTGCTGTGCTGGATGGGATCGAGACCGAAACCGAGGAGGGCGTGCTTTGCAAGCTCCTGCAGCGCAACAAGCTGGTGCGTGGCGGTGCCGCCGAGCTGCTGACCCCCGGTCACGTGGGTATCCCCTTTGTTGTGAACGAATTATATGATGAAAACGGTACGCCCATCGAATCGGCGCCCCACCCCCTGATGCAATTTTACGCACGTCTGCCCCACGAGGCAGGCGTTGGCGACCTGCTGCGCGCGGGCGAGGAGAAGTAAAAAGGAAGGATAACGGTATGAAAAACGAGCAATTGGCGGATATTTTGCGCCCCGATTCCTTTGATACCATTGTGGGTCAAAGCCATCTGTTCGGCAAAAACGGCGTGGTGCGCCGTATGGTCGACAGCGGGCGCATTACCAATATGATCTTTTTTGGCCCTCCCGGCACGGGCAAGACCACTGCCGCTGCGATCATCGCAAAGCGCTCGGGTATGACCTTCCGTCGCCTGAACTGTACCTCGGCAAGCCTTTCCGATGTCAAGGAGGTGCTTTCCGAGACTGCCAATATCTTCGGCGCGGGCGGTATTCTGCTGTATCTTGACGAGATTCAATATTTCAACCGTAAGCAGCAGCAAAGCCTGCTTGAATATATGGAGGACGGTCGGGTGACCCTGATCGCCTCGACCACCGAAAATCCGCATTTTTATATTTACAACGCGATCATTTCGCGCTCGTCGCTGTTTGAATTCAAGCCGGTTTCCAAAAACGAAATGGTCCCCGCGCTCTCGCGTGCGCTGGAGCATCTCAACCGCGAGCACCATACGAACGTCAGTGCCGATCACGATACGCTTGCCTATATTGCCAGCTGTGTGCGCGGCGATGTGCGCCGCGGCATCGGGCTTTTGGAAAACGCTTATTTTGCCGCCGATACCGCGGCTGAAAATGAGGAATCCCCCCGAACGGGGGTTATTTCTGTGGCAGATGTAGATACCTTTCACGTGCGCGTTGGCAATTTCAATGACGATACGCATTACGATCTGCTTTCCTGCCTGCAAAAATCAATCCGCGGCTCGGATCCCGATGCCACTGCGTTTTACGTGGCAAAGCTGGTGGCGGCGGGTGAGCTGATCTCGCTGTGCCGACGCCTGCAGGTGATTGCATCCGAGGATGTGGGTCTTGCCTATCCGCAGGCGGCGGCGATTGTGCGTGCCTGCTGTGAATCTGCCATCGAGCTTGGCTTCCCCGAGGGACGTATTCCCCTCATTAACGCGGCACTTCTGCTTGCTACCGCACCCAAATCCAACTCGGCGTATATGGCGCTTGCCGCCGCCACCGAGGATGTTGAGCGCGGCCTTGGCAATGAGATTCCCCGCCATTTGCAATCCCCTTTGTTTCAGGGGTATTTGTATCCGCACGATTATACCTGCCATTACGTAAGACAGCAATACCTGCCCAACGACCTGCGCGGTAAGACCTATTATGCCTGGGGCGAGAACAAAACCGAACAGGCGGCGCGCGCGTATGCCGAGCAGATCCATCGGGACGGGGGTAAAAAACAGCCCTGACAGTGGGGTGCCGCCTTGAAAGGAGAGGCGCACCTTGCTTGCACTGCTGAAAGCATTTTTCTACGGCGTTTTAGAGGGAATCACCGAATGGTTGCCCGTTTCCTCGACGGGACATCTGATTTTGCTATCGGGGGTATTACACCTTTCCGTCAGCGATGCCTTTTTTGAACTGTTTGAGGTTGTGATCCAGCTGGGAGCCATCCTTGCGGTTGCGGTGATTTTTGGGCGAAAACTGAACCCCGTGTCGAGGGAAAAGTCTCAATCTGAGCGCCGCAATACTTGGCGCTTGTGGGGAATGGTGCTTCTTGCCGTTCTGCCCTCTGCCATAGCAGGGCTTTTGCTTGACGACTTGCTTGACACCTATCTTTACAATGCACCCGTTGTAGCAGGCGCGTTGATTTTTTACGGTATCGTGTTCCTGTTTTTGGAACGGAAACCGCGTAAAACGCCCCGTATTGACGATACTGCGTGGCTGTCGTGGCGCACGGCGCTTGGCATCGGGTGCTTTCAGATCCTGTCGCTGATCCCGGGCACATCACGCTCGGGTGCCACCATTCTTGGCGGTATGCTGTTGGGGCTGTCGCGCACATGCGCGGCGGAGTTTTCCTTTTTTCTCGGCATTCCCACCATGGCGGGTGCGGGTGCTTTGAAGGCGGTGAAGTTTTTTCTGTCGGGCAATGCACTGTCGGGCGAGGAACTACTGATCCTTGGCGTGGCAACACTGACGGCGTTTTTGGTGTCGCTTGCCGTGATTCGTTTTTTGTTGGATTTTGTGCGCCGACATTCCTTTGCGCCCTTCGGGGCGTATCGCATCCTGCTGGGTGTTGTTGTTTTGCTGATCTATTTTCTTTGAAAAGGGGGGAGACGGTATGGAAAAATTGCAGATTGCATATCCCATTTTGGTGGAAGGAAAGTACGACCGTCTGGCGCTCCTTTCGGTTGTCGAGGCACAGGTGCTGACCACGGAGGGCTTCGGCATTTTCAAAAAGAAGGAAAAGCTGGCGCTCTTGCGTGCGTTGGCGAAGAAGACACCGATCATTGTTCTGACCGATCCCGACGGCGCAGGCAAGGTGATCCGCGCACACGTGACCTCGGCTTTGCCGAAGGATCGCATCATTCCGCTGTACGTGCCGCAAATTAAGGGAAAGGAAAGCCGCAAGCAAGCGCCCTCTGCCGCAGGATTTCTTGGTGTCGAGGGGCAGGAGCGCGATCTTTTGTATCGCTTGCTGGAGCCCTTCGCGACCGATGTCCCCGTGGGTGCGGACAACCCCTTGTCGAAGGTGGATTTCTTTGAGGATGGCTTGACGGGTACGGCGGATTGCGCCGCGCGTCGCGCTGCACTTGCCGCCGCCTTTGAGCTGCCGACGGATATGACCCCCAATGCACTGCTTGCCGCACTACGCGTGGTAGCAACCTACGAGGAATACAAAGCAACGGTCAGACGGCTGTTTGAAAACGAGAAAAAATAAAAGAGCGCGCGTGCTTTTTCGCCCTCTTTTATTTTTTTAAAATTTTTTTCGAAAAGGTCTTGCATTTTTCAAACAGATGTGCTATAATAGCAAAGTCGACCAACAAGGCCCATTAGTCAATCGGCTAAGACGTCGCCCTCTCACGGCGAAGTGGTGGGTTCGATTCCCGCATGGGTCACCAAAAAGCAAAAGGGATGCACGAATGTGCATCCCTTTTGCTTTTTGGCGGTCCTTACGGACCGCAATCGAACCCCGCGCGTGCGCAGAAACTTGTCCGCTTTGCCGCGCAAAGAACAGGCGCGCAGAAAAAGCCGCGTGCGGCTTTTTCATGAGAACGGCAACGCCGTTCTCTGTCGATAGCCGCCAACGGCGGCGTCCCGCATGTGCACACACGTGGGTGCGACAAACGCCAAGCGAGCGCGTCGAGCTTGCTCGTAAGCGGCGCGGGCGTTTTGTTTTTGCCCGAAGGGCAAATGAGCGCATAAAATTTATAAGGTACTCCGCAAGGGGTGCCGTTTTGTGAGAGCGGCAATGCCGTTTGCTGTCGATAACCGCCTCGGGCGGCGTCCCGCCTGTGCATCTGTACGCGTGTCCATGCCCGTGGCGGTGCTTGAGAAATAACAAGGCCAAAAAACACACATAAACGCATTGACAAATTCTGGTGATGGTTTTATAATAATATTGATACCAAGGATTGCCTTGGCGATAAAGCCCCTGCTTGGTAAAATATATTTAAAATGATATCGTTTGGGGAAACGGTAAAGGAGGACGTATGCAATTTTTTAAGGATCTTGGCAACTCTGTCTATAGCTTTTTGATGAATCGTTGGTCAACAATTCTAACCTTTGTGTTGGTGTTGATCATTGGTGCAATTGCCTTGCGCATTGTAATGGGAATTTTCCGTAAGGCAATCAATAAGTCAAAGCTTAAGGGTGCCGCAGGGGACTTCCTGACTTCTATGGTAAAGGTTGTTCTGGTAATTGTTTACTTGATAGCACTGCTTTCGCTTCTGGGTGTTCCTACCACCTCGATCGTGGCAATCTTCACTGCTTTTTCTCTTGCTCTTTCGCTTGCTGTTCAAGGCACAATCTCAAATGTAGCCTCTGGTATCATGCTGGTGGTCAACAAGCCCTTCGAGGAAGGTGATTTCGTTGATATTGGCGGTCAGGTTGGTACAGTAGAGACCATTACCATTTCCTGCACCAAGCTGAAAACCGGTGATAACAAGGTGATTGTCCTTCCCAACAGCACGGTTTCCGGCTCGAGCATCATCAATTACAGTGCAAAGGAAACGCGCCGCCTTGACCTAACCTTCTCGGTGGCATATGGCTCGGATGTGGAGAAGGTGAAGGCGATCGTTCTGGATGTGATTTCCAAGCACAGTGAAATTCTTACCGATCCCGCACCGATGATTCGTCTTGCTGAGCACGGCGCCAGCTCGCTTGATTTCGTAACCCGTGTTTGGGTTATGCAGGCAGATTATTGGAATGTGAATTTTGACCTGAAGGAAGAGGTTCTTGCTGCGTTCGATGCAAACGGTATTTCGGTACCCTTTCCGCAGCTTGATGTGCATATGGTAAAATAAGCACAAAAAAAGAACCCCCGTTACGCAGCAAGTATTTAACTGCGTAACGGGGGTTCTTTTATTCGTCCTGCGAGCAGGTGATCTTCTCACCGCAAGCGGGGCAGGTCAGATTGGTTTCGTCGATGGTCTCATCGAAGCAGATGGTCTCGCCGCAGGCGGGGCACTCTACCTCGTAGGTCTCGCAGTAGTCGCAGTCCTCTGCATCGCAGCAATCGCAATCGCCGTCGCAGTAGTCCTCGTCCTCTTCGTCGTAAAGGAATTCCTCTACGTCGCCGAGATCCTCATCCAGCTCCTCAACGTAGTCGTTCAGCTCCTCAACATCGCTGTCAAGCGCATCGACCTTTGCGGCAAGCGCATCGACCATATCGATGAGAGCTGCAATCAGCTTGCCCTCTTTGGTGGCGTTATCGATCTCAAGACCGTCAGCAAGACCCTTGAGATATGCAGCCTTTTCAGTCAGCTTCATAACAAGATACTCCTTTAAGTGGATTATGCGCGGGAGAGATATTCGCCCGTACGGGTATCGATCTTCAGCATGTCACCCTCGTTGATAAACAGGGGCACCTTGATCTCAGCGCCGGTCTCAAGGGTTGCGGGCTTGAGGGTGTTGGTTGCGGTGTTGCCTGCAAAGCCGGGATCGGTCTTGGCAACTGCCAGCTCAACAAATGTGGGGGGCTCGACACCGAAGACGTTGCCCTTGTAAGAGATGATCTTGCAGATCATTTCCTCTTTGACGAACTTAAAGCTGTCGGGCAGCTTGTCGCTGTTCAGGGGGAGCATGTCAAAGGTTTCAAGGTCCATAAAGTAATACAGATCGCCATCGTTGTACGAGTACTGCATTTCCTTGCGCTCGATATAAGCATTTTCGAACTTGTCGGTGGGGTTAAAGGTCTTTTCAATGACCGCGCCCGTGATCACGTTTTTCAGCTTGGTGCGAACGAAAGCCGCGCCCTTGCCGGGTTTTACGTGCTGGAATTCAACAACCTGCAGAACGTTGCCCTGACCGTCGTCAAAGGTAACGCCGTTTTTAAAATCGCCTGCTACTACCATAATTGATAAACCTCCAAAAAATTCTGTCGTTGCCGCAAATTGGCGGCAGAATATGAATCATCATTATTTTACACGATTTGGCGTCTGTTTGCAAGGGGGTTTTTGAATTTTCTTGAAAAATATGGGATAAAGTGAGAATGCGAGCCTTGACAATCGCTCTTTTTTATATTATAATATAAACTGTATTTTTATCGTTTATTCGGAGGTGCAGGATGAGAAGCATGACCGCCTTCGGGCGCGCCGAGGCGCCAATGGGCGCACGCACGGTTACGGTCGAGCTTCGCTCGGTCAATAGCCGTTTTCTCGATTGCAACGCGCGCATGCCGCGCCTGATCGGGTTCTTAGAGCCCCGCATCAAGCCCTATCTGCAGTCGCGCGGCATCGCACGCGGCAAGGTGGATGTGACGGTTTCACTCTCCGCCGGCGACGGCACCGGCGGCAAGCTGCGGCTTGACCGCGAGGCGGCGGCGGAATATATTGCGGCACTGCGCACGCTGCGTGATGAATTCTCGCTTGCCGACGACATCAGCGTGATGCGGGTGGCGGCGGCGCGCGGCGACCTTTTTGAGCGCGAGGCAGAGGAAATCGATGCCGATGCGGCGTGGGAAATGCTGCTTTTGGCGCTGGATCCTGCCGTGGATGCCTTTCTTACCTGCCGCGATGCCGAGGGCGAGCGACTGCTTGCCGATATGCGAGCAAAGCTTTCGGACGTTGCCGCGGCGCTGGAGCGCATCGAAAAGATCTCGGCGGCGGATGTTGCCCGCTACCGCGAGCGCCTGACGGCGCGCGTGCGCGAGGCAATGAACGATGCGGGGCTTGCCCCCGACGAGGCGCGCCTCTTGACCGAATGCGCGGTACACGCCGACCGCATCGCCATTGACGAGGAGCTGGTGCGGCTGTCGTCTCACCTTGTTTCGTTTGAGGAGATGGCGGCGCGCGAGGGTGCAACGGGCAGACAGCTGGATTTCCTGCTGCAGGAAATGAACCGCGAGGCAAACACCATCGGCTCGAAATGTCTGAACGCCGAGGTGGCGCTGGAGGTCGTTGAGATCAAATGTACGCTGGAAAAGCTGCGCGAGCAGATTCAGAACATAGAATGACATCGGCAGATGTCGGAAAAAATTTGAGGTAAAGAACATGAAATTCATCAACATCGGCTTTGGCAATATGGTGGCTGTTGACCGCATGGTGGCGCTTGTCAGCCCCGATTCGGCACCCATCAAGCGCCTGATCCAGGATGCAAAGGATGAGGGTCGCACCATCGACGTCACCTGCGGCAGACGTACCCGCGCGGTCATCATCACCGACAGTGAGCACGTCATCCTTTCCGCCATTCAGGCAGAGACCATCGCCAACCGCCTTGAGGACGACACCCTTGAGGATAATGACGATCCGGAGGAAGAATAATGGCGACTGCAAAGCAAGAAAAGGGATTGCTGATTGTGCTGTCAGGCCCTGCCGGCAGCGGAAAGGGAACCGTGCTGTCGCGCATCCTGGCAGATCCTCAATATGCCTATTCGGTATCCGCCACCACCCGCGCGCCGCGACCCGGCGAGGTGGATGGTGTGAACTACCATTTTCTCACGCGCGAGGAATTTGAAGCGCGTATTGCAAGCGGCGCGATGCTTGAATACACCGAGTATTGCGGCAACTACTACGGCACGCCCAAAAAAGAGACCGAGGAGGTGCTTGCCAGCGGCAGACACCTGATCCTTGAGATCGAGGTCGAGGGCGCGGCGAACGTGAAGCGCCAATATCCCGATGCCGTTGCCATTATGCTGTTGCCCCCCTCGTATGCCGAGCAGGAACGGCGCTTGCGCGGCAGAGGCACCGAGACCGAGGAAAAGATCCTTGCCCGTCTTGAGCAGACCAAGTCGGAGCTGACCTGCCTTGGCGACTATGACTACGTGATCTACAATCACACCGACGGTATCGAGGCGTGCGCCGATGATATCCGTGCCATCGTGCGCGCCGAGCGCGCGGCGCTTTCGCGCAACGCCGATGCGGCGACTCGCTATTTTGAATAACATAAGAATGCAGATAAAAGGAGAATAACCATGATCTACCCCACGATTACCGATCTTACCAAGGACAAGTACAACCGCTATCAGCTGACCATTGCCACCGCAAAGTGCGCACGTATCATCACCGATGAGTACGTCAGACAGCGCACCGCTGCCGAGAACTCGCTGACGGGCAGCAAGGAGGGCGGCTCTACCATTGCTTCGCTGATCGATCCTACCCTTGCCAACGAAAAGGCAGTGAAGAACGCGATCAACAACATTTACAACGGTACCTACACCATTGTTGATGCTCCCGAGGTTGCCGCAGAGGAGCTGTTGGCGGAGGAGGAGTCCTCGATCGACGAGGACTGAAAGCCGCGCCTTTTGTGCGCTCTTCACCTTGCGCGCGCTCGAAAGGTTGGTACCTTCCTTCGCGTGCCCAAGGCAAACATCATCACAAAATCCACGGCTTCGGAAAAGAAAGTGCGTGCGTAACGGCGCTTTTTGAAGATGGCTGTGGACACTGTTGAATATTCGCATTCTGACCGCAAAAGAATTCAGAAAGGGGGATGACGATGCAAGAGAAATGCGTAAAGGTGCGGCTCTTGGACGCCCCCCTTTTTTTGGACCGTGAATATGATTACAGCGTGCCGGAGCATCTTACAGATGCGGTGCATCCGGGCAGTCTTGTCACCGTCCCCTTTGGCGGCGGCAACCGCCGCCGCAAGGCGCTTGTCACGGCAGATGCCGTGCGCGATCCCGCCATTGCGGTAAAGCCCTTGCAGATGCTGTCAACGCCTCGCATCTCGCTTTCGGGCGAAATGTTGGGGCTTGTTTCGTTTCTGCGCGAGCAAACGCTTTGCACCACGGGCGATGCGGTACACGCGATGATCCCGTCCGGTGCGCTCTCGGCGCTGGTCGAGCGCTACCGCGCCACCGAAAAAGCGGTGGGGGATGCGCGCAAGCTCTCGCCCGAAGAGGGCTTTTTGCTCTCGCACCTGCAAAAGGTGGGCGAGGTTGGGCTTGATGCGCTGAAGACCCGCTTCGGCGCGGAGACCGAAACGATGCTCTCGCACCTTGTGCGGCTGGGTCTTGTCTCGCGCGAGATCGCCGAGCGCGGCGCGATGGCGGCGAAGGAGCGCGTTGTTTACACGCGCTCGGACAAGGAGATTGCAGGTCGCCTTGGCGACAAGCAACGGCTGGCGCTTTCTCTGCTTGAGAAGGGAGAGCAAACAGCCGAGGCACTGCGTGCCGCTGGCTGTGGGAAGACACAGCTCGATGCCCTCTTGCAAAAGGGGCTGATTACCGAGCGCCGTGAGCGCATCTTCCGCGACCCTTACGCGAACCTCTCACGCGAGGCGCGCCCCGAGGAGCTGATCCTCAACGATGAGCAGGTGGCGGCGTTTGCCGAGATCGACCGTATGGCGACCGATGGAGACCCGCACGCGGTGCTGTTGCACGGTGTAACAGGTAGCGGTAAGACCTGCGTGATGCTGCGCGTGATCGATGAAATGCTGGCGCGCGGGCGGGGCGTAATTGTCCTCTTGCCCGAGATCGCGCTGACACCGCAATCGGTCTCGATCTTCTGCTCGCGCTACGGCGCGCGCGTTGCCGTGATGCATTCGGCACTGGGCGCAGGCGAGCGCCTGGATGCCTATCACCGCATCCTGTCGGGCGATGCCGACGTGGTGGTCGGTACCCGATCGGCAGTTTTTGCACCTGTCAAAAACCTCGGCCTCATCGTCATTGATGAGGAGCACGAGCACACCTATAAATCCGATATGAATCCCAAATACCACGCGCGGGATGTGGCACGTTATCGCTGTGCCCACAACAGGGCAATGCTTTTGCTTTGCTCGGCGACACCGTCGCTGGAAAGCTATCAGCGCGCCAAAGAGGGCAGATATACCCTTTTGACCCTGAAGCACCGCCACGCGGGGGCAGAGCTGCCCGAGGTCACGGTTGCCGATATGCGCGGCGAGGCGGGCGGCGGTAACCTGTCGCCGATGGGAGAGGTGCTTTCCGCCGCCCTTGCCGAAAATCTTTCGGCGGGCAATCAGGCGATCCTGTTCCTCAACCGCCGCGGATATAACCACGTGGTTTCCTGCCGTTCGTGCGGCAAGGCGCTGACCTGCCCCTCGTGCAGTGTGTCTCTTACCTATCACACCAAGCGCGGCTCGTATAGCGACGGCTATTTGCTGTGCCACCTTTGCGGCAGACGCCTGCCCCTGCCCGCCAAGTGCCCCGATTGCGATTCGCCGCATCTTGCGCGCCTTGGCTATGGCACACAGCGTGTGGAAGAGGAGCTGTCGCTTCGTTTCCCCTCGGCAAGCATTTTGCGCATGGATACCGATACCACGGGCACGCGCCTTTCCTATGAGGAGATGCTGGGCGCCTTCCGTCGGCACGAGGCAGACGTGCTGCTTGGCACGCAGATGGTCACCAAGGGGCATGACTTTCCCGATGTCACGCTGGTGGGCGTGCTGATGGCGGATGCATCGCTTTACCTTGACGATTACCGCGCCGCCGAGCGCACCTTTTCGATGCTGACACAGGTCATCGGCCGTGCGGGACGCGCGAGGAAGCGCGGCACCGCCGTGATCCAGACCAACAATCCCGACAGCGAGGTGATCGAGCTTGCCCGCCGCCAGGATTACGAAAGCTTTTACGAGCGTGAGATCAAGCTGCGCAGGCTTCTTGTCTTTCCGCCCTTCTGCGATATCGCGCTGCTGACACTCTCACACCGCAACGAGCAGGAGCTGATGCGGGGCGCCAAGGTGCTTTCGGATGAGCTGTCCCGCCGCTTGGCGGCAGATTATACCGATGTGCGCCTGATTGCCTTTGGTCCCTTCGAGGCGCCGATCTACCGTGCCGATGGGCAGTACCGTATGCGAATGGTCATCAAATGCAAGCTCAACAAGCGCTCGCGCGCGCTGTTTGCCGATCTCTTGTGCGCCTTCTCCCGCGAGGGAGCGGGCACGCCGCTGCTGTCAGTTGATTTTAATCCATCGAATCTTTGAAACCAAAAAGGAGTTTTTGTTATGGCTAAACTGAAAATTTGCAAGGTGGGCGACGAGGTACTGACCAAGGTCTGCCGTCCCGTAGATGAGATCACGCCCCGCACCCTGACCCTGCTTGACGATATGATCGAAACCATGCGCCACGCCGACGGCTGCGGACTTGCCGCACCGCAGGTGGGCATACTGCGCCGCATTGCGGTGGTCGAGGTCGAGGAGGGTGAGGTCATCGAGCTGATCAATCCCGAGATCATTGCACGCGAGGGCGTGCAGGAGGAGACCGAGGGATGCCTTTCACTGCCCGGTCGCTGGGGCATCACCCGCCGCCCGATGAAGGTGACGGTACGCGCCACCAACCGCCACGGCAAGACCTTTGAGGTCAGTGGAGAGGGGCTTTTGGCTCGCGCTCTTTGCCACGAGATCGATCATCTGGATGGCCATCTGTTCACCGAGCGCGCCATCGAGATGCTTGAGGAGGACTGACCTTGCGTATCCTATTTATGGGCACGCCCGATTTTGCCCTGTTTGCCCTGCGCGCCCTTTGCGATGCGGGTGAGAACGTAGTGGGCGTGGTGACACAGCCCGATAAGCCAAAGGGAAGGGGATATGAGCTTTGCCCCCCGCCCGTGAAGGTGTTCGCGCTGGAAAAGGGTATCCCCGTGTATCAGCCCGCCACCCTCAAAAACGGCGCGTTTGATGACGAGCTGGTGGCGCTTGCCCCCGACCTTATCGTGGTGGTGGCGTACGGCAAGATTTTGCCGCAGTCGGTGCTGGATTTTCCCCGATACGGCTGTATCAATATCCACGGCAGCTTGCTGCCCGAATACCGCGGTGCGGCGCCGATGCAGCGCGTACTGATCGACGGCAAGCACGAGACGGGCGTTACCATTATGCAAATGGAAGCGGGGCTCGACACGGGCGCTATGCTGACGGTTGCCCGTACGCCGATCGGTGAGAACGACAACTTTGAGGATATTCACGACCGCTTGGGCGCCCTTGGCGCCGATGCGTTGCTGCAAACGCTTGCCGACATCCGCGCGGGAAAAATTTCGCCCGTGCCGCAGAACGAGGCGCTTGCCACCTATGCCGCCAAGATCGAGAAAAGCGATTGCCTGCTGGATTTCAGCAAAGCCGCCCGCACGGTACACGACCGCGTGCGTGGACTGTCGCCGATTCCGCTTGCCTTTACCCGCACCCCCGATGGCAAAATGCTGAAGGTGATCACGACCCGCATCAGCACCGCACGCGTGCCCGAGGGCACGGCGGCAGGCACGGTCCTCGCACTCGGTGATACCGTCACCGTTGCCTGCGGCGAGGGCGCGATCGAGATCCTGCGTCTGTTGCCCGAGGGCAAGGGACGTATGAGTGCCGCAGACTACGTGCGCGGCAGACGTCTTTCGGTAGGCGACATCCTTGGATAAATAAAACAAGGAGAAACAATATGTTATTTGGATTTTTCTTTTTTGACTGGACACTGCTGATCGTCCTTCCCGCGTTTTTCTTTACGCTGTGGGCACAGTACCGTGTGCAGTCCTCGTACAAGAAATACAGTGCCGTACCGCTCCCTTCGGTGATGACGGGTGCCTCGGTCGCGCGTCGGATTCTTGACTCCAACGGTCTTTCGCACGTGCCCGTTGAGATGGTGCGCGGTCATCTTTCCGATCATTATGACCCCCGCGCGGGTGTACTGCGCCTCTCGGAAGCCGTCTATCACGGCAGTAATGTGGCGGCAGTCGGTGTTGCCGCGCACGAGGCAGGACACGCCCTGCAGCACAGCAAGGGCTATGTCCCTCTGCGCTTCCGTATGGCGATCATTCCCGTTTGCAACATCGGATCCAATCTCGCCATGCCCCTTTTCATCATCGGTCTGTTTATGGCAGGTCTTTCGCAGTTTGCCGATTGGCTGATGCTGGCAGGCATCGCCGCCTTTTCGCTGTCGGTCTTTTTCCAGCTCGTTACCCTTCCTGTCGAATTCAACGCCAGCCGTCGTGCCATGC
>JBGVCY010000089.1:0-4562 GCA_045119135.1 Eubacteriales bacterium | reverse complement strand
CCCGTTTCTTACATTCTCATCGGCATTCAGCTGTTGGTGCTGGCGGCGTTCTTCTCGTATCGCCGTCTGTTTGAGGGATTCGGTCAGCTGATCAAGTTTTCCCCCATCGATTCCTCGCTTTGCTCGGTGATCTTTATCGTCACCTTCCTTTACCATCTGGTACAGGTCTTTTTGCCCCACGCGGGCTACCCTGTTCTGTACCTGTCGCCTGCGGCGGCAAGCCTGGCGCTTCTTGCACTTGCGGACCTGTTGGATTGGTACCGTCAGTCGCTTGCCTTTCAGGTGGTTTCCTCGGGCAAGCAGAAGTTTGCGCTGATCCCCCGTGTTTCGGTGGGTGGCAGACAAAACGATGCACGCGCCAGGCTTTTGGAAAGCGAGCAGGATGAAACCGTCTGGTACGTTCGTCCCGTTGGCTTTGTGCGCAACTATTTCGCCAATACTGCCAAGCGTGCCGAGCATCAGCGCTCGCTTGGCTGGCAGCTTTTGCTGATCGTAGCAGTGGGTGCGGCGCTGGGACTTTATATCTTTGCCACGGGTGGCACGGCAGAACAGCTTTGGCAGACCGCCTTTGTTACCTTCCTGCTTTGTATGCCCGTCACCTCGCTTGTGGTCACCTCGCTGCCCATGTTCTTTGCCGCCTGCCTGCGCCTGAAGAAAAAGAGCGCTATTATCGGTGAAGAGCAGATCTATCAGTGCGGCGAGCCGACCACACTGGTCCTACCCGATACCGAGGCGTTCGGCGCAATGCATAACGAGCGCTTTGAACTGATCGACGATTGCGATGCACATCGCATTTTGGTGCTGATGAAGGCATTGCTGCAAAAGGTGCAAAGCCCGCTTGTGGATTCGATCAATGCCGAGGAAGTGCCGATCGACATTACCATCACCGAGATCGAGGAGCACGGCGTTGCCGCCGTGGCGGGTCCCGAAAAAACGCCGATTCTGTTCGGCAGTATGGAATATCTGCAGAAATACGGCATCCGCGTTCAGCCCCGCGGCAGTGATCTTGACGATGTTTGTCGCCGCTTGCTTTGCGTAGCGATCGACCACAAGGTTTCGGCGCTGTTTCTTGCGCGCTATCGCCTGACGGGCGATATGGCGCACCTGCTTGCCGAGCTTTCTGAAGAGGATGTGCGCGTGATGATCCGCAGTAAGGACCCCGGCGTACATAACGGTCTGATGGAGCGCTTGCTGCCGCATCGCGGTGATGCGGTGCGTGTGATGAAACCCTCGACCCGTGAGGTCGATATCCGTACCGATCGCGTGGATGCTACCGTTGTTTCGGTGGGCTCCGCTACCGAGGCGGCAAGAGCCTTTGTCACCTGCCGTCGCATCCGCCGCGCGGGCAACTTCGGCAAGTTCCTGCAGGGTATGTCGGTTGTCTTTGGCGCTTGCCTTGCGGGCGTGATGACCTTCTTCCGTTTGTCGGCATCACTTTCCTCGCTTCTTGTTACTTTTTATATGCTGTTCTGGTGCCTGCTGCACGGCGCGGTCTCGTATTTCAGATTGCGCGAAAAGGACAGCGAATAACGTTTTATCGCGGCAAGTTTCTTGCCGCGATACTCTTGCCCTTGGTGGCAAAATTTGTCGTTTGGAGAGATACTATGAACGAAAAGATCAGCTCGATCCTCAAATCGGTCAGCAAGCCCGGTCGCTATTCGGGCGGCGAATACGGTGCGGTGATCAAGGATAAAGCCAACATCAAGGCGCGCTTTGCATTCGCCTTTCCCGATACCTACGAGATCGGCATGTCCAATCTTGGTATGCGCATCCTTTACGGGGCGCTGAACCGTGAGCAGGATATCTGGTGCGAGCGTGTGTTCGCGCCTTGGGTCGATATGCAGGAGAAAATGCGCGAGCACAAAATTCCTTTGTGGGCACACGAATCGGGCGACCCCGTTGCCGATTTCGATATTCTCGGCTTCACCTTGCAATACGAAATGTGCTATACCACCGTTTTGCAGATGCTGAAGATGGCGGGGATTCCGTTGCGCGCCGATGCGCGCGGGGAAGAGGATCCCATCGTCATCGGCGGCGGTCCCTGCGCCTATAACCCTGAGCCGATCGCCGACTTTTTCGATTGCTTCTCGATCGGCGAGGGCGAGGATAACCTGGTGGAATTCACCAAGCTTTACATCCGTATGAAGGAAGAGGGAAGATATACCCGTAAGGACTTCCTGCACGAGGCGGCGGCTACCATCCGCGGCATCTACGTGCCCTCGCTTTACGATATTTCCTATCACGGAGATGGCACCATTTCTGCCATCGAGCGCAGGTATGACGATATCCCCGAAAAGGTGCTGAAGTGCATTATGCCCGATATGGATAAGGCGTATTTCCCCGATCAGGTGGTCATGCCCTACATCGAGGCGGTGCATGACCGCATTATGCTTGAGGTCTATCGTGGCTGCATCCGCGGCTGCCGCTTCTGCCAGGCGGGTATGATCTACCGTCCCGTGCGCGAAAAAACGCCCGAGGTGCTCAACGCGCAGGCGCGTTGCCTTTACGATTGCACGGGCTATGAGGAAATTTCGCTGACCTCGCTTTCGATCAGCGATTACACGCAGCTTGAAAAGCTGACCACCGACCTGCTGGATTGGACTGATCGCAATATGGTCAGCCTTTCGCTTCCTTCGCTGCGCGTAGATAGCTTCAGCCGCGAGCTGATGGAGCGCATCGCATCGGTGCGCACCTCGTCGCTCACATTTGCGCCCGAGGCGGGCACACAGCGCCTTCGCGACGTGATCAATAAAAACGTCTGCGAGGCTGATTTGATGCGCGCCGTGAACACTGCGTTTGAGGGTGGCAAGACCAACGTTAAGCTGTACTTTATGAACGGCTTGCCCACCGAGACCTCTGAGGATCTTGAGGGCATCGCCTCGCTTGCCTCGCGCGTGGTGGATGAATTCTATCACAATCCGAAGCGTCCGAAGGGGCGCTCGCCCCAGGTAACCATCAGCGTTTCCTGCTTTATCCCCAAGCCCTTTACCCCCTTCCAGTGGGAGGCGCAGGATACCATGGAAATGCTTGCCGAAAAGCAGGAATACCTTGGCAGCAAGGTGACCGACCGCAAGGTGCGCTATACGCACCACGATGCGAAGGTCAGCCGTATCGAGGCGGTGCTGGCACGCGGAAACCGCAAGCTTTCTGCCGCGCTCGCGCTTGCCGCTGAAGAGGGCTTCTGCTTTGATGCGTGGGATGAATTTTTCGATTACGACCGCTGGCTGTCAGTCTTTGCGCGTACGGGCATTGATCCCGCGTTCTTTGCCAACCGCGCCTTCGGTCTTGATGAGATCCTGCCTTGGGATATCATTGATTGCGGCGTGACCAAGGAATTCTTCAAGCGTGAGCGCGCCCGCGCCTACGCCGCCGCAACCACCCCCAATTGCCGCGAAAAATGCTCGGGCTGCGGCGCAAATCGTCTGGGAGGAGAGCGCACCCCTTGCCCCGCGGTGTGCAAAGCTTGTGATGAAGGATAATGAGAAAAAGTTCACCCTGCCGATGCTGGATGCTCCGCGCACCATGCGCATTCGCTTTCGCAAGGTAGGCAATCTGCAATATATTTCACACCTTGACCTGCAGCGTACCTTCAGCCGCGTGCTGGTGCGCGCGGGACTGCCGCTTTGGTATACCAAGGGCTTTAACCCCCACATCAAAATGGTGTTCGGCTTGCCGTTGCCCGTGGGATCGGAGAGCGAGAGCGAGTTCCTTGACGTGCGCATCGAGCGCGAAATGTCAGAAGGGGAGATGCTGTCGCGTCTGAATGCGGAGCTGACCGAGGAGCTTGCGGCAATCGAGGTCTATCCTGCCGAGCGCAAGCTGCAGGAGATCGCTTATGCCGAATATGAGTTCACCGTCAAAACCGAAAACGCCGACAAGGCGCTGGTGGAACGGATCGATGCACTGTTGCAAAACGGACCCTTGACCGTGATCCGCAAGACCAAGTCGACCGAGGCGGAGGTCGATGTGCGCGAATTTATCAAGCGCTACACGCTTTCGCTTGAGGAGGGTACCGTTCACCTTAGCGCCGTGGTTGATGCGGCGGAAGGGCGCGTTTTGTCGCCTGAGCTGGTGATCACGGCGCTCCGCACGCACGCAGGGATCCTTTCGGGCGATCCCACGCGCGAGAGCTATCGTATTCTGCGCCGCCGTGTCTTTCTTGCCGACGGCGTGACCGAGTTCCGTTGATCGATCCAATAGAAGGAAAATCTATGGAAATTCTGTTTGATGACCGCGATATCGTGGTTGCCGTCAAGCCGCGCGGCGTGCTTTCCGAAGGGGGAACGGACAAGGACAATATGCCCGCCCTGCTCGGTGCCCTTGTGGGTAAGGTCTATCCCGTGCATCGCCTGGATCGCGGTGTCGGTGGTGTCATGGTGTATGCCAAGCATCCCCGTGCCGCCGCGACGCTGTCCTGTGCTGTGCAGGAAGGGAAGCTGCAAAAAGAATACACTGCCGTGGTGGCGGGTGTTCCTGCCCCTGCCGAGGGCGAGTGGCAGGATCTCTTATACCACGATGCGCGTGCCAATAAAACCTTTGTGGTCGAGGGGGGGGGGGGCGGG
>JBGVCY010000088.1:0-3070 GCA_045119135.1 Eubacteriales bacterium | reverse complement strand
CAAGGATAGAGTCCTCGCAGATGTTGACGAACAGCAGCGCGGTTTCGTTGCCGTCACGCTTGGCAAGCTGATAAACGCCCGGATTTTGCGGCAGGATCGCCACATTACCGATAAAATCAACCAACTGGCGCTGGCGTTTGTAGGAAAGCAGTGCTGCCGAAAAATGACTACTTGTCCAGGCATCAAAGGTAAACACCAGATATTCCGTACCGTTTGCGGTGTAACGGTAGGATGCGGGGAAGCAATCCTTGCCGCAGGCAAATTCGCTTTCCACACTTGCACCGTCCTTCAAGACTGCGCGGTAGAAGGCGCTGCCGAAGGGGGTATTACCGCAAAGAGAAAGGTTCAAACGCTCATCGGGGAATATTTCAATGCCTGCCGTTGCTGCTTCGGCGCTTACAAGTCCCACATCAATGCCGCGATCGGTCAGAATCTGAGCTGCGCGGATATCCAGAATCATCTTGCGGGGCATTTTCTCCACATAGCGCGCATCCTCGCCAAAGGCGATGGCGCATTCGGCATTCTCGTCATAGGTGGTGGGAATGCCCTGCGCGGCAAGAAATTCGGAGCCGCGATTGAAATAGGTGGACATGATGAAATCCTCGCCCACAAACTCGGCAGGGAATTCCACGTTTTCAAACTTGTGCATTTCATTGAAAACGCGCACACCGTATGCGGGTTTATCCGCCATATGTCGCTTGACAAAATCATAGATGGGCTTGCCTGCGATGCGGTGCTTGTAATAGCCGGTTTCGTAATCGGGGGTAGAGACATAATCAAAGAAATAGCCAAGCTCACCCATACCGCCGTTTGCCCAGAGAGGGAGTGCGAAGCATTCCATCATCGAGGAGGAGGTCCAGGCACGGGGACGGGGATAGGTATCCGATTCGCAGAAGACCTCAACGCCGCTTTCACGGCACCATTTTTCCTGTGCGCGCGCATCCTCAATCACAGCGCAAAGCGGCTGTCCCTGAAAGCGGTCAATGCCGCGTGTTGCCCAATAAGGCGCGCCAGTAAAACGCAGGAACGGTGTGTTATTTCCCGCCAAAATCTTGGTCAGCTCGATGGCATCAACACCTTCGATATCCCAAGAGGTAAAGCCCGCACAAAATCCTGCGCGGATGGTGGAATCGATACTGTCGATCGCGGCGCGTACGCGGCGTGCAAATTTGCGGTGGCTGTCGCCAACCATACGGAGCCACGCCGAGCGGTATTTGTTTTTGCCACCCGTAAAGAGCAGTCGGGGCAGGTCTTGCTCGGCAAGCTCCTCGCCGACAAGCTCGTTTAGCATAGCGCGGTGCTTGGCACAGAAGCAACCAAGACCGGGGCGCACCGAAACGCAAAAATCGTCATCCATCATAATCATATCGGGATGAGTAGTGGCGATATCGCGCGCAAATTCGGCATAATCCGAGGCAAAATATTCGTTTTCGGGGCAGATAGCGTCACCCCATTCGTTGCCGACGACCGAGCGGAGCGGAACGTAATGCTTGGCGATTTCCATCTGTTCATCGGTAAAGGGCGTGCCGAAGCCGTAGCTGCGCAGCCAAACACCAACGGTATAGCCGTTTTGGCGAAAATAAGAAATGTTTTCGCAAAGGCTTTTGAGAATTGCGTTGCGTTCCTCACCGCGGGAATACATCGCATCCTGACTGCAGGCAAGGAAAATATGCTTGACCTCAAGGCGCTCCAGCCATTTGAGATAGGCAGGGCGCGTTTTTTCTGTGACGGCACCGTTCATCAGCGGTGCGTAAAGATTGCGTTCCATAAAAGCTCCTTTCCCAAAGGCTTGTAAGTGAGTTTAACTCGCTTCACAGTCTGCGGGTATGTAGTGATTTCATTATACCGATACTTGCTTCGAAAAGCAATGGACAATCCATAAAAAAGTTTGTAAAATCGATAACAAAAAGCCTCTCGCACGAGAGGCTTTTTGTTAGGATTGGTATTGTGCCATGCACGCCTGAACGATGGCGGCAATGGTGGCGTTGTTGCCGGGGGCGACACCGTAATAGTTATAGGAAGCGCGCCAGGTATCGGTGTTGAAGGAGTTGGCAGAGCCCCAACCGGAATAGTTGTTGGTGTCTGCCGTTCCGTGATACATTTCACCGACCTGCACCCAACCATCGGTATCGTTATACTTGGTGCAAACAATGGCGTAAACGGTAACATCGGAGTTTCCGATCGTATCAGCCGTCATATACAGGGTCATTTCGTTGCCGTTTTCATCACCCGTAGCGGTATTATTGTCCAGATTTTCGCGTTTGATCATTGCTGTGATGTTGGAATTGATGTTCGGCAACTTCAGCATATTCTGACCGTCCACGGTGAACAACTCATTGATCACCTTTGAGTCAGCCGAGGTCGCACCCACCACGTTACCGATGTACGAATCATCCGCACGTCCGCCCTGCCACCAGTTGCCCGTAATTGCCATCTGGTCGGTCAGCTTTTTGAGCATTGCAGGGGTGTTCAGGACCTGTTTGAAGTGATCGGCAACACCGGGGATGTATTCGATGAACTTGAAATTCAGCACCGAATGTAGCGTGCGGTTGGAGGTGTTGGATGAGGCGTAGGAAAATTTGATGGTAAAGGTGACCTTTGCGCCGCCTGCTAACTGCTGATTTTGCGTCAGACCCAACAGCGAGAAGGTGATGTTTTCGTTGTCATACGTGTTCTCGCCAAGCGTGTAAAGCACCTTGTCAAAGGCGTATACCGTGTTGGTGTTGTTGAAGATGGTGATCTGATACGAGACGGTGGAGGACGACGCGCTTTCCAATGTGACCGTGCTTGTCAGCAGGGTATCAACATAGGATTCGACCGTGGCGTTGGTCCCGTTGGGAATCGATACGCTTTGAATGAAAAGTCCCTCTTTGGCGTTCAGCGCAAGCGACGTATTAATGTGAAGCGATTTCGAGATCTGTGCATAGCCGATGCCCATAAAGGATAGCATCAGGGAGAACACGATACACAAGATCGCGGTCAAGCCCTTTTTCATATACCGTGTCCCCCCTTTCTGAATGGAATCGGATTACTTCTTTTCGCCGCCCTAAATGCGGATCAGCCCTGCCGT
>JBGVCY010000087.1:0-7984 GCA_045119135.1 Eubacteriales bacterium | reverse complement strand
TGCAAAACTCCCCTATGCACAGGCGTGCGGTATGGGTCTGAACTCCTTCTTCTTCGTTTCCTTTATCGTTCCCAACATGTTGGATCCGATGAACGGTTACCGTGAAGGTCTCTGCGTCATTCTTCTTTCCGGCGTTGTGTTCCTGATTCTTTCGATCACGGGCGCACGTGAATACGTCGCTAAGGCACTTCCCGATTGCCTCAAAAAAGCAATCCCCGCAGGCATCGGTCTCTTTATCGCTATGATCGGCTTTAAAAACGTCGGCATCATTCAGGCAAACATCTATACCTTTGTTCAGCTGTTCGACTTCCACGGTGCGATCGCCGGCAAGCCCTTCTTTGAGGGTTGGCGCGCCATTGCTCCCGTCGTGCTGGCTCTGCTTGGTCTGTTCCTCATTGCTGTACTTGAAAAGAAACATGTCAAGGGCTCGGTCATCATCACCATCGCAGCTGTTACCGTTGTTTACTATCTTTCCACTTGGACACTGCCTGACTTTGACCTTGGTAAGGTCGGTCAATCCTTCAAGGACTTCGGTGAATACGGCTTCCTTGGCGCCTTCAAGGGCTTTACCATCTTCTCGGGCGGCGTTGCTGCTGTCGTTAACGCCATTGTTTTGGTGATCACCTTCTGCCTGGTTGATATGTTTGATACCATCGGCACGCTCTATGGCACGGCTTCGCAGGCTAATATGCTGGATGAAAACGGTGACCCCATCGACGTTGACAAGTCAATGACCTGTGACTCGGTAGCAACCGTTACCGGTGCAGTGCTTGGCACCTCGACCTGTACCACCTTCGTTGAATCCGCCGCAGGCGTTGCGGCCGGCGGCAGAACCGGTCTTGCTTCGCTTGTTACCTCGATCTGCTTTGCTCTGTGCCTGTTCCTTACGCCCGTTGCCGCAATCGTTCCCGCTTGCGCAACTGCACCCGCTCTGATTTACGTTGGCGTTCTGATGCTGAAGAACTTCGCCAAGGTCGATATGTCTGATATCACTGCTGCCGTTCCTGCATTCCTGGCTCTTATTATGATGCCTCTTACTTACTCGATCTCCAACGGCATCGCAGTTGGTGCAATCTCTTACACCATCATTACTGCCGCTACCGGCAAGTACACCAAGAAAGACATCGTCGTAACCATTATCGCTGTTCTCTTTACTCTTCGATTCTTCCTTGTAACTTATTAATTTCCAAAAAAGAACCTCGGCTGTGCCGAGGTTCTTTTTTATATCTGTGAACGCATGCGCTCCAGCGCGCCCTTTTCAAGGCGGGATACCTGCGCCTGTGAGATGCCGATGCTCTCAGCGATCTCGGTCTGGGTCTTGCCGCCGAAAAACCGCAGCTCGATAATCTTTCGCTCACGCTCGGAAAGCTTATTCATCGCATCGCGCAGAGCAATATTTTCCAGCCAATGCTCGTCCCCTGCCGAGGTATCGCTTAATTGGTCCATCACATAGATGGAATCGCCATTTTCGCTGTAAACGGGCTCGTAGAGCGATATCGGCTCGACGATCGCTTCCATTGCGTGCAGTACCGCCTCGCGCTCCTCTCCAAGGCGCTTGGCAATCTCCTCTACCGTCGGCTCACCTTCCTTTTCGCGGGTCAGCTCCTCCCTTGCCTGTAGGGCGCGATAGGCAAGATCGCGCACCGATCGACTGATACGAATGGAATTGTTGTCGCGCAGATAACGGCGGATCTCGCCAATGATCATCGGCACGGCATAGGTGGAAAATTTTACATCCAAGTCGACGTTGAAGTTATCGACTGCCTTAATAAGACCGATACACCCCACCTGAAACAGATCGTCTACGTTTTCTCTCCTGCCCGAAAAACGCTGAATGATGCTCAGTACCAAGCGAAGATTTCCGTATATCAGTTCCTCGCGCGCCGCACTGTCACCCGCCTTTGTCCGTTTTAAGAGTTCTTTTTTCTCCTCGTCGCTGAGCACCTTCAATTTTGAGGTGTTAACGCCGCAGATCTCGACTTTATTATAATACATCCCGACCTCCCCTGTTTTGATGAGAAACTCGAACAAAAACAGTATTGACGGGCGTGTGTTTCGGTTATTCAAGGGGACGCGAACGGAAAAAAGTGTCAAAGAAAAAGCCCCGTAAAACGGGGCCTTTTTATCAGTTGATTCCCTGCTTGGATGCGGCGGTAAAGGTGTTGCGCATCAGCATAGCAATGGTCATAGGGCCAACGCCGCCGGGAACGGGCGTGATATAGGATGCGATCGGCTCGACCGATGCAAAATCAACGTCGCCGCAAAGCGATCCATCCGAAGGACGGCGATTCATACCGACATCAATCACCACAGCACCCTCTTTGACATAAGAAGCATCAAAGAATTCGGGCTTGCCGATCGCAGCGATCAAAATATCAGCGCGTTTGCAGACCTCGCGCAGATCCTTTGTGCGGCTGTGACAAACCGTAACTGTACCGTTTGCCTGCAACAGAAGCATTGCTTGGGGCTTGCCTACGATATTGGAGCGCCCCACGACCACACATTCCTTGCCTGCGATTTCAATGCCCGTACGGCGGAGTAGCTCCATCACACCCGCAGGGGTACACGGCAAAAGATCGTAGTTGCCGATCATAATTTTACCAACATTGTAGGGGTGGAAGGCATCTACATCCTTACGGGGGTCAATGGCAAGCAGCACCTTTTCCTCGTCGATATGGCGCGGCAGGGGCAGCTGTACCAGAATACCGTGGATGCGGTCATCGTGATTCAACTGATCCACCAGAGCCATCAATTCCTCTTGCGTGGTGCTTTCGGGCAGCTCGAAGCCGCGCGAATCAAAGCCCACCTCAGCGCAGGCGCGGTGCTTGTTGCGCACATAGACCTGAGAAGCAGGATTTTCGCCCACAATGATCACGGCAAGTCCGGGCGCAAAGCCGTTCTTGTCCTTAAAAGCGGCGGTTTCTGCCGCAATTTCTTCACGGATCGCCTTGGCGATCGTCTTTCCGTCAATCAGCTTTGCCATCGTTTTCTCCCTTATTTTCGTCTGTTTTTTTCTCGGTATCGGTTTGTGTCTCCTCTTTGCCGTCAGGGGTCAAAACGCCCTTACCGCGCAGCTTATCATAAACGCTGACATAGGCAAGCTCGCCGTCTTTCTCTTTGCGATATGCGCGGATGAGCAACCACGCCAACAAGCCGCCACAGATGACAAAGCAAAGGAATCCAACCACCTGCGAAATGCGGAATACACCGATATACAGGCTGTCGGTACGCAACCCCTCGATAAACATACGGCCAAGACCGTACCAAGCCAGGTACATTAAGGTTACCTGACCGTCAAACTTTTTCTTTTTATAGAAAATATTGATCAGCACAAATCCCACCAGATTCCAAAGCGATTCATAAAGGAACGTGGGGTGATAATAGGTAAATTTGGTCAGATAAGGTGTATCTGCATAGCCCTTCAGACCCATACGAAGGAAAAAGTTTTTGGCGGTCTCAATGCCGTGTGCTTCGCCGTTACAGAAGTTGCCCCAGCGACCGATGATCTGACCCAGCATAACACCGGGCGAAACCATATCGAACACCTTCAAAACCTGCGTCTTATTGAATTTTTTGACCTTGCTGACCAAGAAAAGCGCCAACGCACCGCCAATGATCGATCCATACATGGCGATACCGCCGTTCCAGATAGCGATCACATCCAAAAATCCGTCATAATTCCACTCGCCGTTGGCATCCTTCAGTGTCGTCAATACATAGTACAGTCGCGCGCCGATGATGGCAAGCAGTACCGTCCAGATTGCATAATCCAGAATATCGTCGGTAGCAATGCCCTCGTCCTTGCAACGAAACAGTGCATAAGCAAGGCCTGCGATAATGCCCAGCGTCAGGATAATACCGTACCAACGCACCTCGACCCCGCCAAAGATTGGCAGTGTGAAGGCGATCTTATTGATAGAAATCGATTCAATCCCGATACCGGGAAACGAAACTACAAATTGGGTTCCCATCAGAGATTTGCTCCTTCCTTCGGTTTTACGATCGACAGTGTAAATCGATCCTTTGCGAAAAATTCTTCAAACAAGTGCTCAATATAGGAAAATTCCATTCCCTCGACAATGTCGGCATAGGCAAACAGGTCGGTATCGTCAAATACAAAGGCAAGCAATGTGTTGGCGATCTCCTCGGTCGAATCGAAGCCCTTGATATATTCGGCAAATTCCACGCGCTTTGCGCGTTCAAAATCCTGTTGTGACAGTCCTTTTTCCCGTTGCGTGTCCAGATATTGCAGGATTTCCCGATATACCGCATCGGGATCATCCGCTTCGCCGCAGATCTGCAGGAAGCCAAAACCGCGCGTCAGGGCGTAATCTGCCGAAAATTCGGGCGAAATCATTCCCTTTTCGAACAGGTCGCGGTAAAGATCGCCCGAGGGTGAAAACAGCATTTCCGAAAGAATCGTCAGTCCCGCATCGCGCCGTGCGCGCTCTATGGGATTGTCGGGAAGCACTGCTTCCTTGACGCCGATACAGAAAATGGGCTTGGCAACCTGACCCTCAGCCTCGGTACGTGCAACACTCACACAAGGATCCTCGTCCACCCGCACGCGCGGGATCTCAACGGGGGTAGCGGATGTAGGCAAATGCGCATCCGCCACGGCAAGTACCTCCTCCACCGTAACGTCTCCCGACACGACAAGTGCCATATTGGAAAGATGGTAAAAGGTGTTGTAGGTATCGTAAAGCACGCGAGGCGTGATTTTAGCGATCGAGCGGACAGAGCCGCAGATCTCGGTTTTAATGGGATGCTTGCGATAAAGTCCCGCCAGCATATTGTAATAACAACGGTCGTAAGGATTATCGCGGCACATTCTGATTTCTTCGCCGATGATCCCCTTTTCGCGCTCAACGCTCTCCTCTTCAAAGAAGGGATGTGTCACGAAATCGATCAACTCGGCAAGCGAATCAAGAAAGCGATCGGTCGCAGAAAACAAATACACCGTGCGCGTGTGCGAGGTGTAGGCATTGGCATCCGCACCAAGCGCGGAAAAGCGCTCAAAGGAATCGCTGCCATCCTCATTGGTAAAGAGCTTGTGCTCCAAAAAATGCGCCACGCCATCGGGCAAGCGTTGCTTGCCGTCTTGGTCAAGATAAATATCCACGGAGCCAAAATCGGTGGCAAACAGCGCGTGCGCGGTGGTCATTTTTTTGGGAAAGATATAGATCGGCAACCCCGATGCATGCTTGATGTAGGTATAGCTCTCGCCAAGAAGCTGACTTGTAAAAAGCTTTTGCTCTCTCATTCGTCATCCTCCTCATCCAGCGTACCGTTGAGGAAGAACACAGCACCCACGTCAATGCGTTCGGCAACCTCAGCAATATCAGCGGCTGTTACGCGTGCAAGCTTTTGCCGCCATTCCTCGACAGTTTCATAGTGTCCTGATAGTAATCTTCCGCCGTAAAAATCGCAAAGCGCGGCAGGATTGTCAGCAAGCTGACGGTAAGAATGATCCAGTGACGAGCGCGCAGCATCCAGCTCCTCCGCCGAAATATGCCCCGCCTTCAGTGCGGCAAGCTCAGCAAGCATCGCTTCCTCGGTCACGGCGCGGTTCTCGGGGGTCATTCCCGCATTGGCAAGAATCACGCCCTTGTAAAGATCCAGCGAGGACGAGCAGTGATAGCAAAGTCCGCGCTTTTCACGCACATTGAGAAACAGCTTTGAGGCAGGCGAGCCGCCATAAATCTCGTTAAACAGCATCAAAGCGGGCGCCAGACGGTCACCCATAGCAACATCACAGCGAAGACCGATCGACAGCTTGCCCTGACACAGCGGCATCTCGCGCTCGGCACGCACGGATTCGCCCGTTGGGCGGACAATGCTATTGTACTGCGGTGCAACGACAGAAAGCTCTGCAAATGCTTTTTCCAGCTTTTCAGCCACCTCGCACGGGTCACTTGCACCAACGTAGAAAAAACAGGGTGCAGACTCGGCAAGGAAGGCGCGATAGCGCTCGGTCAGTGCCTTTGCGGTGATGACTTCTGCTTCTTCCACCGTGCCGTGCAGCGGCAAGGCATAGGGTTCGCCCGCGCAAAGCAGAGCGCGGCACTTCGCCGCCGCAAAGGCGCGGGGATCGTTGATGCTTGCTCTGATGGCATCCTGCAGATTGACCTTTTCGCTTTCCACGAAATCGGCGCGCAAAAGTCCGCCCTCAAGCAAGGGCGTGTAGAGCATTTCGCGCAGCATCGAAATCACCTCGGATAGCAGGTCCTCGCCGCCCACGTAACGTGCGCCGAGAAAATCAGCCGAAAAGCCGATGTTCTGCATATCACCAAGACGTCGGTTACGCATGGAGATCGTGGTGGAATACAGCTCGTCAAGATGGCGGCTGATCGCCTGCTTGCTGGGATAGCGCGCCGTGCCGCGCCGAAGCACAGCAGGCAGTAACGCATTCAGCTGTACGGTATTTGCGGCAGTGGGGCGGTAAAACTGCATCGACAGCAGTTCGCATTTAAAGCGATCGGTGCGAATGGCAAACAGCTTTGACGCACTGCCAACAGTTAAGATAATCGGTTTCATTGCCCCACTCCTTTCGTAAAATTTTGATTGGGATCAGCCGACGGTCTTCTCGATCTCGGCGGCGGCATCTGTCATCGGGTTTTCTGCAAGCTCCTCGATTTTGCCTGCATCCACCAGCGCGGCGAATTTGGGATCCATCGGCAGGCGTGCCAGCACGCGATAGCCAAAGCTGCGCGCTACATCCTCGATATGACTCTCGCCAAATACATGGATCTCCTTGCCGCAATCGGGACACTTGACATAGCTCATGTTTTCAACCAAACCAAGCACGGGAATATTCATCATTCCCGCCATATTGGCTGCCTTGGCAACGATCATCGAAACCAGCTCTTGCGGGCTGCTGACGATTACAACACCATCCAGCTTGATCGACTGGAAGATGGTCAGCGGCACGTCGCCCGTTCCGGGAGGGCAGTCGATCAGAAGATAGTCAAGATCTTCCCAAATTACATCGGTATAAAACTGCTTGACGGTGCCTGCAATTACGGGACCGCGCCAAATAACGGGGCTGGTCTCATCGGGCAGCAGGAGGTTCAGGGACATAATGTCAATACCGCCTGCGGTTTTTACGGGCAACAATCCGGTTTCGTCGCCCTCAACGCCGGGCTTTACGCCAAACGCCTTGGGGATAGAGGGGCCCGTGATATCGGCATCCAGAATGCCAACGTGATATCCTTTCTGTGCCAACGCTACTGCCAGCATAGAGGTCACAATCGATTTACCGACACCGCCCTTGCCACTGATCACGCCGATGGTATGGCGGATGGTGCTTTTTGCATGGGGCTTTTCGTGAGGGGGCGCCTGTCTTGATGCACAATCGCTCGAACAAGAGGAGCAATCGTGGGTGCAATTTTCTTCTGCCATGATGGAAGTTCCTTTCTTTTAAATAAAGTTAACTATTATATTATACACTATTTTTATTGAAAATCAAGTGATTGTACCGAAAAAGAAGCAAAAAGCACCTACCATTCCGCAAATTTTCATCAAACCATCACGAATTTTGCTCCTGTTTTCTTTTTTTGCTTGTTAAAACAAGTTGTTAATTTCAAATCAAAAATGGATAGAAAATGTAAACAATTTGTTAATTGCGAATTGTTTTGAGGAATGCCTCCTTCCTTCTTTTTGGGCAAATTCAACCAATCCAAACGCCGAATTTGGCAAGTTGTCACAAAAGATGAAATTATTTATAAATAAAATATTGACAAACAAATTCTGCCGTTGTAAAATGAAAACGTACCCATATGCTTTTATGGGCGCACAACCGCATTCTGTAAGTAAAAAAGCTGTTCGCACTACCGTTTCTTTTCCGATTTTTTGGGAGCTTCGGCGGTGCTTATTTGCATTTTAATGTGCCGATGGCGGTTTCTATTGATTTCCGAGTGGCAAACGGCCCGGCCGAAAAAGGCTTAGGCGGACCGTGTAACCACACGGTGCGTGCGGTTTGCCA
>JBGVCY010000086.1:0-3178 GCA_045119135.1 Eubacteriales bacterium | reverse complement strand
TTGGCGGGCTTGCCGCAGCACATACAAACGGGACCAAGCTCCTCTTGCTCCAGCGGGATGCAACGCGAGCCGATACCGGTCAATTCCTTGACCTTATCCTCACATTCCTCGTCGCCGCACCACATGCCCTTCACAAAGCCGTCGCCCTGTGCAAGAACAGCATTGACCTCATCGATCGAGTGGCAGACAAAGGTGCGTGCCTCGCGGTTGGCAAGTGCCTTTTGGTACATACCGTCACGCACAGCAACCAGCAGCTCAGCTGCGGTCTTTTCGATACCGTCGAGCGAGATAAAGGATTTTTCACTGTTGTGGCGGGTAACTGCTACGCACTGATTCTGCTCAAGGTCACGGGGACCGATCTCAAGGCGAAGCGGAACGCCCTTCATTTCGTACTCGGCAAACTTCCATCCGGGGCTCTGATCGCTGTCGTCCATCTTTACGCGGATGCCTGCAGCGCGAAGCGCATCGCGCACGGCGGTGCATTTTTCAACAACGCCCTCTTTGTGTGCGGCGATCGGAACGATGACAACCTGAATGGGTGCTACGGCAGGGGGCAGGACCAGACCGCGGTCGTCGCCGTGGGTCATGATGATGCCGCCGATCATACGGGTGGTGCAGCCCCACGAGGTCTGGAAGGGATGGATCAGCTTGTTTTCGCGGTCGGTGTAGGTGATATCAAAGGCGCGGGCGAAGCCGTCGCCGAAGTAGTGAGAGGTTGCCGCCTGCAGAGCCTTGCCGTCGTGCATCAGTGCCTCGATGGCATAGGTATCCTCGGCACCTGCGAACTTGTCGCTGGGGGTCTTGCAGCCCTTGATCACGGGGATGGCAAGATCGCTTTCGTGGAAATCGGCGTAGACGTTCAGCATCTGAACGGTTTCGGCGCGTGCTTCCTCAGCAGTAGCGTGCATGGTGTGACCCTCTTGCCACAGGAACTCGCGGCTGCGCAGGAACGGGCGGGTGGTCTTTTCCCAACGGACGACCGAGCACCACTGATTGTAGAGCTTGGGCAGGTCGCGGTAGGAATTGATGATGTTGGCATAATGCTCGCAGAACAGCACCTCAGAGGTGGGGCGAACGCACATACGCTCGGTCAGCTTTTCGCTGCCGCCGTGCGTGACCCAAGCCACCTCGGGGGCAAAGCCCGCGACGTGATCCTTTTCCTTTTGCAGAAGGGATTCGGGAATGAACATCGGCATATAGACGTTCTCGTGCCCCAGCTCCTTGAAGCGGCGGTCAAGAATTGCCTGAATATTTTCCCAGATGGCATAGCCATAGGGACGGATGATCATACAGCCCTTGACCGAGGAATAGTCAATAAGGTCTGCTTTTTTACAGATGTCGGTGTACCATTTGGCAAAATCCTCGTCCATCGAGGTGATCTGCTCAACCAATTTCTTTTCTTTAGCCATTGTGAAGTCCTTTCGCGCTCGCGCGTGGAATATTAATATATCTATTATAATCACAAAACGCGCGGTTGTCAAGCGGTTCCCGTTATTTGCCGCAGATATCAGGTACCGAAAACGGAAAACAGTATCGGTGCCCAAAGGCAAGGCTTATCCCTCGGTTGGTGCAGATTCGGTGGCTTGCTGTTGCTTTTCTTGCTTACGCTTTCGGATCTTGCGGATCGGATAGATGATCAGCGCTATGGCAAAGGCGGAAATGCCGACTTTGGCAATATCAATCAGGGCGCATTGCCACCAAGTGATGGCGCGCGGCTCAATTTTATAGGGTGAAAGATCGGCATCAGAGTTCCCAATAAGCACTTGTGATCCTATCAGTACAGCTTCCCACCAGTTTCCGTTGGCAGCTTCCCAACGTTCCTCCCTTTCCTGTCGGTATTCCTCTGCCACCTCTGTTATTAAGGCACAGTAATCCTTTTCGGGAAACAGATATAGTTGGTTGTTATCATATGTGTCCATAAACAGGATGTAATTGCCTCGGGTGGTTTGATAATAAATCATATCGAGGCCACTGTAATCTTCATGAAATACACAAGCACGGAACACACCGGTAAAGGGGCCGAAAATGCGTTGGGGCAAAGTGACATATTGATATAACTCTTGTTCGCTTGCTACTAGTTCGTCAAATAGCTGATAGCCGTTTGCATGAGCAAAAACTTCCTTCAAACTATGAACGGTATCTCCCCACGATTTAAGGTTATTTCTATAATAAGCAAACGAAAGGAATTCCATGGGCCCTTCTTGAAAGAGGGTTGGTATAGTAACATAAAGGGGGGTATGTCTTGAATCATAAGTGGGAAAGCAAGATATTAATGTGGTGCATAGTAAAAGCACCAAAATGAAGGTAGTCAAACGCTTTTTCATAAATTTCACCTTTTAAGAGTTTTGGAAATAATTCGGGACGGTGATAAAAACTTTATCCCTCGGTTGGCGCGGATTTGGTGGATTGCTGTTGCTTTTCTTGCTTACGCTTTCGGATCTTGCGGATCGGATAGATGATCAGCGCTATGGCAAAGGCGGAAACGCCGACTTTGGCAATATCAATCAGGGCGCATTGCCACCAAGTGATGGCGCGCGGCTCAATTTTGTAGGGCGAAAGACGGGCTTTGGTGGGGTAACCGATTGTTGGTCCTCCCGGAAAAGCAACATCTTCCCAGAAGAGTTCTTCCGAAGATTCCCACTCTTCTATACGATCCTTACGAAACTCCTTGATTGCTTTTGTTGTTAAACTACAATACTCCTCTTCGGTAAACAGATATAGCTGGTTGTCATCATATCGATCTAGATACAGGATGTAATTACCGCGGGTGGTTTGATAATAAATCATGTTGAGGCGACCCTTAATACGTTCCTTAAATACACAGGCGCGGAACACAACGGTAAAGGGACCGAAAATGCGTTGGGGTAATGTGACGTATTGATATAATTCTTGCTCGTCTGCCGCAAGTTCGCTGAATAGGTGATAACTTGCTAGATCATATTCAAACTCATCTTTTAGTCTATCAGGCGTGTAGTCGCCGCTCCACATGCTATGGGAAATGTCATAATAGGCAAACGAAAGGAATTCCAAGGGCCCTTCTTGAAAGAGGGTTGGTATAGTAACATAAAGTGGTGTATGCCTTGAATCATAAGTGGGAAAGCAAGATATTAATGTGGTGCATAGTAAAAGCACCAAAATGAAGGTAGTCAAACGCTTTTTCATAAATTTCACCTTTTAA
>JBGVCY010000085.1:0-25409 GCA_045119135.1 Eubacteriales bacterium | reverse complement strand
GCAGCACCTGCTGCGGGGCAGCGGTCTTGCGGGGCTTTGCGGCATTCCCGCCTGCCGCGCGCTTGCCGAGGGCATTTTCGTGGCGCGCCCGCTGCTACAGGTCACGCGCGACGAGCTGCGCGAATATCTTGCCGCACGGGGTCTGTCCTTTGTGACCGACAGCACCAACGAAGAGGAATGCTGTACCCGCAATTATCTGCGCTTATCGGTGCTTCCCGCACTTGCCGAGCGCTATCCTGCGGCGGCAAAAAGCGCCGCACGGTGTGCCGCTACTCTTGCTGAGGATGAGGCATATCTTGGCTCGCTTGCCGGTGAATTTTTGCAGCATGAGGGAAGCGCCCCCCGTCTTGCGGAGCTTGCTTCACTGCCCGCGCCCGTTTTTGCGCGTGTGATGCGTCGCTTGCTGCCCGTTACCCCTGAGCAGGTGCATCTTGCGGCACTTCGTCAATTCTGTCAAGCCGCCAAGCGCCACGCATCCCTCTCCTTACCCCACTGTACCGTGCACGAGCGAAACGGACACCTGGCGGTAGAGACCGAAAAAGATGCCGCGACCGAGGACTATTTGCTGGTACTGCACAAGGGCGAGAATCCCATTCCCGCCGTCGGCGGTATGGCAGTGCTTACCGACAGCGCCGAATTTTGTGTGTCCTTCCCCGAAAATCTTTACAAATACAACACATATCTATCACTCTCATCTGCTACCATTAAGGGTGAGCTTCGGGTGCGTCCCCGCCGTGCGGGCGACCGCATTCTGACAAAGGGTATGCACAAGGCTGTGCGCCGTCTTGCCGAGCTTTCGGCACTTCCGCCCGCTGTGCGCGCGCGGATGCCCCTTCTTGTAGATGACGAGGGGATCGTTGCCGTTCCCTTTGCCGCCGTGCGTGACGGTGCCGCAATAAACGCAGATATCACGGTGCATATCGCATTTCAATGAATATTGCCGACATATGCTCGGACTATATATCAAATAACCCGACAGGGAGGAATCCATGAAGAACCACTTGAAAACAATACTGTTCTACCTTTTGCTGATCGGCATCATCATTGCCGTGGTCGCCACCATCTTCAGTGGCACGACCGAGGAAAAGCTGGTGCTGGGCGACGTGGTAGATTATTTCGAGGATGACCGCGTCCTTTCCTTTACCATCGATGAGGACTATTTCCTTTCGATGACGGTCATCAAGGCCAATGACGAAGGCGAGCTTTTGAAAAACGCAGACGGCTCGTGGCAGACCGAGGCAAAATCCTATCAGCTGCAATCGCTGGCACTGTTCCAGGAGTATTGCGCCGATTACGTGAAGGCGAATGCCAACCTCGAAAGCTATGATATCGAGCCCGAAACCACTTACCCCTGGTGGGTCAGCCTGCTTCCTTACGCCATTATCATTATCGTCTTTATCGTGCTGTTTGTGGTGATGATGAATTCGGCAAAGGGCGGTGGCTCCAAGCTGAACAGCTTTGGTAAGGCGCACGTCCGCACCGCAAAGGATGCCAAGGATAAGGTCACCTTTGCCGACGTGGCGGGTGCTGACGAGGAAAAGCAGGAGCTTGAGGAGATCGTTGAGTTCCTCAAGGATCCTGCCAAATTCACAAGACTTGGTGCCAAAATTCCCCACGGCGTTCTGCTGGTGGGCCCTCCCGGTACGGGTAAAACCCTGCTTGCCAAGGCAGTTGCAGGCGAGGCGGGCGTTCCCTTTTACTCGATCTCCGGCTCGGATTTCGTTGAAATGTACGTCGGCGTTGGCGCTTCGCGTGTGCGCGACCTGTTTGAAACGGCGCGCAAATCGCCTGCCAGCATCGTCTTTATTGACGAGATCGATGCCGTGGGACGTCACCGCGGCGCAGGTCTTGGCGGCGGTCACGACGAGCGTGAGCAGACCCTCAACCAGCTGCTTGTCGAAATGGATGGCTTTGGCTCGCACGACGGCATCATTGTGATGGCAGCGACCAACCGTCCCGACATTCTGGACCCCGCGCTCCTGCGCCCGGGTCGCTTTGACCGTGAAATTACCGTGGGCGCACCCGATATCAAGGGACGTACCGCCATCCTTGGCGTTCATTCGCGCAACAAGCCGCTGGAAAAGGGCGTTGACCTTGAGGTGGTCGCCAAGAAAACGGCAGGCTTTACGGGTGCTGATCTTGCCAACCTTCTGAACGAAGCGGCACTGCTTGCCGCACGCCGCGGCAAGAGCCTCATTGGCATGGAGGATATCGACGATGCCTTCATCCGCGTGATCGCAGGTCCCAAGAAGACCTCCCGCCCCATGAACGAGCGCGAGCGCAAGAACACCGCTTACCACGAGGCGGGTCACGCCATCGTTTCGCACCTCTTGCCCCATATGGATAAGGTGCATCAGATCTCGATCATCCCCTCGGGTAGAGCGCTGGGTTATACCCTGAATCTCCCCGCCGAGGATAAATACAGCGTTTACAAGCAGGAAATGAAGGAGCATATTGCTATGCTTCTGGCAGGACGTGTTGCCGAAAGCATCATCTTTGGCGATATTTCTGGCGGCGCATCCAACGACATTCAGCGCGCCACCCAGACCGCACGTAAGATGGTGACCCAACTTGGTATGTCCGACGTGCTTGGCCCCGTGATGTACGGCTCAGGTCAAAGCGAAGTATTCCTTGGCCGCGACTTTTCGAACAACAAGGATTACTCAGAAGAGGTTGCCGCCAAGATCGATGCCGAGATCAAGGCATTGCTTGACGAGGGCTATGCCACCGCCAAGCGAATTCTTGAGGAGAACCGCGACAAGCTGGATTTCATTGCAGAGTTCCTCTTGAAGCACGAAATCATGGACGGCGATCAGTTTGCCGCCGCTATGGATGAGGGCGCCTCGATGGGCGACCTTGAGCTGATGGCAGAGCTGAAAAAAGAGCGCAGCCGCAACGAAAACGAGCGCCGTGCACGCGAGGCAGCTGAGCGCGAGGCAGCCGAAGACGAGGCTCTTATGATCCCCGTTGAAGCCCCCGCCGAGGAAGCACCCGTAACCGACGATGCCGTCGACAGTGACGAAAAGGACACCGAGGATTCCGACGACAAAACCGAAGAGTAACCACCATCCCCCCGACGCACGTCGGGGGGATTCTCCGCCTTTTGCGCGGCTTGCAGGGAGTATACATATGAACCAAACGAACGAGATTCTTTTGGGCATCGACATTGGCTCTACCACCGCGAAGGCGGTATTGGTAAAGAACGGTGCGATCGCCTATCAATGCTATGAGCGCCACTTTTCACAGGTGCGCACCAAAACATTGGAAATCTTACAGCGCCTGACCGAAACCATCGGTGATGCCCCCGTTAAAATCGCTATTTCGGGCTCGGCAGGTCTTGGTCTTGCGCGCGCCGCCGAGCTTCCTTTTGTGCAAGAGGTGTTCGCCACGGGCGAGACCGTGCGCCACCTTGAGCCCGACACCAACGTGGTGGTTGAGCTTGGCGGCGAGGATGCCAAGGTCATCTTTTTTGATGGTGGCACCGATGAGCGCATGAACGGCAGCTGTGCGGGTGGCACGGGTGCCTTTATCGACCAGATGGCGACCCTGCTTGACCTGACGGTTGAGGAAATGGACGAGCTGTCGCTGCAGCACGAGCGCATCTATCCCATTGCATCGCGTTGCGGTGTGTTTGCCAAAACCGACATTCAACCTCTTCTCAACCAAGGTGCCGCCAAGGCGGATATTGCCGCCAGCATTTTCCGCGCGGTGGCAAACCAGACCGTAGCAGGTCTGGCACAAGGGCGCCGCATTGCAGGCAAGGTGATGTTTCTTGGCGGCCCCCTTTCCTTTAATATGGGACTGCGCGAGCAGTTTTTGAAGGTACTGAAGCTCTCGCCCGAAAACGCGGTATTCCCCGAATACGCGCGCGTTTCGGTGGCGCTGGGTGCGGCATTCTTTGCCGCCGAGCAGCCCGAATGCTATGCCTTTGACGATATCATCTCCCGCGTGGCATCCGCCACCTCGGCGGTGACCGACACGGCAACCATGCCCCCTTTGTTTGAAAACGAGCAAGAATACGCCGCCTTTACCGCACGCCACGCGCGCGCCACTCTGCCCGAGCGCGATATCGCCACCTATACGGGTGACGCCTATCTTGGTATCGACTGCGGCTCTACCACCACAAAGCTGTTGCTGATCAGCGCCGAGCGCGAGATTCTTTACACCTATTACAGCTCGAACAAGGGCAACCCCGTTGAGATCGTGCGCGAGCAGCTGGGTGAGATCTACCGCCTTTGCGGCGGGCGCATCCGCATCTGCGGCAGCGCCGTGACGGGCTATGGCGAGGATCTGATTCGCCACGCCTTCCACCTGGATTTCGGCTTGGTGGAAACCATGGCACACTTCACCGCCGCACGCTATTTCAATCCCGACGTTGATTTCATTCTGGATATCGGCGGTCAGGATATCAAATGCTTCCAGATCAAGAACGGCGCCATTGACAGCATTATGCTGAACGAAGCCTGCTCGTCGGGCTGTGGCTCGTTTATCGAAACCTTTGCACGCTCGCTTGGCTACGAGGCATCGGAATTTGCACGCCTCGGGCTTTTTGCCCGTGCCCCCGTTGACCTGGGCTCGCGCTGTACCGTATTTATGAACTCGTCCGTCAAGCAGGCACAAAAGGACGGTGCCACAGTGGGCGACATTTCGGCAGGCCTTTCCGCCTCGGTCGTCAAGAACGCGATTTACAAGGTCATCCGTGCAGGAAGCGCCGATGAGCTTGGCAAAAACATTGTGGTACAGGGCGGCACCTTCCATAACGATGCCGTGCTGCGCAGCTTCGAGCGCGAGCTGGGGCGCGAGGTCATCCGCCCCGCCATTGCTGGTCTGATGGGCGCTTACGGCGCGGCGCTTTACGCGCAAGGGCGCTGTGGCGAGGTCTCTTCGATGCTCTCGCCCGAGGAGCTTGCCAGCTTCAGTCACACCTCGCGCGCGACGGTGTGCAAGGGCTGTACCAACCGCTGTAACATCACCATCAACACCTTTGCTGACGGCGCCAAATACATATCGGGCAACAAGTGCGAAAAAGGTGCAGGAAAAGCGCCTTCCGCCAATCCCCTGCCCAACCTTCACGCCTTCAAGCGCGATCTGTTTGCCGCGATGACCCCCGTCGAGGGCACGCGCGGCATTACGGTAGGTCTGCCGCTGGCGCTGGGTATGTATGAGTTTGGACCCTTCTGGTATCACCTCTTCCGCGCGCTGGGCTTCGGCGTGCGCTTTTCGGGCTTTTCAAACCGCAAGCTGTATGCCAAGGGACAGTACAGCATCCCCTCGGATACTGCCTGCTATCCCGCCAAGATTATGCACGGTCATATCGAAACGCTGATCGAGGATGGCGTGGATGCCATCTTCTATCCGTGTCTGACCCGCAACGTGAACGAGCATGTTTCGGATAATCACTATAACTGTCCTGTGGTTGCCTATTATTCCGAGCTGCTGGTCAACAATATGGACAGCCTCGCGGGCACGCGCTTTTTCTATCCTTATTTAAATATCAACAGCGAAAAGGAGCTGACTGCCGAGCTGCTTGCCTTCTTCAACCGCGAATTCGGCGACTTTTCCGGGCGCGAGGTGGCAGGCGCCGTGCGCGGTGCATACCGTGCCTACGCCCGCCATATGCAGACCATCCGCACCGAGGGTGAGCGCGCCGTGGCGTTTGCCAAGGAGAATGGCACGCGCCTGATGGTGCTGTGCGGCAGACCCTATCACGTGGATCCCGAGATCGGGCACGGCATCGACAAGCTTGCCACCACGCTGGGCTTTACCGTGGTCAGCGAGGATGCAGTGGCACATCTGGTCTCTGCCCCCGCGAAGGTCAGTGTCCTCAATCAATGGACCTATCACGCGCGGCTTTATAACGCCGCCCGCTTTGTGACCGAGCACAAGGGCGCAGAGCTGGTACAGCTGGTCTCCTTTGGCTGTGGCATCGATGCCATTACCACCGACGAGGTGAGAGAGCTTCTTGAGGACGGCAACAAGCTGTATACACAAATCAAAATCGACGAAATTACCAACCTTGGTGCCGTTACCATCAGACTGCGCAGTTTGCTGGGCGCCCTTGGCGAGGTGGAAGGGAGAAACTGAAATGGCAAGAGAACGTGTGCTGTTTACCAAAGAAATGAAAAAGGATTATACCATCCTTTTGCCCGATATGCTCCCGATGCACTTCAAGATCCTTGAAAAGGTCTTTCACTCCTATGGCTACAATGCCGTACTGCTGCAAAACGACGACCATTCGGTGATCGAGTGCGGTCTGAAGTACGTACATAATGACACCTGTTACCCTGCCCTTTTGGTGATCGGTCAGTTTATCAGCGCCCTGCAAAGCGGGCGTTATGACCCCGACAAAACCGCGCTGCTGCTCACGCAAACGGGTGGCGGATGCCGCGCCTCTAACTACATACCGCTGCTGAGAAAGGCGCTTGCAAAGGCGGGCTTTCCACAGATTCCCGTCATTTCGCTCAACATCTCGGGACTGGAAAAAAATCCCGGCTTCAAGCTGACGCTCTCGCTTGGTATCCGCATTCTGTATGCGGTATATTACGGCGATCTGCTGCTCTCCCTGGTCAATCAGTGCCGCCCGTATGAGATCACCAAGGGCGCCTCGCAGGCGCTTGCCAACGAGTGGGTCGAGCGCCTTGCCGAGCAGATGAAAAGCGGCAAGCGCGTGAGCTACAAGACCGTGCGACGGACCTATGCCGAGATCCTGCGCGACTTTGATACCCGCATTGCCCGCACCGAGGAAAAGAAGGTGCGCGTGGGCATCGTGGGGGAGATCTATGTGAAATTCTCTCCCCTTGCGAACAACCATCTGGAGGATTTTCTGGTTGCCGAGGGCGCCGAAACGGTTATGGCAGGCTTGCTGGATTTCTTTCTGTATACCGTCAACGCCTCGGTGGTGGATACCAAGCTTTACGGTATGAACAAAAAGCGCGGTGCGTTGATGAAATTTGCTTACAATTACCTGCACAAAAAGCAGCTCGACTTCATCAGGCTCTACCGCGAGAACAGCAGCTTCCGTCCCCCCTGCGACTTTGAAAAGACCCGCGCCGCCATCAAGGGTTATATCGGTGAGGGCGTGCAAATGGGTGAGGGGTGGTTGCTGACCGCCGAGATGCTGGAGCTGATCGAGGGCGGCGTGAAGAACGTGGTGTGCGGCCAGCCCTTTGGTTGCCTGCCGAACCACATTGTCGGCAAGGGCATGATGAAGATCATCCGCGAGCATCATCCCAATGTCAACCTGGTCTCGATCGACTACGATTCCAGCGCTTCCCGCATCAATCAGGAAAACCGCCTGAAGCTGATGCTTGCCAACGCCAACCGCATCCTGCGCGAGGAAGGCGAGCGCGCTGAAAAAACAGAAACAGCGCCCGTTGCGAAATAAAAAAAGACCGAGCATTGCTCGGTCTTTTTTTATGCCTTTGCGTGCTCCTTACAAACGGTGTGCAGGATGAAGTCGTAGGAGAGCATAGGCAGGTCGGTGTGCTCGGCAAGATATGTGCCGAAATCCCCCATATCCAGATCCATCATTTTACCGCACACGGCACAGATTGCGTGCTCGTGCGGGGTGGGCGTGCGGTCGTAATAATCGGCGCCGCGTGCCGTATGGATGTGGCGGATCAGACCCTCTTCACAAAGGGCGTGCAGGTTGTTGTATACAGTCGCCAGCACCATACCGGGATACTGTTGCTTCGCGCGGCGATAGATCTCATCGGGCTGCAGGTGTCCCCCTTCGCGCAGGATCTCTAAAATGGCGGCTCGTTTTCCTGTCATCCTATCCCTCCTTTTTAGAATGATTCTAAAGTTATTATAAACTAACTTTAAAGATTTGTCAAGTATTTTTTCAAAAAGAAAAGGAGCCCCTTCAAAAAGGGGCTCCTTTTCTTATTTACCCACGCAGAAATGCGAGAAAATATCAGCAAGAATACTTTCATCCACGGCGCGGCCATCCACCTCGCCAAGGGCTTGCATCGCCAGCTCCGCATCGATACACGCAGCATCCAGCGGCACATCGGCGGCGAGTGATTCAACCGTTTGAGAAAGCGCCTCGGCGGCACGGGAAAGCGCGGCGAATTGGCGCGCATTCGACACCACCGGATCCTGGCCAAGCGCAATGCCATCGGCAAGGTAGAGCTTCTCTACTGCCGCACGCAATGTCTCGGTATCACGCTCGCGCGCCGAAAGGCGCACTACGGCGGCAAAATCGGCAAGTAACGCCTCGGGAAAGCACTCGCCTTGGTCACTCTTGTTCAGCACCGCAATCACGGCGGCAGGAAGTGTTTTCAGCTCGGCAATCAGTTCCCCGACCTCGGCATCGGGCGCCTTGGCACCGTCAAACACCGCCAAGATCAGCTCGGCGCTTTTCATTGCCTCGCGCGTGCGTGCCACGCCGATGCCCTCGACGGTGTCATCGGTATCGCGCAGACCCGCCGTATCAAACAAGCGAAGTGTCACGTCACCCAGCGCCACGGTTTCGGAAAGAATATCACGGGTGGTACCCGCGATATCGGTCACAATGGCGGCATCCTTGCCCACCAGCGCGTTATAAAGGGTCGATTTGCCCGCATTTACGGGACCGCAAATGACAGTAGCAATGCCCTCGCCCACGGCGTGACCCGTGCGATAGGTGCGCTGCAAGCGCACAAGCTCCTCACGCACCTTGGCAAAGGCGGCACAAAGCTCCTCGCGCGACAGGGTATTGAGGTCCTCATCGGGAAAATCGATCTTAGCGTACGCATCGGCAAGCAGTGCCGAAAGGCGGCTGTATGCCCCCTCGATAGCGTTTGAGAGGTGTCCCGCCATTCCGCCGCGCGCGAGGGTCAGCTGACCTGCGGTCTTTGCCTCAAGCAGCTCGCCCAGCGCCTCGGCGGCGGAAAGGGTCATCTTGCCGTGCAGGAGCGCACGGCGGGTAAATTCGCCCGCAGTAGCAGGGCGCGCACCTGCCGCAAGCACGGCAGAGAGCACCTGCTCGGTCAACAGAATACCGCCGTGGCAGGCAAGCTCGACCACATCCTCGCCCGTAAAGGAAGCGGGCGACGGAAAAAAGGTGGCAAGTCCTTCGTCGATCACCTCGCCCGTGGCGGAGACGATCTTTCCAAGGCAAGCGCGGCGCGGCGCCGTTGCGGGCGCGCGATAGGAAGGGGTAAAAACGCGCGCGAGAATATCGCGCGCGTTTTGTCCCGAGATACGGATCACCGCAACACCGCCCTTTCCACGCGGGGTGGAAACGGCGGCTACGGTATCAAACAGCTCGTTCATAGTTCTCCTCGGTCACCCTTGAAGTCAACCGCCATCGTCTTGCCGTCATTCTGCGGATCAACGTCGCAGATTCCCGTACGGGTTCCATTGTAGACGAAGCACTTTTCACCGTTGTTCAGAAGGATCGCAAAATCCTCGTCAAAGCGGTAATCCCCTTGCGCCACCAGCAGATAGTATTCAAATTCAACCGAGAAGCGCGAGGAAACAATAACATAGGGTGCGGTATAAGCAGGAATGTTGGGTAAAATAACAGGAACGGTGGCACCGTCCTTTTCCACGAAGGTCAGGTTGACCACGCGGTCCAGCACGCCCTTCATAAAGGTAAGCTGGCTATCGGTATAGGGCGAATAGCCCGCCGATGTCTTATAGGGGTAAGTATCGTCACGCTCGTTGGCGCGGTCGCCAAATGCCTCGGCTGCCAGCGAATACAGTTTGGTCTCGCCCTCGGTATCAAAGTTGGCGTACACATAGCCTGTGCTGCCATCGGTATAGGCAAGCTGCAGATAGCCCACACCCACAAAGCCCGAATACAGCTTTTTCGAAGGGATATGTGAGACAGAGCCTGCAATGCTGTAGGTTCTGCGGGTCTCGGAATAGGGACCCGTGGTGACGACATCCAAATATTTATTGTAGGGTGATACCAGCATCCTCAACGTATCATGCGACACAACGCCACCTGTGATCGCGCCCCAATACGGGCCCGTGATCAGCATATGGGATTCCTCGCGTATGATCAGCGTGCCCATCGAAAGCACGGTCGTTTGCGCGGTAAGCAGCTCCATATCGTCGCGGTTGATATCGGTCACAAAGCGAACGCCCTCATCCCCTTCAACGATGCGAAGCTCGGCATCGGAACGGGTATTCATGCTGATAAAGAGGGCTGTCAGCTCGACAGCGATATCCTTGGTGACGGTAGCGCCTGCGGGCAAAAATACCGCAGTCGCATCATCGGTTGCTGCCGCATACCAGCCCGCGAACACCTTGCCCTCGGGTGCATCGGGCGTGGGCAGCGTGTGCGAGGGGGCAGAGGGCATGGTAATGGTTGCCTGCTCGCCGATGTGAAGCTTCAGTACAAAGCTTTCATCGGCGGCAAACACGGAAATCGGACAAAGGGAAAGGCAAAGCACGAGAGAAAGCACGAAAATCGCGATTTTACGCATTGTTTCTTCCTTTCCAAGCCAACTTAAGGTTGGCTTCTTTTTTAAAATTCGCCCAGATCGTCGTAATGGGTCTTGGGTGCGGCAGTGGTTGCATCGCCCTCGATATCGAGATACAGCACAACCTTACGGTTGTTTTCGCTGCCGATCGAGTTGGTCGCAACGCCTGCGATCTTCTGCACCTCAGAATGGATGATGCGGCGCTCGTAGGGGTTCATGGGCTCCAGCATCACGCTCTTGCGATAGCGCAATACCTTGTCTGCCATCTTACGGGCAAGGGCACGCAGAGTCTCCTCGCGCTTCAGGCGGTAATTTTCAACATCCACGGTCACGCGGCAGTATTCGCGCTTCTCACCAGCCACCTTTTTGTTGGCAGCAAGATTGGCAAGATACTGCAGCGAATCCAGCGTATCGCCGTGATGGCCGATCAGCACGCCTGCGCTCTCACCCTCAACACGGATGGTTGCGGCATCGTCTTCCTTCTCTGCAAGGGTGACCTTGGCATCAATGCCCATTCCCTCGATCAGGTGACGGATCAGCTCCAGCGCGGCATCCGCGCCGCGACAGGTATAGCTTGCCTCGATGCGCGCAGGTGCGGCACCAAAGCCAAGAAAGCCCTTCTTTGCTTCCTCAAGTACGGTATATTCAATCGAAGCAGCATCGGGAGCGCCCAGCTCGGCAACTGCCTTTGCCACTGCCTCGTCAACGGTTTTTGCAGTAATGATGATTTGCTTTTTCACTGTCTTGTTCCTCACTTCTTTTTCTTGTCGTTTTTACGGTCTTCCTTCAGAGGCGCAGCGGTCACACTGCCTGCGGCAGGAGTGACGGTTGCATCGGTCGCATCGGCGGCGGGAGCAACGGGCGTTTCCTCGTCGTCGCGGTCATAGCGGCCAACGGGCTCGGTGGTGCGAGGGGGCAGCTCGTCCTCATCATCGATGTGATGCAGCGAGCGGATCTCACGACCGTCAGCCGTGGTGCGCGTGCCTGCGGGACGTCTTTCGACCTTGCGCTTGCCCTTCATTTCACGCTCGGCTGCCTTGATATCCTCTTCGGTGCAGACCGGCAGGGGCATCAGCTTGTTGGTCACAAATCTGACAGCGGTGGAAATGATGGATTTGAAGATCCAGTAAATACCGACAGCGGCAGGAACGATGAAGGTGATATACACACTCATCAAGGGCATGCCGATATCCATCATATTGTTCGAGCAACCCATCTGCTGGTCCTGCATGGCGGGCTGATAGCTGAATTTGCGCATCAGCTTGGTGCTGGCGAAATACACAGCAAAGGTCAGCACGGGGATCAACCACAGCCAGCTGGGCTTGGTGATGCTGGGAATGATACCCATATTCAGGCCAAAAAGGTTGAAGTTGGGCACCGTGATACCCGTCAGTGCATCTGCACACGCGCCCGAGTTCGAGAAGAAGGCAAATTCACGAAGACCTGCCAGATTTTCTTCATTCAGGCGAGAGAGCAGCTCAATCGAGCCGCGGCTGTTTGCCGCGATCGACATACCAAGACCGCCTGCCGCACGCGCGGTGGTGCAGTAGGTGGAAAGCGCACCCGTCAGACCGGGAGCAAGACCCAGCACGTACTTCATGGGGTCGATAACCAGGTTATACAGCGCAATGATGATGGGCATCTGAATCAAGAAAGGCAAGCAACCGCCCATGGGGTTGAAGCCCTCTTCCTGATACAGGCGCTGAATTTCCTCTTGCAGCTTTTTCTGTGACACCTGGTCATTGCGGCCCGCGTATTTCTTACGGATCGCCATTTCCTTGGGGCGCAGCTTTGCTTGCTTTTGCGAGTTTTTCTGCTGCTTGATACCAAAGGGCAGCATCAGAAGCTCGACAATGAGAGCAAAGAAGAAGAGCGCAAATACGTAATTGCCTGCGGTGAGGTTGGTCAGCCAACGCAGGAACACACCGATCCAGACAAGCACCTTGCTGAAGCCCGAGGTGGGGGCAAGATCAACTTCCTTTTCTTCTCTCACGCGATTGACAATCTCAACCACCTGCTCGGCAGTCAGGGCATCGCGGAATTCGTTGTACTTCGTAATCGAAGCATCGTCGCTGGGCTTCACCTTTTCCAGCGCCGCCTTGGCGCCCGAAAGGCTGACCTTGTATTCAACATCTTCTACGGTAACGGTGACGACATCTGCGGCATACGCAAGATCATCATCGTCAAAGTCTTCGGCGCTCATATCATAGCCACGCGAGGCGGCGACAAACATTTCCTTGGCGTCGTGGTCATCGCCGCACTGTGCCAGCACGCGCGAGAAATAGATCACGCCGTTTTCGTCGTTTGCCTTCCAGGTCGCATCGATGGTGGTGCCGTTATCTCCGCCGCCACAGGCGACAAGAGTAACTGCCAGCATCACAACCACAAGACCAAGCGCAAGAAGCTTTTTCCAAGTTGTTTTCTTGTTCATGATTTTCTTCCTTTCAGTGGGAACGCTCATCGGGGGGATACTCCCCGTCCTTCCCTTGATAAGACGCATTTTCCTGTTCGCTGTCGTCTTCACAGCATTCGTCATGTTCTATCGGTATCACACGCGGACCCTTATAGCGAAGCCCCGTTTCGGGCACGGGATCGTAGCCGCCTGGCACATACGGATTGCAACGCAGAATGCGCCACACGGTAAGGACAAGCCCCACGAAGAAGCCGCGCTTCTGAAACGCCTCCAGCGCGTAAGCCGAGCAAGAGGGGGTAAAGCGGCAACAGGGTTTTTTCAGCGGTGATATGCATTTTCTGTAAAAGCGGATCAGCCAGATGCAAAGATATTTCATGCTTCCTCTATCATTCCAAGGCGGCGAAAGAGATGCAATAGCTCGCGCTTGACATCCTCTGCCCCTTTTCCCTTGATTTCTTCCCTTGCGGCAAGAATGACAAGATATCCCTTTTTTACCCCCGCGGCACTGACAGCACGGTACCCCTCACGCAACAGGCGCTTGGCGCGGTTGCGCTGTACGGCACCGCCGATCTTTTTGCCGACCGACAGTCCCACGCGGTTGAGATATTCCTTTTGCGGGTTGGCGTTTCGCAGTCGCTTTGCGGCAAAATCGCGCAGAACGTAAACTGCCGCCAGCTTGCCAACGGCACGTTGACCCTTGGCAAACGCCTTATTGTAAAGGTGATGTTCTTTGATGGCGTAATTTTTCATGGTTCGCTGTAACTCACTTCCGTCGGTTTAATGGAATTCGCATACGCGTGTGTATATATACGCGCACACGCACGCGTATAGAGAAAATGACCGATGGGGAAACATCGGTCATGGTTTCTATGTCGGCAAAGACTTAGTAAGTCAGTCTCTTTCTGCCTTTTGCACGTCTTCTCTTGAGAACGTTTCTACCGTCGGCAGTTCTCATTCTCTTTCTGAAACCATGCTCCTTTTTTCTCTGACGCTTTTTGGGCTGGTAAGTTCTGAGCATATCGGCACCTCCTTAAATTTCAAAATCGGAAGCGTATCGGGACAGTAACCAAATAAACGCTTTTTTACAGTGACAACACTTATTATATACCAACAAGACCTCGCTTGTCAATAGTTTTTTCAATTTTCACACTTTTTTCGCAATTTTACCAAAACGAAAAGGCTCTGCGGCGCTCAAAAGAAAAGTTCCACACAAAAAACCGCAAGGCACGCCGCCGTCGCCACCACGGGCAGCTTCAGTCGGCAAAGTGAGAGCACCACCGCCACGGCAAGCGCCGCCAGCGCCGACCAGATGACCGCAGTCGAGGTAAGAATGGCGGGAAAGGTCATGACAGACAGTGTGACATACGAGACATAATAAAGGAAGGAACGGATGGTCTTGTTCTTGATCTCGCGGCGGATCAGCACCAGGGGTGTAACGCGGATGAGATAGGTAACAACAGCCATCACAAGAATGGCGAGATAAATACTGTTGATCTTCATACCGTGCCCTCCTCTTCCCCTTGCTCTTTGACGGGAAACAGGATCGCCGCCACCGCGGAAATCACCACAGTAAGGATAATGATGCGGAAGCCCTCGGTCATTGCCTCCCACGCAAAGCGCTCGGCAAGGTAGGCAAACAGGGCGCTTGCCGCCATCGATACCGCCACCAGCACCGCGATCACGCGGCTTTTGCGCGCGGGGGGCAGAATGATTGCCAAAAACATGGCGTAAAGTGCCACGCCCAGCGCGCTTGCCGCGCGAAGGGGCAAAATGTCGCCGAGCAGTGCGCCAAACAGGGTACCAAGTGTCCAGCCCGGCGCCGCAACCGAGATCGCGCCGTAGCTATAAAAGGGAGACAGCTTGCCATCCTGCGCCATCGACACGCCGAAGATTTCATCCGTGACACCGAAGCCGATGAGGAATCGGTGCAGCAGCGACCCTTCGGGCGCGATCTTTTGCGAGAGCGAGCAGGACATTAACAGATAGCGGATGTTGATCACCAGCTGGGTAACCGTCAGCTCGACGTAGGTGGTGCCCGCGCCGATCAGCGCGATCGCCGCCGCCTCGCCTGCCGAGGTCAGATTCAGTGCCGACATCAGCGCCGCCTGAAAGGCAGTCATACCTGTTGCGCTTGCCTTGATTCCCAGCGCAAACGACACCGCAAAATACCCCAGCGCAATGGGGATACCGTCACGCATACCGCGCACGAACCACAGCCTTCTATCGCGCACTGTACTCACTCCCTTCGACAAAATACAGTACCTATTTTAATTCAAAGTAAGAAAGAAGTCAATAGGAAAAGAAAATTTCCCCGAAAGGGTTGTGCTTTGGCATTTGTGTGTGCTATACTGACAATGGCAGCCCCAGCACACCGCGAACTGCCTTTCAAAGGAAGGAGGTAGACTGATGTTTTACCGTTTTGAAAAAGCCCTGCATGAGGTCAGCGCGATCTCTCCCGATCCCACCGAGCTGACCGCCGCTTATCTTTCCGTAGATGAGCTGGAGCGCCTTGCCCCCGTTTTTGGATTTGCCCCCTCAACGGTACGACAATGCCGCGAAAAGGTCCGCTACTTCCGCAACAGTATCGAGGTGTATGATGAATACAGCTTCGGCACCATCAAGCGAACGGGCGGCGGTCCTGAGGGCGTGGACTGTATTGCCTTCTACGTGCGCAAAAATCTGTTTATCGTGGTCGACATTCGGGACAGCGACGGCAGCACGCGCGCACAGTTCGATAAAGCTCTGCGCCGCTATTCTCCCTCATCCCTGACTGCAGAAAAGCTGATCTTTGCCTTTCTTGATGCAATGATTGAGGGGGACGGAAAGCTGCTGGAGGATATGGAATTCGGCTTTTCCGCCCTGGAGGAAAAGGTGCTGCAGGACGACCTTGACGAGGATTTCACCGCTCTTTTGCTGCACCACAAAAAGCGCCTGTTGCTGCTGCACCATTACTATGAGCAGATGATCGATGTAGGCGAAGCGCTTGCCGAAAACGAAAACGAGCTGTTTGACACCGAGGACGATCTGCGCTACTTCCGCATTTTTACCGACCGCGCCGAGCGCCTGCTGCGCAACGTCGGCTCCTTGCGCGAGCAGCTGTCGCAGCTGCGCGAGGCACATCAATCCACGCTGGATTTCAGTCTGAACAGAACCATGAAGACCTTCACCGTGCTGAACGCCATCTTCCTGCCCCTCTCGCTGCTGGTGGGCTGGTACGGTATGAACTTCAATATGCCCGAATTCGCCTGGAAGTACGGCTATCTCTTTGTCATCGGGCTGGCGGTTGCCGTGGTTTCCTTCTGCATTTTCATCTTCCGCAAGCACCGATGGATGTGATTCTTTCCCTCTTTATGAAGATTTTTTGAATTTCCCTCTCTTCCGTCTTGCAAAAACCATCCTTTTATGATATAATAATCTTCTATTCACCGAAAGAGAGGTGTTTTCTATGGATTTTTTCAACCACAACGACTCCTTTGATCCCGTCAACGAAGATCTGCTGGCTGAGCTGGTCGCGGAATCCGAAAGCGAATATACCATCCCCGGCGCGGCGTTTGATAACTATCACGTCAAGCGCGGTCTGCGCGAGCCCGATGGCACCGGCGTTATGGCAGGCATCACCCGCATCGGCAACGCGCACGGCTACATCATCAACGAAGGTGAGCGTACCCCCGTCGACGGCGAGCTGTACTACCGCGGCTACCGCATGCGCGACCTTTGCGAGAATTTTGTGTTGGAAAACCGCTATGGCTTTGAGGAATGCTGCTACCTGCTGTTCTTCGGTCATCTGCCCACCACCGCACAGCTGGATACCTTCCGCAATCTTTTGAATCGCTACGCGCAGCTCCCTGCCCGCTTTGACGAGGATATTCTGATGAAGGCGCCCTCTGCCTCGATCATGAATAAAATGGCAACCGGCGTGCTGTCGCTTTATGCATACGACAACAATCCCGACGAGACCACGCTTGCCAACATGCTGCGCCAGAGTATGCAGCTGATCGCACGCGTTCCCGTCATTGCGGCACACGCTTATGCCGTTTACCGCAGCGCCTTTGGCGGCCACGGTCTGAATCTGCACAACCCCCACCCCGAGCTTTCCACCGCGCAGAACTTCCTGCGTATGCTCCGCCACGATGCCACGTACACCGAGGAAGAGGCAAAGCTGCTGGACCTGTGCCTTGTCATCCATGCCGAGCACGGCGGCGGTAACAACTCGGCATTCGCGTGCCGCGTGCTTTCCTCGTCGGGCACCGATACATATTCTGCCATCAGCGCGGCAATCGGTTCGCTGAAGGGTCCCCGCCACGGCGGCGCTAACATCAAGGCGCAGGAAATGTTCGACTGCATCAAGGAAAACGTCCACGACACCACCGACGACGAAGAGGTTGCTGCATTCCTGACCAAAATCATGCGCGGCGAAGCAGGCGACCGCAGCGGTCTGATTTACGGTATGGGTCACGCCATCTATACCAAATCCGACCCCCGTGCTGTCATGCTGAAGCGCTACGCGCAGGAGCTTGCCGAAAAGAAGGGCTATGGCAAGGACTTTGCCCTGCTGGAATCGATCGAGCGCCTGACCCCCGAGCTGTTCCACCGTTACAAGGGTGTCAACAAGGAAATGTGCGCCAACGTCGACCTTTACTCGGGTCTGATCTACCGTATGCTGAACATTCCTGTTACCATGTATACTCCCCTGTTTGCCATCGCCCGCGTTTCGGGCTGGTGCGCACACCGCATGGAGGAATTCTGCACGGCAAAGCGTATCATCCGCCCTGCCTACAAGTGCATCACCACTCCCAAAACCTATATCCCCTTGGGAGACCGCGATTGATCAAAAAGAGCAAGCACACCGTGCTTGCTCTTTTCTTTTGTTACAAAAAAGCACCCAACGTGGGTGCTTTTTGCGTTTTTATGCTGCGTAGCCGCGGCAACCGCAAACGCCGTCAGCGGCGTTGTATACGATGTTGGTGCCCGAAAGCAGCTTGCCAAGATCGGAAATGATCTTATCCACCTGCTTGTGCAGCATATAAGAGGTACCGACACCATTGACGGTAACATAGGTCTGGCGCGCGGTGTAATTGTAGAAGCGATAGGTGTAGGTGTTGGAAACACCGTCCTCATTGAGGGTCATACGGATCACCAGATCGGCTGCCGAATCGCCCGCATTGCGATATGCCTCTTGCGTGGCGGGATCCAGCGTGGCATCGCCCTCAAGCGACGAATACAACAGTACCAAGTGAAGCTGTCGGTACAGATCGGTCGAGATCTGCTCACTGACGTGTGCCGTACCGTTGTTATAAGTGGCAAAGATCTTCAACAGATCGGTGGTGATATAGCTGTCGCTGGTTGCGCTCTGATCGGTCTCGGAGTTGTCAAAATCCAGCACAACGTGATGGGTTTTGCCACCGTTGACAAGGATGCCGTTGCCAATGGTAAACTCCAGCTTTTCAACATAGCCGATATGCACCGAAAGGATATCCTTTTCGACCCATTCGACGTCCTGCCATTCCAGGAATTCGAAATAGATCGCCTCAACCTCAAGCACCATATCGTAAAAATCGCTGTATACGAAATAGGTGTCATCCTCGGTCTTGGGGCTGATCCAGATGCGCTGATCGACCTCGGTCTTGGGCGCATAGTTGTAGTTCGCGCCGTTTCTTTCGGAAACGAAGGTAAAGTTCATGGCGAACTGACAGCCGTATTTTGCCGTAAACGAAATATGATCCAGTGTGTCGTCTCTGCCGTTATCCAGCCAAACGACTCTTGCGCCCTGCATCATCTGAATATTCTGCAGGCAGTCATCCGCGTTGTAATAGTTGATGTGGTAACCCGAGGAAAGCTTGCCCTCGGAGCCATCGGCAGGCGGATCGCCGATAAAGCCCACGTAGGGACGCGAGGCATTGATGGTGCCGGTACGAAGCTCGATCGGGATATAGGAGAACTGCACGATCTGGCGGTAAGCGGCGTTGTTCCAATCGTTTCCCGTAACGCCGGTCAGCTCCATAATGGTGAAGTTCTGCATATCAAAATAGTTGGACGAGGTCATCGGTACGACCACGTTCGGAACCACGTAATCCTCAAGCTCGGCAAAGAAGGTCTCGCTGAAGGCGGTGCTGTAATCGGTGGTCTCGCTCTCACTGATGATATACACATCGGGGCGGCCTGCGAAGCGGGCGTAATAGCCCGATCCATCGGGTGCGCGGTCACCGATCAGCACCTTGTAAGAGGTGCCTGCCTTCGAGGTGATGATAAAGTAATTCTCGCCCTCGGCATCGGTTTCGGGCAAGCCATATTCGGCATAACCGTTCTGACGGAAGCCCTCGGCGTGGGGGTTGGATTCGGAAAGGTCCAGGCGCTTGACGGCACGGGTATAGCCCGTGCTGACCGCGATTGAGGCGAACATTACCTCGTCAATTTCAATACCGGGGCAATTTTTGATTACGTATTCGCCTTTATCGTTCAGATAGAAGATATAATGATCCTCTACCGTTTCGGTGCCGCCGTCCTCGGTCTCGCGCTCGAACTTGTTTTTGATCTCGATCGACTGAATGCAGTTGGCATCGGTCGATCCGTTCATTTCAATTTGGGGGTACATCAGCACGTCATAGGAATAGGTGCTGTAATTGAACTTGGTAATCTCGATGCTGTCTGCCGTCAGCACCACGGCAACCACGGTGCATTTGCCGCTGTCGGCATCGACATTAACCAGAGTATTGGCAACGGTGATATAAAGGCCGTCGCTGTTGGTGGGCATTGCCTTGCCATCCTCATTTTCCAGCACGTATGCGCCGTTATCACGCACGGCGTAATACTTGGTACCATCCACATCCTCAAACAACACGCGCGAGGTGAAGATATGCACAAGGATAAAGGCAACGGTCAGCAATGCCACCACGCCAAGCCCGATCAGAAGCGCCATGCGCTGGCGCTTCAGTGCCGATCGGCGCGAGCGCTTGGGCGGGGGTAATCTTTTTTGATCTGTCATCTGTATTTTCTCCTCACCATGATATAAATGCCGGCGATGAAGATAATCGAAGCGGGGATAACGGTCAGCACAACGGTGTATTGATTCGCCGCCTCAGCGGTGATCGAATTGATATCGGTATCGGCATAGTATTTGCAGTTCAGCGATACCGCCACCACATCCTGACCCATTGCGTGACAGGCATAGGCAAGCGCGGTATGGTTGCCGTAGCTGGAATCCAGCGCAGGACCGGAGGCAAACATGGTCGAGGCGCAGGCAAGCACATACGAGGTGTGCTCGACACCGCTGCTATCCATCGAGATCTGCTCGGTAACCGTCATAAACGAGAAGAGGCTGTCGTTGCTTGCTTTTTTCACAACACTGCCACCTGCCTCGGCAACGGCACTGCCCGACGAGGTGAAGATATCGTAAATATGGCGCTCGACGCCGTTGGACCAATAGTCACCTGCCCAATAGCCGTGGTCGTCGTTCCACTGGCGGTTGTAAGAGGAAACGATAGCGGTGGCGTTGGGGAAGATCACCTTTTTGGGGTGTGCGACACCGTCCCAGAGCTTTGAGGTCAGGCTGCTGCCAAGACCTGCCGTTACGTAATTGGCGTAAATGTTATAGCCCGTGGGGTCGGCAGAAGCGGCAGTATCCTTGATCAGATAATTTGCCTCGCCCGAGCGTGCAATGGTAATGCCCCACTCATCAAGGAAGGATTCCAGATTTGGCAGGCTCGGGGTTTCGTGATCGAAGAAGACCATCAGCGAGTTGTCGCCCTGAAGGAACTTATCCAGCTTATCCAGCTCCGAAACGGGATTCAGCGCATTCTTCTCGATAAAGTCAGAGGTCGGGTCATAAATCACCACAAGGCGGGCATCGGCAGGGATCTCTTCCTTCAGAAGGTTCACGGTCACCACCTCATAGCCGACCTCCTCAAGCAGGGTCAGAAGGCTGCTGCTGTTATCCGTAAACGAGGTGTCCTCGCCGTGTCCCACGGTGACAACGGCAATCGGCTTTTCAGCCTGCGTGACCGAAAGGATGGCAGAAACCAGCTTCTGCTCGCCGTTATAGCCCACCACCGAGGTCTGATCGGAGGACAGCATAAAGAGCGAGGAGAGCGTGAACACGCGCGCCTCGGTGCCGCTTGCCACGATCACACTGGTCGAGGTAATGTCGGCACGGGTTTTATCCACATATTCCCACACAGCCGAGGGGTTGGTCAGAATATCCACGTGCTTGCGGTTGATGTTGTCATAGCGATTGGTAATATCGCGCACGGTCTCCAGCACATCAAGCTGCAGTGCGCTTTCCTCCATCTCATCCTCGGGCATACAGAAGATAATATCTACCTCTTGCGTGTGATCCATACCGTCAAGCAGTGCGATCGCGCCGTCGGAAAGCGTGAAGCGGTTTTCGGGGGTCATATCAATATACAGACCGAACTTGCCCACAAGGACGGTGACAATGGCGTTCAGCAGGATCACAGCGGCAATGATGACAATGGTGATGCTAAGAGAAACACTGCCATAGCGGAATTTTTTGGTATGCAAAAGCTTCATTTCTCACACCTCCATCAGCCCCAACGGCGCTTTTCGTAAACGCGCACCGTAAGGAACAAGAATACACCCGTGATCGACAGGTAATACAGCAATGCCGAGAAATCGAAAATGCCGTATGCAAAATAATCAAAGCGGCTCAACACCGAGATCCAATTCAGCACCGTGCGGATGAAGGTGGAGCCGATGTACTGATTGAACAGACCCACCAGGATCATCAGTGCGATCGTGGCGATGGTGATCACCGCGGCGGAAAGCTGATTTTCGGTCAGTGCCGAGATGAAAAGACCGACGGCGATAAAGCACGCGCCGATCAGCAGCACGCCGATAAAGCAGCCGAACACCTGCCCCGCGGCAGGTCCCACGTGCACATCAGAGGTAGCGACGCTTTGCTCGGCAAGTGCGTAGGATACCAGCGGGAAAAAGTTGATCAGCGACACCAGCATGGTGGCAAAAAACAGCGCGAACGCCGCCAGATATTTGCCCGCCACCATGCCCGTAATGGTAACGGGCGAGGTCAGCAGCAGCTGCTCGGTGCGCGTCTTGCGCTCCTCGGAAAACAGGCGCATCGTCAAAAGCGGGATCAGTACCACGAAGGCAAAGATCATGTATTGGAAGTAGGACGAGGTTGCATAACTCGCCTGCTGGATCGTGGTCATCGCGCAGATCAGCGCCGATGCCGCGAGAAAAATGCCGGTATATACATAGCCCACAGGGCTGATGAAATACGCGCGCAGTTCCTTTTTAAAAATGGCAAACATAGCATTCGGTCGGCAAAGCACCGACATTCCTTTCTTCAGATAGGCAATCAGTCCTCGCCCTCGTAGGGGGCGATGGTCTTTTGCTGTTCGGCAGTGGCATCCAGAATCGACTGTGCGATATCCTGTTCGGGGGTGGCGTTGCGCGCTGTGCGGCGTGCCTTTTTGCCGCCCACCACGGGCGCACCCTCGGCGGTTTTATCCACAATGTTGATAAAGATATCCTCAAGGCTCATGCCCATCGGCTCAAGGCCCATCAGGGGCCAGCCCTTTTCGGCAAGCGCACGGAAGAGCGACTTGCGCATATCGATGCCGGGCGCACTTTCCACCAGATAGGAATAGGCATCGCCGTCGCGCTCGGGCAGCTGCTCGACACGTGCGATATCGGCACGTCCCTTCAGCATGGCAAGCACCTCGCGCTGAGGACCGCTGATGCTGACACGGTAGCGGCGGTTGTTATCCATCACACGGGTAATGTTTTCGGTACGCTCGTCCGCGACCACACGACCCTTGTTGATGATGATGATACGGTCACAGACCGCCTGCACCTCCTGCAGGATGTGCGTGGAAAGGATGACGGTGTGATCCTTGCCAAGCGTGCGGATCAGGTTGCGGATCTCGATGATCTGCTTGGGGTCAAGACCCACCGTAGGCTCGTCAAAGATGATCACGGGGGGATTGCCCACCAGCGCCTGCGCGATACCCACGCGCTGACGGTAGCCCTTCGAGAGGTTGCGGATCACGCGATGATACACGTCCTTGATCTTCACAACCTCGCAGATCTCCTCCAAATGCTTGGTACGGTTGAAGGTGCAACCCTTCAGGTCGTAAACGAAGATCAGGTATTCCTCAACTGTCATATCCAGGTAAAGGGGCGGTTGCTCGGGCAGGTAGCCGATGCGGCGCTTGACCTCAAGCGGCTCGTCAAGGACGTTCAGTCCATCCACCACAACGCGACCCGCCGTAGAGGAAAGATATCCCGCCAGAATATTCATTGTCGTGCTTTTGCCTGCGCCGTTCGGGCCGAGAAATCCAACGATTTCGCCGGGGGCGATCTCGAAGCTGACGTCATCGACTGCGCAGTTGTTGCCGTAGTTTTTGACCAGATGGTCGATCTTAATCATAGGTGCTGCTTCCTTTCGGTTTTTGGTTTGCACCGCGGGGCTATGCCCGCAAATATACATTGTACATTATATCATAAATTTATATAATAATCAACCGTTGTTTGTACGGTTTGTGCGTTCTGTTTGTGATTTTTTGATGAATTTTCGCCATTTTTCGTGTCGTTTACGGCTTTCGCCGCAAAGCAAAAGCGCCTCGGTCACTCGACCAAGGCGCACAACAGTATAAAATCGCATCCGACCAAACGCATTTGCCCGCTTCCCGCAGGCGGTGCGGTGGGCAGCTTTTACATAACGGTGACGTTGCAGAAGATAAAATCTACACCAAGGTCATACCACTCATACATTTCGATTGGATCATCAAAGGTATACGCCGCAATACGGATGCCGTAGGATTTGACGATACGGATGGCTTCGGTACCGATCGCGGAGAAGCTCATAAACGCAACACCGTTGTCGCGCGCCCATGTGCAATACGCGGCAAGCGCTTCGGGATCGTCAACAAGACCGTCGTTGTGGTAGTAGGCATCGCAAGGCAACAGAAAATGCTTCATGCCGATCGCCTTACAATCCGCGATCATTCTCTCCATTTCGGGCGGCATCAGCTCCATTACCATGCGGTCGTAAAGGGCGGTTTCCTCGCCGACAAGACTTGCCGGCTTCTGCAAAAAGACCGTAACGCCATCATATTTTTCGGTCGCTGCAAGGTATCCGTTATAGGCACTTAAAATATCGAAGTCGATGACGATATCGGGGAAGGTCTGCATCAACTGAATCAATTGCTCCAAATCGATGTAAGTACATCCCTTTTCGGATCTTTTGGAGAACTCCTCTCTTGTATCTTCCAGCGGAACGGGGCGGTCACCGTCACCTCTGACATACTGAATATGGAACAGCACGCTTTTGCCGTCGCTGGTCAATGAAATATCCGCCTCGAAGAAGCGTTGCCCGCGGCTGTAATGATCAATAAAGCCTTCCAAGGTGTTCAGGGTCGAGGCCTTACCCATGCCATGGGCAATGGTAATCGAGCTTTGCGCGGGTGACACAAAGGGTCCGTCCTCATAATTTGCCACCAATGTCACGTGCTTTTTAAAAGGCAGCTCGCCATCGGCAACCATTTCCGCCAGATACTGCAACGGCTTTTCAACCGAAGCACATTCGGGATACTGCTGCAATACGTCCTCGGAAAAGCTCCAACCGACAAAGGTTTTTCCCGTACGGTATCCGATCAATTCATCCATCTGTGCCTCATCCATTTGTGCCAGCTCCTTCAACGGAATGCTTCGCACCAGCAGCCCATCGGAATAGCATTTGACCGAGAACGGCTCGCTTGCTCCGACCAGCTCAACATCGGCGATATCCTTGAAGACAGCACCTGTGTAAAGGGCGACTATTTTTTCAAAATCGTCATCCGCGTTCTCTTTTGAAAGGAAGGGAAAGTCCTCTATATTTTCCACCGTCCAATTCCATACACAATAGTCTTCTTTTGGGGGGAAGAGCTCTGTGATATCGATCTCGGCAAGCTCGGAAAAAGAAATACTTGTCTGCAATTCGCCGCCACGGTAAAAATGGATTTTGATCTCTTCAAACAGCGCTTCGCAGTCCACACCCTCTTCGGTGGAGACGTCTTGCCTTGTCGGCTCGGTCACACCATCCGACCAACCGATAAAGCGATATCCCGGGTAAGAAACGGCTGTTACCGCTTCATAAGCATCGCCTGCTTTGCGGTATTGCTCGGTTTCGCCCTCGATTTTTCCACCCTCGCTTGCCGCATAATGCGCCTCGTACTTCATTGTCTTCTGAAAAAAGCTTCCCCGACAAGCACAAAGGCACGCCACCAGTGCAAGAAGCGCAGCCGTCAGCAATGCCGTTATGAAAACCTTTGATCTTTTCATGTTCTCTCCCTCCCGACAGCGCATCAGCCTTCGTATCCGGCAGATGCCGCTTTGCGGACAAACAAATTTACTTGTACCATTATAACACATAAATCGACTTCGTGCAAGAGCAAGTAGCCGCACAGCTAAGCTGAGATGGCGCGGCGTGGCGCGGCGGGATTCAGAACCATTCGATGGCTACGCCATCGGGCAAGGTTGTTTTCCGCCTGCAAAAACTCCTTTGTTCAGCAACCGACCTTGCACAGGGGTTCTCTTGCCCCCATAGAAACCGCGCCAAACAAAAA
>JBGVCY010000084.1:0-22191 GCA_045119135.1 Eubacteriales bacterium | reverse complement strand
CGCCCTTTTTCCAGCCGCGTTTTTTCCAGCCGTAGACCCAGCCCTTTGTCACGCTGTCAACGACATATTTCGAGTCGGTGGTTAGCACGATCTTGCATGGACGCTTGAGAAGCGAAAGCGCCTCGATCACGGCAGAAAGCTCCATACGGTTGTTGGTGGTATGCGCCTCACCGCCCGAAAGCTCGCGCTCGTGCCCACGGTAAACAAGGATTGCTCCCCATCCGCCGGGACCGGGATTTCCGCGGCAAGCGCCGTCGGTATAGATTTCCACTTGCTTCATATGCACTCTCCCAAAACCGATACCGTTCAGCGGCTTTTCAAAAATTCGCGCAGCTTCTCAACGGTCTCTTCGCTGATGTCGTGCTCGATCTTACAAGCATCCTCCAGCGCCGTTTCGCGCGAAACACCCAGCGCCATCAGCGCCTCGGTGATCAGCAAATGGCGCTCGTAAATGCGGCGTGCCACTGCCTCGCCCGCAGGGGTCAATGCAAGACCGCCGTTGGCAGCAGTGGTCACAAAGCCGTTCCCACGCAGCTCACGCAGCATCACGCTGACCGTGGGGCGGGAAAAGCCGAGCGCCGCACAAAGGTCGATCGCGCGCACTTTTTCCTGCGACTGCGAAAGCATTAAAATCTTTTCAAGATAGTTTTCGCCCGATTCATGAATCGACATGACGGCACCCTCCTTTCATTTCATCAATTTTCGTCCTCTTCATCCTCGTCCTTCACAGGGGTAACAAGCGCGGTCAGCTTGGTAACGCGCTCCTCCTCCATTTCGGTGACGATAATAAAAATATTCTGATAGGTAAAGCTGTCACCCACATGAGGGTCAGCCTCCAGCATTTCGATTGCCCATCCGCCCATGGTGGAATATTCGCAATCAAAATCCTCGGGGACGCAGAATTCGACCTCTTCAAAGAAGTCTTCAATATTCATATCGCCCGACACCTCATAGGTGTTCTCGCCCGTCGGACGGCATTCGGTGACGATGACGTCGGTGTCATCCCAGATATCGCCGACAAGCTCTTCCAGGATATCCTCCATCGTTACCACACCCAGCGTACCGCCGAACTCGTCAATGACGATAGCAAGATGAATCTTTTTCTCACGCATACGCGCAAGCGCAGCGGGCAGCTTCATGGTTTTGTGAAGCTTGCATACGGGTAACAAAAGTGAACGCACGTCAGGCTGTTCCTCGTCCAGCATCGCCTTATGATAGCGGGTCACCGACAGAATGCCGATGATGTTATCGATGCTGTCCTCAAAGACAGGCAGACGCGAGAACTGCGCTGTATCGGCAACCAGCTCGCGCATTTTTTCACTGTCGTCGATGTCGAACGCCGTCACGTCGATACGGGGCGTCATGATTTCTTCAACGGTGGTATCATGGAAGGCAAGCGTCGATTGCAGAAGCTCACTCTGCTCCTCGTCGATCACGCCCTCTTCTTCGACCGTACCGATAATAGAGGCAAGCTCTTCTTCGGTAACGGTAGGCTCGTCATCAGAGTGGTCGCGTCCCCAGATTTTACGCAGGACAAAGAGAAGTCCCATCACCACACCCACGATAGGAATCAGGATGAAGGTCAGCACGCGTGTAGGAATCGCCACCCAACGCACCACGCGGTCAGCGTGCTGCTTGGAAAGCACCTTCGGCACGATCTCGCCAAAGATCAGAATCACGATCGTAACCATGATCGTTGCAAGGAAGGATGCAAGACCCACCTTTTCGGGCGGGAACAGGCTCATCACGATCAGAGTCGTGCAGGTCGAAACTGCGATATTGGCAAGGTTGTTACCAATCAGAATGGCAGAAAGAGCCGTGGTAAACTTTTCGGTAATGGCGTACGCCACCTTCGCCGTTTTGCTGCCGCCCTCAATAGCGCGGCGCAGGCGCATTTTATTTGCGGAGTTAAATGCAATCTCGGAAGCCGAGAAGTATGCCGAAAGGCATATCATAACACCGATGACAATATATGCCCAGGTCATGCTTCCACCTCACTTTCGGCGGCTGCACGGCGTGCGGCAAGGTCATCCTCATCAAGGATATGTATCAAAACCTCGGTCACGCGGTCGCCCTCCACCGTTTCGGCAGTGAATTCCAGATCGTTATAAAGGAAGCTTTCTTCCTCGGTGGGCAGGTGTCCCAGCGTTTCCAGCATAAAGGAAAGGATCGGCTTTGCGGCGATCGCACGGGGTGCGGCGCCAAGACCCATACGCTCGTAAGCGTTGCCAAGCAGCATATGGGTATTCACCAGATATTTGTTGCCGCCAAGCGATTGGAAGTTGCGGTCAACCACATCCTCCTCATCAAAGATCTCGCCCACCAGCTCCTCAAGAAAGTCCTCGATGGTGGCAAGGCCAAGCATTTTTTTATTTTCATCTACAACGATGGCAATATGGTGCTTATGCTGGCGCATATCCGACAGCACATCATCGATCTTGGCATCCTCGCGTACAAAGTGCGGCACTGACAACAGGTTGCGCAGCTTTACGCGGGGATTGGCACGGTATTCGGTCAAAAAGCGACGGATACGCAGAATGCCGATGATGTGATCGGGCGAGCCCGAGTAAACAGGAATGCGGGAATGCACCGTCTCGCGGATAAATTGCAGGATCTCCTCGGTCGATGCCGCCACGTTGAGCGGGCGCACATCCTTCGCCATGGTCATCACGTCGCCGACAACGGTTTCGTTGAACTCCAGCGCCGACTTCAGAATATCGCTTTGCTCCTCATCCACAACGCCCTCTTCTTCGGCGGTGTCGATGATCTCGACCAGCTCATCCTCGGTGATGGTCAGCATCGGCTTCTTGCCAGCAAACAGGCGAGAAGCACCCTTTGAAATAAGGCCAAAGAAAGCCGCGAAGGGGGACAGGATGCGCATCATAAAGCGCAATGACCCTTGGAAAAAGAGCGATACCGATTGACTGCGGTCATTGGCAAGGCTTTTGGGGATCATTTCGCTGAACAGAAAAATGATCGCCGTGCTTGCCACCGAGCACATGATCGAAAAGGCGAACGAATTGAGGAAGGTTTCCCCTTTGTAAGCAAACAGGTGTGTGCCAATAATGGTTGCAACCGATGCGCCTGCAATCTTGGTGACGTTGTTACCCACCAGAAGGGTAGTCAGCGCCTCATCAAAATGGTTGAGGATACGCATCACGCCGCGCGCACGCTTGTTGCCGTCGTCAGCAAGCGCCTTGATTTTGATCTTGTTGACAGCCGAATAAGCGCTTTCGGTTGCCGCAAAATACGCGCCACCAATGACACAAAGCAAAAAAATCAGCCACAGGTATAAAGGTATACTGCCACTGTCCATGAGAGAAAATATCAACTCCTTTTGATAAATATTAATCTTTATTATAGCATCCTTTTCTTACTTTGTCAAGCAAACACAAATTTTCTTTCAAATAGACTTGTTTGTTTGTAATATCCGTTCACTTTTTTGTCAAAATCGTTCTTTTTTTCCACGATTGTTGCTTTTTCAAAGCGCGGTGTGTTACAATGCAAACAGAATCCCCCATATGAAAGGAGAATTTTATGAAGCTTCTCACCCTTGCAGAGCAGCGCCGCCGCTTTGACAACATTACGTATGCGAACACCGCCGTAAAAAGCTGTACGCGCCGCCATCAGGTACACGATTATATCCCCGGTCAGGTGATCTACAACCTCGGCGAGTACCCTGCCCGCTTCTCGATCGCACCCACCGAGTATGACGAGCAGCTGATCAAAAGCCTTGCCGAGGCAGGCGTGGGGCTGATCCAGGTGCATGAGGAGTGGAACGATGCAATCCGCGTGCTTGGCGCCGACAAGTATTCCTCGCACGATCCCAAGGGTATGCAGGCATTTATCGATCTTTGCCATAAATACGGTGTCAAGATTCTTCCCTACTTCTCGACGGGCTTTTTCGATGTGCGTGATCCCGATTACACCAACGCCTTTGACCATCCCAAGCGTCCCACCCTCTTTTCGGGTCACTTCCGCTATACGGGCTGTAACCCCGCTTCCCCCGAATGGATTGCCTATGTCCTTGAAAAAATGAAGGGCATTATGGATGATTACGGCTTTGACGGCATCTATAACGATATGGGCTATCCCGACGATGCCAATTTTGTGGACGGCTATATCGTGAACGATCCCTACATCGAAGACACGCTGGCGCGCATCTATTCGGCAGTAAAAGAGCGCAACGGTATCGTAAAAGTGCATCAGGGACTTTGCATTTCGCCCAAGGCGGACACCAAGATTTACGACTATCTGTGGGTGGGTGAAAGTATCACCGATATGAAGGAACTGCGCCGCGCCGCCGCCTTTGATCCTTACGTTGTTCCCTGCCCCGACTTCCGCTTCCTTGACGGAACGCCCGAGTCCTTCTTTGCCAAAACCATTCCCTTTATGCAGTTCGAGCTGCGCCGTGACGGTCGCCCCGTAACGGGCGAACGCGCCTTCGTGCCCGGCATCGAATATGTCAACAACCCCATCAACCGCGAGCAGGAATGGTACGAAAAAATCAAGGAATGGCACGATGCCCATCCCGACGGCCCCCACGTATACAGCTCGTGGTCGGCGATTCCTGACGATCCCGCGCACCGCGACTTGTGGAAGAAATACCTTGCCCTTTACCTGCCGATGGTTGAGGAAAGCTCGCACGTCTATATAGATATTGACGAAAACACCATTCTGTGCGGCAAAAAGCCCGCAGATGTGATTATGAGTCTCTTTACCAACAGCGAGTGCTATCTGGTCATCTCCAATATCGGCACAAACCCTGAAAAGATCACCCTTTCCGAGGATTGGATCGACCGCAGAAGTGGCAAAACGGTACGCGAAATGGACCTTGCGCCCGATGCGATCGCCTTCCTTGTAAAGCCCTGATTTCCTGTGCTGTATTTCATTTCACAAGGCATCGGCGTTGTTGCCATTGCTTGCTCGCTGCTCTCCTTTCAGGCAAAAAAACGCAGCGGCATCATGGCACTGCAGATGTCGGCAAGCATGCTGTTTTGCATCAAGCTGTTTCTGCTTGGCGCGTGGACGGGTGCTTGCCTTGACCTGATCTCCTTCTTCCGAACGCTGATCTTTGCCAACAATCAAAAGAAATGGGCTTCCTCGCCGCTGTGGCTGCTCTTTTTTGCTACCGTTATGGTGGTAACAGGCATTTTCACGTGGGAAGGACCCCTTAGCATTCTTGCCATTCTCGGCGCTCTGTTCTCCACACTTGCGCTTTGGATGCGAAAGGAAAACCACATCCGCCTGCTTTCTCTGTTGGTTGGCAGCTGTTGGATCGTTTATTACATACCGTTCAAGGACTTTACCGGCATTGCAAGCGAGACCATTGCGATGCTTTCGATTCTCATTTCCCTTCTTCGCTTCGCCCGAAGGAAAGACTGCAAAGAAACAGAATAACAAAAAAGCACCCGCGCGGGTGCTTTTTTGTTTCCGCCGTTAAAACGGACAAAAGTTGCTGTTGGTGCAAGTTTTCTATTTTCAACTTGCACAAATGTTGTAAATATCATTGACTTTCCGCTAATTTTATGTTAGAATGAGAATAATACATATTTTCGTTTTTCAAAAATTCAGACAAATTCATTTTCGGAGGGCATTATGTTAGACTTTCTGATCGGCTTTGCAGAGCCGAGCGTCCTGATCTTTTGCGGACTTGGCGTTCTGCTGGCAGCACTTCTGATCCTTGGCATCCGGCGCATCCAAGTTAAGCACGACCGCATGAATGAGATCGCTTCCTATATCAAAAAGGGCGCCATGGCTTACCTTTACCGTCAATACGAAATGCTTGGCTTCTTCCTTGTCATTATGTTCCTGGTGCTTGGCTTCGTGCCGGGGCTTGGCTTCGATCTTGCCGCCGCCTTTTTGCTGGGCGCCGTGCTTTCGATCCTTGCGGGCTATCTCGGCATGCGCACCGCGGTCATCTCGAATGTCCGTACCGCCGCCGAGGCAAAGAAGGGGTTGGGTGCCGCCTTCAAGGTCGCCTTTTCGGGTGGCGCCGTTATGGGCATCTTCGTGGTCTCCCTTGGCGCCTTCGGCATTGCCCTTTTGTCACTGATCACCGATAACACCAACGTGCTGACCGGCTTCTCGCTGGGTGCCAGCTCGATCGCACTGTTCTGCCGCGTGGGCGGCGGTATCTACACCAAGGCGGCTGACGTTGGCGCTGACCTTGTGGGCAAGGTTGAGGTCGGCATCCCCGAGGATGACCCCAAGAACCCCGCTGTTATCGCCGATAACGTGGGCGACAATGTCGGCGACGTGGCAGGTATGGGCGCTGACCTGTTTGAAAGCTATGTCGGCTGTATCGTCGCCGCTATGCTGCTGGTTGCCGCAACCCCTGATGGCGCTGTCAATCAGGCACACATTATGCTACTGGTGGCAGGCGGACTCTTCGCTTCGCTCGTCGGCATCGTGATCACACGTCTGCTGAAAACCAAAAATGCCGCACTTTCCCTCAACATCGGCACATATGTGGCATCGGGGCTGAATGTCGGCTTTTCTCTCCTGCTCTTCTTCCGTGATATGAAGATCTTCGGCGGTGTGCTTTGCGGTATTATCGCAGGCATCCTGATCGGCAAGATCACCGAAATCTATACCTCTGCAGGTTATAAGACCGTCAAAGAGATCGCACGCTCCAGCGAAACGGGCAGTGCGACCAACATTCTGTCCGGCTACGCTTCGGGTCTCAAAAGCACTGCGCTTCCCCTTTTGATCATCGTAGCCGCTATTATGGTTTCCTATATCGTTGCCGAAGAGGTAGGCGTTGTGCTTGCCGCACTTGGTATGCTCTCCACCGTCGGTATGGTCATTTCGGTCGATGCCTACGGCCCCATTGCCGACAACGCAGGCGGCATCGCACAGATGAGCGCGCTTGACGATTCGGTCCGCAATATCACCGACAATCTTGACAGCGTTGGTAACACCACCGCCGCGATCGGCAAGGGCTTCTCGATCGGCTCGGCGGCGCTGACCGCACTTGCTCTGATTGCTTCTTACGCCTCTGCCGTCAAGCTTGAGGGGGCAATCGACCTGCTGCAGCCTGCCGTTCTCAGCGGTCTTCTAATCGGTGGTATGCTGGCATTCCTTTTCTCAGCACTGACCATCAATTCGGTCTCCCGTGCCGCAAACGATATGATTGAAGAGGTGCGCCGCCAGTTCCGTGATAAGCCCGGTATTATGGAAGGCACTGAAAAGCCCGACTATGCCAAATGCGTGGATATCAGCACCAAGGCAGCCATTCGTGAGATGATCCTGCCCGGCATCATTGCCATCATTGCCCCCATTGCCGTAGGATTGTTGCTTGGCAAAGCGGCGCTTGCAGGCCTGCTGGTGGGTGCGACCCTGACGGGCATTCTGCTTGCCATCAGTATGGCAAACTCGGGCGGCGCTTGGGATAATGCCAAAAAATTTGTTGAGGAGGGCAACCACGGCGGCAAGGGTAGCGAGGCGCACAAGGCGTGTGTCATCGGCGATACCGTCGGCGACCCGCTGAAGGATACCGCAGGTCCCTCGCTGAACATTCTGATCAAGCTGATGAGTATTGTGGCAGTGGTCTTTGCACCCCTGTTTATGTGACGAAAAACACACCCCCGTTTGCCAAAACACGGCAACGGGGGTGTGTTTTTTTGTACGCAGCAAACTTAAAAGAAGCCGTTGAAGCGAAACGCTTCAACGGCTTCTTGTGGGATAACGGACGGATGGCATCCGCCCGTTTTTTGCTTTGGTCACGTGGGAGTCGACTTCACCCAATCCACCTCAGCCTTATCGTCGCGCAGATACTGTGCCATCAGCGCAGTGTCAGCAAATTTGCTGGGGCTGATATAGAAGTGATAGGTCGTTCCGCCTGCGTGCCAATCCGCAGTATCCAAGAAGATGGCAGTAGCAAGCGAGGAGCAGCCGTAGAAGGCGCGGATACTGATATAATCAACGCCTGTTCCAATCGTTACCTTGGTAAGGCTTGTGCAGCCTCGGAAGGCACGGTAGCCAATGCTTCCAACACCGTTGCCAATGACCACCTCGGTAATAGCGGTTTCCGCAAAGACCTCGGTATCCACAGCCGTAATCCCTTCGGGGATCACGATCTTGCCCGTCAGCAACTTACAGCCGCTAAAGGCATACGTTCCAAGCGTTGTCAGATTGTCGGGCAGATCAATCGATTGCAGCTCGCTGCACTGATAGAACGCATAGGTTCCGATTGAAAGAATGTTATCGTGCAGCAAGGCGCTTTGCAGTGAGGTGCACTGGTAGAAGGCGCTTGCCCCGATCGAGGTTGCGCTTTCGGGGATCACGATCGACAAGAGCGACGAACAACCCTCAAACATTCTGGCAGGAATCGCCGTAATGCCATTGCCAAGCGTTGCAGACCGCAGCTTGGTGTGTGCAAACGCACTGACGCCAACGGTTGTTGTTTGATCGGGAATACGGATCGCGGTGATCGAGGTATATGCAAACGCCTCGGATCCGATCGTGGCGAGCGTGCTAGGCAGTGTGATCGCCGTCACCTTCTCGCATTGATAGAATGCCTTGGATCCGATTTCAGTCACAGCGTTGCCGATACTGATGGCGGACAGTGCGGTACAACCGTTGAAGGCACGCTCACCGATCGAGGTAATGGCACCAAGGATGGTAACGCTTGCCAGCTGCTTGCAATTTTCGAAGGTGGTGGCACGGATCACCGACACGCCCGCAGGAATGGTAACCTCGGTCAGCGCAGTGGCAAGGAAGGCACTCTCGCCGATTTCGGTCACGCTTGCGGGGATCTTGATGCTTGCCAGCACCGTACAACCGTTAAAGCACTGCGCGGGAATCGAAGTGACGTTTCCAAGCTCAACCGCAGTCAGCGCCGTACAGCCTGTGAACATCGATGCCTCAAGCGCGGTCACGCCCGCAGGGAAAACAATCTCCTTCAGATTCTTACAACCGCTGAAGGCACCCGTACCGATCCTAGTAACGGTATCGGGAAGATCGATCTCGGTAATGGACGAGCCCGCGAAAGCATAATCGCCAATGCTTTCCAACAGGCAATCTGCATCAAACGCAACAGCAACTGCTCTTGTCTCAAAGATGTGGGCAGGCAGATGCTTGACATCCTTCCCTACGTAAAAGGTAACAGCAGAAGCAAGACCGCTAAAGATATCCTCCGTGCTATCCAGCGTAGCAATATTATAGTTGACAGTCACAATATTGCCGCAGCCACTGAAGGCACCCGACGAGATGGCGCTGATGTCCTTTTCAAGGGTCAGCTCGGTCAGCATCGTACAGCTACGGAAGCTATCCTCGCTGATCACGCCGCCCGTGACGGTAACGTGCTTCAGCGCAGTGGGAACGTAGAAGCGGTACTCGTAAGAGGAACTGCCAGTATGAGCGTACAAGCAGGTGCTTCCCGTGTATTCGGTACTGCCAAAGATGTAGCCCAAGTGGTTGTGGTAGCGCGAGCTGCCGGGGGTAATGCTACTGCCAACAAAGGGTAGCGTCAGGGAGTTCAGCGACGAGCATCCGTTAAAGATACCGTAAGGCATTTCGGTCACGCCGCTCGGGATGGCAATGCTCTCAAGCGCCGAGCAGTTTCTGAAGACAGAAGAGCCAAGCGTTGTCAGCGTCGACGACACCTGCACGCTTTGCAATACCGTACAATCCGCAAACGCATAGCCATTGATCTCGGTCACGCCGTTGCCCATGACAACGGTTTTCAGTTCCGTGCATTCGGCAAATGCGTGATAGCCGATCGTCTTCACACTGTCGGGCAGCGTGATGCTTGTCAGCGAAGCAAGCATCCAGAACGCGTACTCTTCGATGGTAGCACAGACAGAGCCGGATTCAAATATCACACTTGTGATCTTAGGCGAGGTAGATGCGTAGAACAGTCTGTTCGGGATCACCGTCACATCCTTTCCCACGGTAAAGGTGATGCCATCGCCGTTGATGCCCGTGCCGAAGAAGAAATTATGGGCGCTCCTAGCATTCGTCATGGCAGCGGCGTTGAAATAAACCGTGGTCAACGCACTGCAATTATAAAGCGCTCCCTCTCCCAGTGTCACAACGCCCTTGCCGATGCTGATGCTCGTCAGAGCCGTACAGCCCGAGAAGGCATAGGAGCCAACCGTTTCTACCGCATCGGGGATGATGACACCTTGCAGCAGTGTGCAGTCCGCAAAAGCACTGTTGTAAATGGTTTTCAGCGACTTGCCAAGCGTTACGTTTGTCAAGCCCGTGCAACCGGAGAAGGCGTAAGAGCCGATCGTTTCCACCGCATCGGGAATGACGACAGCCGCAAGTGCGGTGCATCCGCCGAAGGCACGCTCGGAAATCACCTTCAGCGACGGATTCAACTCAACCTTGGTCAGCGCCGTGCAACGGTAGAAGGCGAAGGGGGCAATCATCTTGGTATCGGCGTGCAATGCAAGCTCGGAAAGAGCCGTTGCATCCACAGCCGCGTAAGCCAACACATAAGGGTTCTTTTCGTTGCCAAGATAGTTGACGCCGTTATAGACGGTAAACGAAAGCGACGTGCACTCGTAGAAGATCTTATCCGCAACATCCGTCAGGGTATCGGGAATGCTGACGGTGGTCAGCAAAGAATCGTATGCAAAGGCATACGCGCCGATGGAGGTAAGCCCCTCGGGCAATACAACCTCGGCAAGCGAGGGCAGTCTGCTGAAGGCATGCACGCCGATACTGCGGCAAACCGAGCCCTCTTCAAACACCACGCGCGAGAGGGTCGAGGCAGTGTTGCTTGTTCCCACGTCGAAGAGATACGAGGGGATGCGGGTAACATGTTTACCCACGGTAAGGGTAAGTCCTTCACTGCTGCCACAGCCGATCATCGGATAGGAGCCCGAAATATCATCGCAGTTTTCTGCGTTGAAATAGATATCCTTCAGTGCGGTACAGCCATTGAGGATCGAGTCGCCAAGCAGCTTAGTAACCCCCTTGCCGATCGTGATGCTGACAAGCGAGGTACAGCCTGCAAAGGCACTGCCGCCGATCTCGGTTACGCTGTCGGGAACCACAAAGGTGACAAGCGATGTGCAATTCTCAAAGGCCGCGGAAGGAATCGCCGTCAGGTGCTCGGCGGTAACGGTCGTCAGCGAACGGCATCCGCTGAATACACCGTAGCCAAGCTTCGCCACGCCGCCAAGGTCAACGCGCTCAAGCCCCGTGCAGTTATAGAAGGTGCTGGATCCCACCTCGGTAACCGTTGCGGGCAGAGTGATTGCGCCAAGCCCTGCACAGTTGTAGAAGGCATTGCTGCCGATGGCGGTGCAGATACCCTCTGATGCAAAGATAATCTCCTTGAATTTCGGCGAATCGGAAGTGCTCCGCACGCTGAAGAGATATGCGGGAATCTTCGTAACACCCTTGCCAAAGGTAACGGTTACACCGTTTTCGGTTGCGTTACCCGCCAGCACAAAGGCGGAAGAGATGCCCGAGCTATTGCCTACAAGGCAAGAAGTGGCATGGAAGTAAATCTGTTCCAGCTTGGTGCAATACGCAAATGCCGAAAGATCGATAAACGTCACACCCTCTCCAATGGTCAACGTGGTCATCGACCCACAGCTGGCAAAGGCGCTGTTGCCAATGTCGCCCGCAGGAATGCTGACCTTTGTAAGACCATCACAGTATTGGAAGGCGTAATTGCCAATGGCAGTCACCGTGGCAGGAAGCACCAGCTCGGTGATTCCCTTCTGTTGATAGAAGGCATAATCGCCGATGGCGCTGACACCCTCGGGAATGACAAGCTTGCCGTTAAGCGCCTCCTCCCCAATATACAGCGTGCCGTAGGCGGCAGGGTTTGCAAAAATGCTTGCAAAGCGGATCTCCAGCCAATCGGAAAGCGTGGGAACGGAGACGCGCGCAAGCAACGTGCAGTTGTAGAAGGCATCGGCACCAATGGTGGTAATGCTTGCAGGCAGTACGATCTCTGCAAGGGTCTGGCAGTAATAGAATGCCTGGCTGCCGATGGTGGTGATCACCGCGCCATCCTCAAAGACAACCTTGGTGATCTTGGGAGAATTGCTTGAACCTGTAGTGTAGAAGAGATTTGCGGGCAGACGGGTCACATTCTTACCAACCGTTACGGTGATGCCGTCGCCATACGAGCCTGCATAGGCAAAGTAGCGGGTGTCATTCGTGGTCAGATCTGCAAGAGCCGTCGCGTTGATCACAATCTCCTTGAGATAACGGCAATAGTTGAAGGCGCCCGCGCCGATCGCGGTCAGTGCTTCGGGCAGTGTGATCTTTTCCAGATAGGTGTAATAGAAGGCGAAGCTGCCGATCGTCGTACACTTCGAGCCTGCCTCAAAGATCACCTCAACAAGCTTGGCGGCATTGCTATCAGTTCCGTAAACCGCAAAGAGATAACCGGGAATGTACGTCATCTCGCTGTCAAAGGTAACGGTAATACCGTCACCGCCGTGACCCGCGTGATAGAAAATACTGTTGCCGTTGCTAAACGAGGTAGGAAGACCCGTTGCGTTGATCACAAGCTCGGTCAGCGACAGCGTTTCAGCAAAGGCGTAGTTGCCAATCGCACTCACCGCGCAAGGAATGGTCAGCGAGGTAAGTGAGCTACAGCCGTAGAACGCATAGGTGCCGATTGCACTCACCGCATCGTGCAGCACAAGCTCGGTAAGACCCGAGCAACCATAGAAGGCATACGGGCTGATCTCGGTCACCGTGGTGGGGATGGTAATGCTTTCAATGCCCGTACAGCCGTAGAAGGCGTACTCGCCGATGGCGGTGATCCCCTCGGTAAACACGACCTTGGTAATGCCGGTACGACCCTTGAAGGCATTGGGCGCGATGGTATAGCTGTTACCGTCAATATCCGCTGCGAACTTCAGCTCGGTCACGCCATCCTCACAGCCGATAACCTGATAGGTAGAGCTGCTTTCATCCCGGAAGTAAAGGATGCCATCGATATTGATGATCTTACTGCTGCCCTCGCCCGTATACACGTTCTTGGCATAGTAAGCAACGTAACCGTACGCGGTAGAGCCGATGGTCAGTGTCAGACCGCTGCGGTTCTCAATTTCGATCAAGCGCGTGCATTGGTAGAAGGCTTTTGTGCCGATTGTGGCGATCGATTCGGGCAGTGTAAGGGTCAGCAGATAGGAGTTGCCGGTAAAGGCATACTGACCGATCGTAGTGCAGATGCAATCCTTGGCGAACACAACACTTGTGATCTTGGGAGCGTAATCGTTCGAATAGCTCGAAGGATAGAAGAGATAGTTCGGGATCTGCGTCACAGCGGCGCCGATGTTTACGGTAATGCCGTCGGCATTCTTGCCCGCCTCGTAGAACACCGAGTTGTTCGAGGAAAGGTTGCCAAGCGCCTTGGCATTGAAATGGATGGTGCGAAGGCCGTGGCACTGATAGAAGGCAGAGCTGCCGATCGACGTGATATTTTCGCCGACGGTGATGCTTTCCAGCGCATAGCAGCGGTAGAAGGCGTACGAGCCAATCGAGGTCACCGTATCGGGGATATCGATGCTCTTCAGACCCTGACAGCCATAGAACATATACGAGGGGATCGAGGTGATGCCCGCCGTCAGCTTAAAGCTTGAAAGATCGCGACAATAATTAAACACACGCGTGCCAAGCGTTACACCTGCGGGGAATTCCAAGGTGGTAAGCCCCGTGGTATAGGCAAAGGCGTAGTCGCCGATCGAGGTGCAGGCACTTCCCGTTTCAAACGTGACGGACTTGAGCTTCATCGCATACGCGTACGTATCGTTCGTAGCGGGGCAAAGCAGGTACGAGGACACTTTTGCCACATTCGCAAGGAAGGTAAACACAATGCCGTCGCCTGCGGTGCCGGCAGCGCTGAACACATAGTTGTTCGACGTCAGATTGCTCATCGACGTCGCGCCAAAACGAACCGTTTCAAGGGCGGTGCAGTTGTTGAACGCATAATTCGAAATCGAGGTTACACCCTTTCCGATGGTGAGCGAAGTAAGACCGGTACAGCCCGAGAAGGCATATTGACCGATCGCGGTAACTGTATCGGGAATCACCACCTCGGTAAGACCCGTACACCCCTCAAAGGCATAGCTGCCAATGGTTTTGATGCTATCGGTAATCTGGATGCTCTTCAGTGCGGTACAGCCCTGGAACACATACCCTTCAATGCTTGTAACAAGCGTGGGGATATTCACCGTGGCAAGCGAGGTACAGCCAAAGAATGCCTTGTTGTAGATGGTCTTCAGGGTCGTGGGAAGCACCATCTTCTCAAGCGCGGTGCAGGCAGAGAACGCCTCGGAGCCAATGAAGGTATATCCTTCGGGAATGGTCACGTTCTTCAGCGCAGTACAGCCTTTAAACGTACCGCTCGGGATATCAGTCTCACCCGTGCCAAACGTTGCCGTCTCCAGCAGAGTGCATCCCTGGAACACGTAAGTGCCGATCGATGTCACCGAATCGGGGATGGTAACGCTCTTCAGCGCAATACAATTCGTAAAGGAGTATGCACCAATCGAGAGCAATCCCTTCGGCAGTGCGATCTTAGCAAGCAGCTTGCAGTTCTGGAAGGCATACTGACCGATGGCGGTCGTTCCCTCGTTCACCGTCACGCTTTCCAAAGCCTCGCAGTTGGCAAAGGCATAGGCGGGGATGGTGGTCAGCGTAGCGGGCAGGGTGACCGACTGCAACGCCTTACAATAGTAGAAGGTCTTTTCGCCCATCGTGGTAAGGCTGTTGCCCATCTTCACGCTGTCCAGCGTGCTGCAATAGCTGAAGCACTCTTTGCCGATCGTGGTCAGTGTATCGGGCAAGGTCACGGATTTCATTGCCGAGCAATAGTAGAAGGTATACTCACCGATCGAGGTAACGCCCGCGGGAATCTGGATCTCGCCAAGATCCTTCATATAGTAAAAGGCATAATTTCCAATGCTTTGCAGTGCATTGTCATCCGCAAATACAACAGCCGTGATCTTGGCATAATCACTGTCGTTGCCGGTCGAATAGAAGAGATAGTTGGGGATAACGGTTACACCCTTACCCACGGTAACGGTGATTCCCTCTCCATCCTTGCCCGCGCGGTAGAAGGGGCAAGCGTTTCTGGTAAGATTCGATGCCATCTCGGCATTGTAATAAATGTTGGTCAGCGCCTTGCAGTATTGGAAGGCGTATCCGCCGATATTCTTCACGCCCTTACCAAGGGTAATAGCGGTAAGGCTGTAGCAATTCTGGAAGGCTCTCTCCTCAATGGTGGTCACACTGTCGGGAATCACGATCTCGGTCATTGCACATCCGGAGAAGGCATAGCTGCCGATGGTCTTGACACTAGCACCAAAGGAGACGGTCTTCAAAGCCTCACAACCAAAGAACAGTTGAGAGCCGATCGCCGTTACACGGTCGGGAATTGCGATCGCTTCCAGCAGCTTACATTCATAGAATGCCTGGGCACCAATGCTTTCTACATCCTTGCCGATGGTAACTGTTTTCAGTGCCGCACAGCACCGGAAGGCGTATGCGCCAATGGCGGTCACGCCATTGCTCACGGTAACGCTCTTCAGCTCGGGATAGTTGGCAAAGGTATACGTGCCGATCGCCTCAACCTTGTCGGAAACAACAAGATCGGTCAGAAGCACATCGTTTACATACAGCTTCTTTGCATAGTAAAGCGGGTTGGCGTTGGCGCTGGTAAAGTTGATTCTGCACCACGCATCGATATTGGTAATATAAACACCGACAAGCGCCTCACAGCCGCTGAACGCCGCATTGCCAACGCTTTGCAACGTTGCGGGAAGGTTGAGCTTCGTCAGTGCCGCACAGTTATAGAAGGCGTTGCTGCCAATGCTCTCTAAAGCACTGCCAAGAGCAAGCGTGCTCAGCTTCTGGCAAGCATGAAATGCATAGTTGCCGATCTGCTGCACGGCGGGCATTTCTGCCTTCTGCAATTCAGAAGCGCCCGAGAAGGCGTAATCCTCAATCGTGGTAACGCCGGGCATGACGATTTCAGCAAGCTTCGTGCAGTTGGCGAAGGCGTACTTACCGATTGTCTTGACGCTGGCGGGAATGGTTACGCTTTCCATCCCCCAACCGTAGAAGGCGTAAGAGCCGATCGCTTCTACCCCTTCGGGGATCTTCAGGTCACCAAGCACCTCGCCACCGATATACAGCGTAACACCCGATTTGACGGGGGTTGCCGACTGATCGGCAAAATTGATACCGCACCAGGCATCAAGGCTGGGGGTATGCACCTCGGTCAGTGCGCCGCAACCGCCAAACGCATTCGCACCGACCGCTTTGACGGTTGCAGGCAGTTCGAGCTTTGCCAGCTTCGAGCAGTTGTAGAAAGCATACGTGCTGATGCTTTCAACGCCGCCAAGCGAAAGGGTCAGAAGACCCGAGCAGCCGTAAAAGGCATAGGCTCCGATCGATTTCACGCTGGCAGGCAGTGTGATCGAGGTCAGGCGATAGTTGTTATAAAATGCTCGCTCACCAATGCTTGCACACACCGACCCACCCGCAAAGATCACGGTAACGATATGGGGAGAATAGCTGGTGCTTGTATAAGGGCTGAACAGGTAATTGGGGATACGCTCTACCTGATTGCCGATGGTCAGCGTTATACCGCCCGTCACACTATTGCCGCAGTTTTCAAAAATGCGGTTGCTTGACGACGTGAAGTCGGCACAGCTCTTGGCGTTATAATAAATGGTCTGCAACGCCGTGCATTGCGAGAAGGCGTAGTTTTCGATCGAGGTAACGCCAACGGGGATCGTGATCGACGTCAGTGCCGAGCACTTGTAGAAGGCATAGCTGCCGATCGCGACAAGCAACTTCGGCATCGTAATATTGGCAAGCCTTGTGCACTGACAGAAGGCATAGCTGCCGATCGTCTCAACGCTGTCGGGCAGCACCAGATCGGTGATGCCGGCACAGTTATAGAATGCCGAGCCGGATATCTCCTTCAGCGATGCGGGCAGCGATACCGACTTCAAATTGCTAACGTTATAGAACGACCAGAAACCGATGCTCTTGCAAACCGAGCCCGATTCAAACACAAGCGAGGTGATTCTGGGAGCATACGAGGCATTCGAGGAATACGGGCAGAAAAGATATCCGGGAATTGCGGTAACGTCTCTTCCCACGGTCACGGTAATACCGGTTCCGCTGGCACCCACATTATAAAATGCATAGTTGTTATAGCCGAGGCTGTTACAAGCAACCGCATTGAAATGGATCGCACTAACCAGGGTACAGCCCGAGAAGGCATATGTACCAATGCTCTTCACGTCAGCACCAATGGTAATGCTGGTCAGCTTCGTACAGCTTTGGAAGGCATAATTTCCAATCGAGGTGATACCGTCGGAAATGATGAGCGTGGTCATATATCGGTTGTTTTTGAACACGTTGTTCGCAATCGCCGTAACGGGAAGACCGTTATAGGTCGAGGGAATGACAACCGTCGAGGCAGAGCCCGAATACGAGGATGCCGTATACGAGGTACCGTCGGCATTCAGCGTATACGAAATACCCGAGGTGCCTGCCACGGTCGAGCTCCATCTTGCCGTCAGCACAAGGTCGCTCGCGTGGTCGGCGGTGATCGCCCCTACTTTATTACCGTTGGCATCATACCAGCCAACAAAGGTATAGCCACTCGCCGTCAGGGGCTGCAGAGTGATCTCACTGCCCGCAAAGTAGGCGGACGGGTTCTTGTTTTCGGCACCCTTGGTGTTCTGATACGTAACAGCATAGCTTTGCGTACCCCAATGCGCCACAAACACAAGCTCACCCATCGAGCCCTGCTCAATCACAACCGTCATCACAGGCTCGGTCACACCCTCATAGGTCCAACCAAGGAACGAAAATCCCGCACGCGTGGGTGCCGCAAGCGTAAAGGTTGCGCTTTCAATGGTATAGGTTGCGGGGTTGGAGTGCGTTGCATCACCCATTTCCTGATAGGTAATGGTATAGGTGACAGGTGCCCATTTTGCCGTAAAGCGTTTATCTCCCGTCGATCCCTTTTCGATCACAACGTCAAGCACGGGCTCGGTCACGCCCTCATAGATCCAACCAAGGAAGGTATAGCCGCGCTTAGTGGGTCTCGGGAGTGTGAAGCTGTCACTTTCAATGGTGTACGATGTGGGAATCTCACCCTCATACGTACCGTCGCCAAGCACGATATCGACCGTGTAATTCACAAGGACCCAATGTGCCGCAAAGCTCTTATCGCCAAGCGAGCCGCCTGCAATCTCAAGTCCCTTGGTGGGCTCGGTCACGCCGTCGGTCGTCCAGCCGAGGAAATCGTAGCCCGGCTTCATGGGCGAAGGCAGCACCACGGTATCCTCAACGGTATAGGAATCCCAATCAAAATCCTCAGCGAAGGTACCGCCGTCAAGATCGTATTCGATTTTATATTCCAGGGCTTCCCAGGTGGCAACATAACGCTTGTTGCCGGTCGATCCCTTGGTGATCACAAGGTCAAAGATCGGATCTCCCTCTCCCGTGGACCAGCCCTTGAAGATATAACCCGTTTTTTTGGGGTCGGCGATCACGATCTCATCCAGCACGGAATAGTGATCGGGATACGTGCGGTCCACACTGCCGCCGTTCAACTCCAGCTCCAATTCATACGAATCCAGCGACCAATGTGCCGTAAAGGTCTTGTCGCCGCGCGAGCCCTGCTCGATCACAGCCGTCATCACGGGCTCGGTCACGCCCTCATAGGTCCAACCAAGGAAGGTATACCCCGCCTTTGTGGGCGAAGGCAATGTAATGGTCTCGCTGAAGGCAGTATACTTCTCGAAGACAGGCACCGAGAACGCGCCACCGTCCAGCTGATACGTAATGGTAAACGCCTCGACCGCCCAGGTCGCCGTGTAAGAGATGTTCCCTGCCGAGCCCTTCGGGATAGAGAGGGCAAGAATCGGCACCGAGGTGCTGTCGTTGACCCAACCCATAAACTGATATCCCTCTTTGGTAGGCGCCGCGATAACGATCGTATCGCTTTCCACGGTATAGCTTCCGGGGTACACCGCGCCAGCAGTGCCGCCGTCCAGCTCCAGATCGATGTCGTATGTATTCAGCGACCAATGTGCCGTAAAATGCTTGTCGCCCATCGAGCCCTGCTCGATCACAACCGTCATCACGGGCTCGGTCACACCCTCATAGGTCCAACCAAGGAAGGTGTAGCCCTTCTTTAAGGGCGCAGACAGTGTAAAGCTGTCGCTTTCGACCGTGTAACCGGTGTCAGCGCCTGCCGCAAGGCTGCCACCGCCAAGATCGTACACGATATCGTACGTGGCAGGGACCCATTTTGCCGTCAGCGTGACGTTGGTTGTTACCTTGTCGGTGGCAAAGCTCCATTTGCTCTCACCGTTGTACCAACCCTCGACCACGTAACCTTCCTTCGTAGAGGAAGGCGCTGTCAGCGTTTCACCCTCATTTACGGTCACGGCTTCCACCGCAGAGCCGCCGTTTGCATCAAAGGTGACTGTCAGCTCTTCGGGGGGATTGCCGCCATCACCGCCCGCTCCGCACGCCACCAGAAAAACCAGCAGCAAAAGCGCGCATAACGGCAACAGCAATTTTCGCATGCGTTTCATCTCTCTTCTCCTTTTCAAAGTTTGATGTCCGAATCGTTCGCTTGTCTCTTGCATTGTCGGTTTCGCTTTATAGAACTGTATATTAATAATATACAGTTTATTCGGCAACCGAATGAAACAATATATTAATGATAATACTCATTTGACGGTAAAGTCAAGCATTTTTTAACAAAAAATCAAAAGGCAACAAAAAAACGAGCGCCCGTGTCATAAAAACACCCGTACTTTGCGGTGTTTTCCCGCCCATAGTCTTTTCAGCCCTTAAAAAATTTACATTTGCAGACCAAGAGCAGTTATTTTTATAAAATGATGAAGAATTTTCTGAGCAAACGAAAAATAGTTTTGAAAACTTATCCGCAAAAATGCGGCAACGGGGATGCATTTTCGATTTTCCAAAGAATGCTATGGATATTTCTCGGCAGGGTTACAAACAATATCCTTGTCAGTACCACCAAGATGTGTGAAACAAGGAGTAATTTATGAAAGCAACCGGAATCGTCAGACGTATCGACGACCTGGGTCGTGTTGTCATCCCCAAGGAGATCCGCAGAACGATGCGCATCCGCGAGGGCGACCCCCTTGAAATTTATACAGACCGCGAAGGTGAAGTCATCTTCAAAAAATATTCCCCCATTGGCGAGCTTGCCATTTTTGCAGGCGAATACGCCGAGACACTTTATAAGACCTGTGCACTGTCGGTCGTCATCTGCGACCGCGATGCCGTGATCGCCACGGCAGGCGTTCCCCGCAAGGAATACGCCGATAAGACCCTTTCTGAGGAAATGGAAAAAATCATCGAATTGCGCAACCTTTACGTGTGGCGCGATGGAATGGAAAGCGTGAGTGTCATTGCCGACGGCGGCAGTCACACCGTGCGCTGCGCAATGCCGATCCTTTCGCAGGGCGACATTGTCGGCTGTGTGGTATCGCTTGCAAGCGGTGATCGCACTGACAAGAACGCTCCCTCTGCCGAGGTAGAGACCAAGCTGATCCAAACCGCGGCAGGCTTTCTTGGCAGACAGCTGGAAAGCTGAAAAATTTCCCCCAAAAAGCAACCCCGTTGCGGCAAAAATGCCGCAACGGGGTGTTTTTATTCGACCGTTACCGATTTGGCAAGGTTTCGTGGCTTATCCACATCCAGCCCCTTTAGGGCAGAAACATAATATGCCAGCAGCTGCATCACAGTAATGGCGGGAAACGGTGCTAGCATTTCGTCGATCTCGGGCAACACAATTACCTCGTTAGCGGGTGTTTCAAAGCGCTCGGCGATCTCCTTAGTGCAAACCTGTATCACGCGCGCACCGCGTGATTTGACCTCGCGAATGCCAGATATCGTTTTTTCACAAACGCTTGAGACCGTGGTCAGCGCCACAACGGGCGTTCCCTCTACCACCAGCGAAATTGTACCATGCTTCAGCTCGCCTGCGGCATACGCCTCGCTATGGATATAGGAGATCTCTTTCAATTTCAGCGATGCCTCGGCGCAAAGATCCACGTCAATGCCGCGTCCGATATAAAACATATGCTCGGCATGAAGCAGCTGTTCTGCGACGGCAGCAATCTGATCCTTCCAACCGATCACGGCGCTGACTGCATCCGGCACATCCACAAGCAGCTTGTGGGTGATTTCTCGTACCGTTTGGGGTGCAATCTTATCTTTTACAAGTGCTAAACGCAATGCAAGCAGATAGAGCAGCGCACACTGCACACTATACGCCTTGGTGCTTGCCACTGCGATCTCGGGACCTGCCCAGGTGTAAAGCACGCTATCCGCCTCGCGCGCCACCGAGGAACCAATCACATTCACGATCGCCAACGTATAAACACCTTTTTTCTTTGCGTGTCGAAGCGCTGCCAGCGTGTCGGCAGTTTCGCCCGACTGCGACAGAAGAATCACCAAATCGTTTTTATCGAGAATGGGATCTCGGTAGCGAAATTCGCTTGCTAGTTCAACGCGCACAGGCACACGTGCTAAACGCTCGATCACATTTTTGCCCACCAGACCTGCGTGCATTGCCGTGCCGCACGCCACAATGTGGATTCCCTCGAAGGTTGCGAGAAAATCGCTATCCAGCTGCGATACGTCAAAGACGGGCAAGCCGTCAACCAAGCGGGGAGATATGGTTTTGCGAAGCGCGTCAGGCTCCTCGTATATCTCCTTGAGCATAAAGTGCGGATAGCCACCCTTTTGCGCCGCCTCTACATCCCAATCAACCTGCTCCTGCTTTTGAGAAACAGCATTGCCCGCAGCATCAAAAAACGCCACGTTGTGGTCCGAAAGAACGGCAACAACACCCTCGGAGAGACGGTAATACTGCTTGGTGTGCGCCAGAATGGCAGGAACGTCGGAGGCAATCAGCCCTCCCTGATCAGTGGCGGCAACCACCAGCGGGCTATCCTTGCGAATGGCAAAGATCTGTTCGGGATGATCGGCAAAGATCACACCAAAGGCATACGAGCCGCGCAGCATCGAGATGGCGTTAAAGATTGCCTCAACAGGGTCGTTGCACTCGCCATAAAACCAGTCGATCAGCTTTGCGGCGGTTTCGGTATCGGTTTCGGACAAGAAGGAATAGCCCTTTTCTGCCAAAAACGCACCGATCTCGGCATAGTTTTCGATAATGCCGTTATGCACCAG
>JBGVCY010000083.1:0-12045 GCA_045119135.1 Eubacteriales bacterium | reverse complement strand
AACCGACGGTAAAGTCCGGATGAGAGAAAGAGGCAACTGTTTCGGCAGAGGGGAAAGTGTCTCTCTGTCGTTTTTTGTTTCTCCCCACAAGGAGGAAAATCTTATGCGTCAAAATCAAAAAATACGCCGTATGGTGATGATTGCGCTGTTTTGCGCACTTTCCTATGTGGCAATGATCGTCGTACACATCAAGGTCAGCTTTCTGACGATGGATGTCAAGGATGCCCTGATCACCCTTTGCGGCTTGTATTTCGGCCCTTTTTCTACCGTATTTATCTCAGTGCTGGTCTCGTTTTTGGAATTGATTACGATCAGCGAAACAGGACTGTACGGCTTCTTAATGAATGTGATCGGCTCAGTGGCGTTTGCGCTGACCGTTGCGCTGTTTTATAAATGGAAAAAAACACTTTGGAACGCTGTGTGGGGGCTTGCCTCGGGCGTTCTTGTGATGACTGCCGTGATGGCGCTTGCCAATCTGTTTATCACGCCGTATTTTCTTGGCACTACTATGGATGCCGTACGGGGGCTGATTCCCACACTGCTGCTGCCCTTTAACCTGTTGAAGGGTGTGATCAATGCGGGACTTGTACTACTGATCTACAAGCCTCTCTCGCGTGCATTGCGAAAAATCGGCGTTTTGGAACGAAAATCGGCTGCTCTGGGTGAGAACGGGGAAGTCCCTCGCAAATCACCTTTGACGGGCGTTTTGGTGACCGTGGCGGCACTTGCACTGATCGCGGGCGCGTTGGTATTGATCCTGACCGTGCTTGGCGGACGTTTTGGCTTTGGAAAATAAAGCACGCTTGCTTTTTTTCGTGCTTTCGTATATAATGGTTGTATCAGCTTTTGAAGGAGGCGTATTATGCACGCAATGATCGATGCGATCGAATCCTTTTTCGTCAATACTCTGGGCGCGCATCTTGGTGTGGTGATCTGTTCGATGATCCCCATTATCGAGCTACGTGGCGCCATTCCGTTGGGTGCCGCACTCGGGCTTTTGTGGTGGCAGAATTATATTTTCGCTGTGCTTGGCAATATGATTCCCGTGCCCTTTATCCTGCTGTTTATCAAAAAAATCATCAGCTGGATGGAAGGATGCCGCATCAAGTTCTTCAATAAGATCGGCGGCTGGCTGGTGCGCAAGGCAGAGAAAAACCGCGAAAAGATCGAAAAATATTCCTTCTGGGGCGTTTGCTTTTTCGTGGCGGTGCCGTTACCTGTAACGGGCGCGTGGACAGGCTCGCTTGTTGCCGCTATGATCGGTATGAAATTCTGGAAGGCATTGCTTTCGTGTCTCCTTGGCGTGATGATCGCAGGTGTCATTATGACGCTTGCCTCTTACGGCGTGGTTGCGGCGTTTGCTTTTTTTGCCTAATTTCGTGAAAGCTGTTGCAATTTCACACGTAGTGTGATATACTGAATAAGTCGAAAATTGAACATCATCAAGAGTAGGGGAGGGACAGGCCCTAAGATCCTACAGCAACCTGCCGCGGCAAGGTGCTAAATCCCGAGAGATGAGTAACAGTAACGCTCCCCTCGGTAACGAGGGGAGCTTTTTGGAGGAATACTATGGAAGCTCGCAGAATGCTTTTTACATCCGAATCGGTGACCGAGGGTCATCCCGATAAAATTTGCGACAAGATCTCGGATTCTATCCTGGATGCAATGCTTGCCGCAGACCCCATGTCGCGCGTTGCGTGCGAAACCTGCTGTACCACGGGTATGGTGATGGTGATGGGTGAGATCACGACCGAGGCGTATGTCGATATTCAGACCATCGTGCGCGAAACCGTGCGCGAAATCGGCTATGATCGCGCCAAATACGGCTTTGACTGTGACAGCTGTGCTGTGCTGAATTCGATCCACGAGCAGTCGCCCGATATTGCTATGGGCGTCAATCAGGCGCTCGAATCCAAAGAGGGTACGATGACCGACGATAAAAATATCGGCGCAGGCGACCAGGGCCTGATGTTCGGCTTTGCTTGTAATGAGACCGAGGAGCTGATGCCCCTGCCGATCTCGCTTGCACATAAGCTGGCAAGAAAGCTGACCGAGGTGCGCAAGAACGGCACGCTTGCTTATCTGCGCCCCGACGGAAAAACGCAGGTCACTGTGGAATATGTCGATGACAAGCCTGTTCGTGTCGATACCGTTGTCATTTCCACCCAGCATGCCGCAGACGTTACGCTGGATACCATCCGCGCCGATATGCTGCGCGAGGTCATAACCCCCATCATTCCTGCCGAGCTGCTGGATGACAAGACCAAGGTCTTCGTCAACCCCACGGGCCGCTTTGTGGTGGGCGGTCCTGCAGGTGATACGGGTCTTACGGGTCGTAAGATTATTGTGGATACCTACGGCGGCTATTCGCGCCACGGCGGCGGTGCCTTCTCGGGCAAGGACCCGACCAAGGTCGACCGTTCTGCCTGCTATGCTGCACGCTATATCGCCAAAAACGTGGTTGCCGCAGGCCTTGCCGATAAGTGCGAGGTGCAGGTAGCATACGCCATTGGCGTGGCACACCCCGTATCGGTGCTGGTAGATACCTTCGGCACGGGCAAGGTTGCCGATAACAAGATCACCGAGGTAGTGCAGAAGCACTTTGATCTGCGTCCTGCCGCCATTATCGAGCGCTTTGCGCTCCGCCGTCCGATCTATGCCCAGCTGGCGGCTTACGGCCATATGGGACGTGAGGATATCGATGTGCCGTGGGAAAAGCGCGATCTGGCTCCCATTCTGGCGAAAGAACTGTTGAAATAAGCAAAACACCGCGTGCCGTTTGGTGCGCGGTGCTTTTCGCCACACAAGAGAAAACACCCCTGCATAGGATGTGGCGGGGGTGATGACTTGCTGTTGATTGCAGAAATTTTACTTTCGGTGCTTGCCGTATTCGGGCTATACGTGCTCGGCAGAAGAGCGCTTGCCACCGAAGAAGAGATCGTGCTTGCCGTGATATGCGATGCGAGCAACGAGAAGCGAAAAGCACTGATAAACCACGCCCGCGACGATGCGTGGCTATGCGGCAATCGCCGCGTGATCGTGCTCGATGCAAAGGTGCGAGAAGTGAAATTCAAGGAAATTTAAAACGAAGGGAGGGAATACCGTGAGCGAGCAGGAGAAAAACGATGGACTTGAGCGCCTTGTAGGCAGTGTCGAGGGCATCGTCTTTCAGAACGAAGAAAACGGCTATACGGTGCTGGATTTTGGCACCGAGCAGAACGAGCTGATCACGCTGGTCGGTATCCTTCCTTACATTGCCGAGGGCGACGAGCTGGTCGTGTTCGGCAAATGGGTACATAGTCCCAAATACGGCAGACAGTTTCAGGTCGAGCAGTTTGAAAAAAGTCTACCTTCAAGCGCCGCGGCGATCCTGCGCTATCTTGCGGCAGGTGCCATCAAGGGCATCGGCCCCAAAAAGGCACAGCGTATCGTCGATCTTTTCGGCGAGGATACCTTTGATGTGATCGAAAATCATCCCGATTGGCTGACCCAGGTGCAGGGCATCAGCCGCAAGGCGGCAGGCGAGATATCCGAGGAATTCAAGCGGCAGTCGGGCGTGCGCTCGGCAATGCTTTTCTTCCGCGATCATTTCGGCGCGGCGCTGACGGTTCGTATCTATAACGCGTGGGGCGGTGCGGCAGTGGATTTCGCCAAGAAAAACCCCTATCGACTGTGTGAGGAGATCGATGGCATCGGCTTTGAGCGCGCTGATACCTTCGCCGCCGAGCTTGGCTTTGAACGTGACGGCATCGAGCGTGTCAAAAGCGGTATTCTGTATATTCTTTCGCACAATGCTGCCCTCAACGGGCACACGTGCCTGCCCGAGGAAAAGCTTTTCGAGGCGGCAGCGACATTGCTTGAGGTCAGCACCGAACGGGTAGCGGAAGCAGCGGCAGCCCTTACCAAAGAGAGCAAGCTACGCCGTATGCGCCTGCGTACCGATCACGGTGATCAGGTGCTGGTATTCGACCGTGCCTCGTATGAATGCGAGCGCACGATCGCGGACCGCTTGTCAATCCTTGACAGGTCCTGCATCCGCATTGAAAATAAGGATATCAGTCAGTTTATCGCCCGCGAGGAGCGCAAGGGTGGCATTGCCTATGCGGCATTGCAAAAAGAGGCGATCGCAAACGCGCTGGAGAATGGTGTTACCATCCTCACGGGTGGTCCCGGTACGGGTAAGACGACCGTTGTGCGCGCCCTGATGCGCATCTTTGACAGCATGGGTCTGCGCGTGGCGCTTGCCGCCCCCACGGGACGTGCCGCCAAGCGCCTTTCGGAGGCAACCTCTGCCACCGCCAAGACCGTACACCGTTTGCTTGAAATGAACTATGCTGAGGGTGACTGCGCGCAGTTTGCGCGCAACGAGCGCGATCAGCTGGAGGAGGATGTGATCATCGTCGACGAATGCTCGATGATGGATACCCCCCTGACGGCGGCGCTGTTGAAGGCAATCAAGCTGGGCGCACGCCTTGTGCTGATCGGCGATGCCGATCAGCTGCCCTCGGTGGGCGCGGGCAATGTCCTGCACGATCTTATCGCCAGTCGCCGCTTTGCCACCGTGGCACTTTGTGAGGTCTTCCGTCAGGCACAGCACAGCCTGATCGTTACCAATGCACACGCCATCAACGGCGGCAATATGCCCCGCCTTGATGTGAGGGATAACGATTTCTTTTTCCTGCCGCGCACGAGCGACCGCGATATCGCGGCAACCGTTGCCGACCTTTGTCACAAGCGCCTGCCGCGTGCCTACGGCGCCGAAATTGTTGGCAATATCCAAGTGATATCCCCCTCGCGCAAGGGCGAGGCGGGTACGGAAAATCTGAACAGAATCCTGCAAGCGACCCTCAATCCGCCGCGTGCGGGGAAATATGAGCATCGCGTGCGCGACCTTGTTTTTCGTGAGGGAGATCGCGTGATGCAGATCCGCAATAACTATGACCGCGTTTTTGAACGCGGCGAGGAAAGCGGCTGTGGCGTTTTCAATGGTGATATCGGTGTGATCGAATCGATCTCACTCAAGGAACGCACGTTATCTGTCGCCTTTGACGATAAACACGTCAGCTACGATTTTTCCAGTCTCGACGAGCTGGAGCCCGCCTACGCCGTTACCGTACATAAAAGTCAGGGCAGTGAATATCCCGTGGTGATTTTGCCGCTTTACGGCGCACCGCCGATGTTGCTGACACGCAATCTTCTGTATACCGCCGTTACCCGCGCACAGAAGATGGTAGTGCTTGTCGGTCGTGGGGATATCATTTCGCAAATGGTATCGAATAACCGTCAGGCAATGCGCTATACGGGACTTGCCATCCGCCTTGGGGGAGAGCAGTCGTAATGAAAATGCTTCGAATCCTTGGTGAGCTCATCTTTCCGCCGCGCTGTGTCGCGTGCGGCAAGCGTATGGCAGTGGAAGCCGAGTGCGAGGCGGCGTATTTTTGCCCCGAATGTGAGGCGGAATGGCAACGCGAGCAGTTGTCGCAATGTCCCGAATGCTTTTCCGAGTTTTATCGCTGTCGCTGTCAGCCCCGCACGCTGCAAAGGGCTGGCGTCGCCGCTTTTGTAAAGCTGACACCGTATATCGAGGGCAATCGCAATTCCATCACCAACCGCCTGATCAGTACCATGAAGCACAGTCCGAGAAAGCGTCCGTTTGCCGCCGCAGCTGCCGATCTTGCACCTCTTGTGACGGTCGCACTACAGGAGTCGGGCGAGAAATCCGTCGGCGAAACCGTGCTGGTGCATCTGCCGCGCGCACGGCGCAGTGTGCGTAAGAATGGATTTGACCACGCGCGGTATCTGGCAAAGGCTCTTTCGATTGCCACCGATATTCCGCACCGTAAGCTGCTTATCCGCCTGCGCGACGGCAAGGAGCAGAAAAAGCTTTCGGTGAGCGAGCGTATCCGGAACGTCAAAGGTGCTTTTGCCGTTCGGGAGAATCTTACGGGGCTTCGCATCCTTTTGGTGGATGACGTGGTCACCACGGGTGCCAGCGCGAGTGAGGCGGCGAAAATGCTTCGCGCAGCAGGCGCCGCCGAGGTGATTGTGGTGGCGCTTTCACACACACCAAAGAAGAGCGATACGTAATTTACTGTAAGGGATTGCTTTTTTATCCCATTTGTGGTAGAATAAATTTATGCCTTTTGGCAGATCATCAATTTTTTCGGGAAGGGGGAAGACCATGTTCCGCAAGAATATCGGCATCGACATCGGTACCACGCAGGTTTCAATCTGCACGGCAGAAGACGGTCTTCTGCTAAAAGAACCTTCCTGTGCCGCCGTTGACATCGACACCGACGAGGTGATCGAGGCAGGCAAAATCGCCGCGCGTATGGTCGAGGAAAGTCCCGATAAATACAGACTTTGCTGGCCTGTGTGGGAGCCCGTGGTCAAATGTGCCGACATTCTGTCCGCTATGCTGCGTATTCTTCTGCGCCGCGCCGTGGGACGTACCGCATTCCGACCCCAGATGATGATCTCGATCCCCTGTAACCTGACCGAAGCGCAGGCAAACGCCGTTGAGGATGCGGCGCTGGCGGCAGGGGCATCCAAGGCACATCTGTTGGAAGCGCCGATCTGCGCCGCACTTGGCGCAGGTGTCGATTTTTCAACGCCTGTGGCGCATATGGTCATTCATATGGGTGCTTCCGCTACCGAAATTGCCGTGATCTTTATCGGCGAAATGGTGGCACATACCACTGTTACCACAGGCGGCGCGCAGTTCGATTCGGCGATCATCCGCTATATGCGCTCCAAGCATAAGCTCTATATCGGAAAGCGCACGGCTGAACAGATCAAAATCCGTCTGCTGACCGTGAAGGACGAAGAGCCCCGCATGCTTGATGTCAAGGGACGCTGTATGGAAACCAAAGAACCCCGCATCGTATCGCTTTCCTCGCGCGAAATGCTTGCCGCCATCAGCGAGCCGCTTGCTGAGGTGATGGACGGTATCGTTTCAACACTTGATCAGATCGGTGACGATATGCGTGCCGATATCGTCAAAGAGGGAATCCTTTTAACGGGCGGCGGTGTGCTGACTGGCTTTGATTGGTTCCTCGGACAGCTTTTCAAGGTCAAGGTGCGCCGTGCCGAAAATGCCGCTAACGCCGCCGTCGAGGGCGCCGCGCTGGCACTTTCCAGATTATAATGCAAAAAAGCCGCCGTCAGCCGACGGCGGCTTTTTAAGGAGAATGTATGACAGAATATCTATCTTATCTGCCCGCCCAATATTTTGCCGAGATCTCTGCGATCCCGCGCGCCTCGGGCAACGAAACGGCGATTGCCGACTATCTTGTCTCCTTTGCCGCCAAACGGGGGCTTGATTGCTATCGCGATGCAGCAAATAACGTATTCATCAAAAAAGGCGCAACGGCAGGGCGCGAGAGTGAGCCTGCGGTGCTGCTGCAGGCGCATACCGATATGGTTGCGGAAAAGAACGCGGCTGTGCAGCACGATTTTGAAACGGACGGGATTGCGCTTTGCCAAACGGGCAATATCTTATCTGCCAACGGTACCACACTTGGCGCGGATGATGGCTTTGGTGTGGCGATCATGCTGTCGGTGCTGGACGGTGGTGCGGTGTCGCATCCGCCCCTTGAGTGCCTCTTTACCGCATCCGAGGAGATCGGACTTGTTGGTGCCAAGGCATTTGATTACAGCCGTATCACGGCGCGCTGTGTTGTCAATCTGGATTCCACCGACGAGCAAGAGGTCATCACAGGCTGTTCGGGTGGCGTACGCACCGAGCTGAGCTTGCCGATCGGTGCCGCAAATGAGAAGACAACAGCCGTGCGTCTATGGCTCACAGGGCTTGCAGGCGGTCACTCGGGCGAGGATATCGGCAAGGGGCGCGCCAACGCTCACGTGACGATGGGCAAGCTGCTTGCCGCACTGCAGCGCCACACTGCGTTCCGCCTTTGCTCGCTTGCAGGCGGCGATAAGGATAACGCCATTCCGCGCGAATGTGAGGCGGTGCTCCTTGCCGACAGCGAACAGGGCTTGACTGCATTTCTGAAAGAAAAGGATGCGTTGCTCGCTTCGTTGTTGACCTCGCCCGCCGATGCAGGCGCGACCCTTACGGCAGAAATCGTAGAAACAGATCGCGTGCTGACACGGGATGATACAGCAAGGATCCTTTCTGCGCTTGCCGTACCGAACGGCGTGCTGGAAGCACGTGACGGCGCACCCTACACCTCTCGCAATCTTGCTAAGATCGAAACGGTGGCAGACCGTATCGTGCTCGGCTTTTCCTCACGCTCGGCAAATGAGCAGGCACTTGACTGCTCGTGTGCCGCGTTGGATGCCCTTGCCGTCGCGCTTGGCGGTACCACTCGCCATTTTTCGCGTTACCCGGGCTGGGAAAGTGCAGGGGAGAGCGCCCTTTGCCGTGCTTGGCAGGCGGCGTACACCTCTGCTGTGGGCAAGCATTGTCATCCTACCGTTATTCACGCGGGGCTGGAGTGCGGCATCATTTCGGCGGCGCTTGGCGGCGCCGAGGCAATCTCTGTCGGTTGTAACATTCACGATCTGCACACCCCTGCTGAGCGTGTTGAGCTGGATTCCTTTGAGCGCGTATACCAAACAATGCTTGCATTTTTGAAATAAACAAAAAGCCTTCCCACTTCGGGAAGGCTTTTTGTCTTTCGATTCAGGCATTTTTTTCGGCAAGCGCCAGGCGGAGCGCCTCGGCAAGCTGATCGGGGCAGGATGTGGATTTGAAACCGCACCGAATACCCGACAGGCGTTCAATGGCTTCCTCGGCACGCATACCGCGTACCAGTGCCGCAACGCCCTGCGTATTGCCCGAGCAACCGCCCTGAAAGCTGACCGATTCGATCACACCGTCATTCAGTTCAATATCAATGGCGCGCGAGCAAACGCCGCGCGGTGAAAAGTGAAACTTCTTCATTTTGAAACCTCGTTATAAATATAAGTAGTGTCCCGTCACAAAGGATCGCGGCAGGCGCAGTGCCATATATGCTTCCAGCAAGGCAGGGTCGCCTTGCTCCCTTGAAAGGGTTACGTGATGGGCAAAGATGCCCTCACCGTAGCTGTCCGGCAGGGAATCGATGCGGGAAAGGGAGAGACCGCACGCCGCGGCGGCGGCCAGAAAATCGGCAAGTGCAAAATCGTCCTCGTCAAACACGCGGCATTCCAGCATTTGCTTGCCCGATGCGGGCAACAGCGGCGTGGGATTGCGTGAGATCAGCGCAAACTGTACCCGTCTGCCACCGTGTGGAGAGGGGATATCTGCCACACAGTTGATGTGTAATTCCAAGCGGTCACATTCCTCAATCAGCGACAGGCGTTTGCCGCCGCGCTCATCCTCGGTGGGAAGCAGTGCAAGATCGGCGTTGCCGATTGCCACCTCTTCGAGCACCGCGGAAAAGGAGTTGGTGCGTGCAGGAACGGTGTGGGGGATGACCGAAGCAAAGCCATGCAGTGCCTCGGTAAAAAATTCGCCGCCAAGTGTTGCCAAACGGGGTGCTATGGGAAAGGGCATCGGTGCCTCGCGTTCCTCGTCGTCGCGCGGAAAATGGGGTGCAAGAGACAAAAGCTCACGGCAAAAGGCAAGCTGTTCGTCAAGCGCAAGCGCCGAGGCAAAGGCATTGGCGGTGGGAAGCGGTGCGGGGGAAGAAAGGCGCGGGCGCGGAATGCGCCACGCCGTTGGATCTTGCGCATATCCTGCATTCCAATCGGCAGCGGCATCCCTTGCCGCTTGCATAACAGCAAGTAAACGCAGCTCGCGGTTTTCCGCCGCCGCATCGTGCCACAGCTTTAAATTTTCCTTCAATACGTCTGAATAGATCATTCGGTCACGGTGTCCGTGTCGTTTGTTGCGGTATCGTCGGTTAGGGCGTTGTCAGCGGCTGCCGTTTCGGCACTTTCCTCGGCCTCAGCTGCTTCAGCTTCGATAATCAGCGATTCAATATCGGCAGAGAACAGCGGTACGCGGTTCTTGCGATCCTTCTTCGAGGGGATGGGCGCCGACTCGCGCTTGATTTCCTCCTCCGACAACGGGAAGGTGTGATTGTCGTTGTAGATATAGCAGAATTCGTTAAAGGCGCGCAGGAAGCGTGCAATCGCGATCAGCGGACCGACCACGCAAAGCGCGCCGGGCAGTGTCCAGCAGAGATAGAACTTGTGTGTGATGCAGGATTCCTTTCCGTGGCGTTCGCAATAGCCGCGGATACGGGTGATCATCTTATAATGCCATACAATGGCAAAAATGCCCAAGGTAAAGATGGTAAAGATAATATAGGGAAGCACGCCCCAGGTGCGCTTCCCGTCCTTGCGGGCGGCGGCATTCATGCTTTGTGCCATTACCTCAATCAGATAGAAGGGGTAAATGCCAAGCGTTACAATGGAAAGCAGGATCGCGCGGAAGAACGAGCGATTGGTTGCCATACCGTTCTTTGCGATGTGCATAAAGATGCCCCCCGTGCGGTCTTCGGGAATGGGCTTGATGGTAAAGGTGCGGTGGAAGAATCTGCCAACGGCAAGCAATACGCGGCGAAGACCGCGGCTGAAGGCGTTGCTTTTCTCGGCGGCATCCGCATCCTCGACCGAGATAACCCAATGTGCAAACTTCTGGGTCATAGTCTCATCGTTTTCCACAGTGTCGCGCGGACGGATGAACGCCGTTGCGGGATAATATTCCTTCAGGTCAGTGGGATGTCCTTTTTTCTTGAGGCGGTATTTGATGAAGTCATCAAGGATCGCCATGATCAGGGCGAACAGCGGCACGCCGATCAGCATGCCAAGCAGACCGAACACGCCACCCATTACGGTAATGGCGATGATAACGCCAAGCGAGGTCAGACCCGTGCGGTCGCCAAGAATGATGGGGGCAATCAGATTGCCGTCGATCTGTTGCACAACAAGGATCAGCAAAACAAAGACAATGGCTTTCATCGGAGATGCGATGAAAATGATGATAGCCGAAGGAATCGCGCCGATAAAGGGACCGAAGAAGGGGATGATATCGGTCACGCCGATGATTACGGCGATCAGAACGGCATACGGGATCTTGAAGATCGAAAACAGAACGCCGCAAAGCAGACCGACCAGCAGCGAGTCGACAATCTTGCCGATAAAGAAGCCGCCGAACTTTTTGTGCGCCGTGCTGAAATAATGCAGCAGCAGCTCTTCGCTTTTTGGGGGAAGCAACGCGCGGAACACGCGGCGGCAGCCGGCGTTCAAGCGGTCCTTGGATAGCAGAACGTAGATCGAAATAAAGATGCCGATCAGAATGTTTTTCAGCACCGTGATCACACTGCCTGCGATCGATACAACGCTTGTCATGATGGCATCGCTTGCGTTGCTGACAAGGTCAATCAGATAGGTCAGCAGCTTTTCAAAATTCACAAGATCGGCGCCGTTTTCGGGGGCAAAGGGCATATGCGAGATAATGTTGTTGACCGAATCGATCACGCGGTTGATATACATCATGCCGTTTGCCTGCAGGTCTCTGATACTGTCGATCAGCGAAGGGATGATCAAAAACAGCATGCCTGCCACAATGGCAAGGAACAGAAGGTAAGTGAAAAGCATCGAAATGGCGCGGTTGACCGTGCGCTTTTTTACCTTGTCAAAGAGCTTACATTCAAAGAATCGCAAAAAGGGATTCAGAATATAAGCCAGCACCAGACCGATGGTGACGGGTGCCAAGATCGAATTCAGCGTGTCGACGGGGCGCAAGAGGGCATCCAGATTGGAAATCGTCAGCACGACCAAAATGGCGATCAGCGCAAAGGCGATCACCTTTCCCCAGTTGGGTTGTTTTTTCTGCGGCGCGGGCGCTTCGGGCTCGTGCGTGCGTTGCTCCATATCGGACATAGCTACCTCCGTTCCGTCACGGCAGGGCGCCGTAACATAGAACAGTACAAAATACTGTATTATATATTATAGCAAAAATCTAAGATTCGTCAAGTGGTGTTTGCAAGGGTGTGCAAAAAGTTAATAAAAATTTGCCAAAATGTTGAAAATCGTCGCCCTACGTGATACAATAATACCAAAGATTGGAAAGGGGCGTATGTCCGTGTT
>JBGVCY010000082.1:0-2115 GCA_045119135.1 Eubacteriales bacterium | reverse complement strand
CTGCCCGGTGTCAAAACCACCGCCTTCCCCAACACAGCAAAGGCGGCAGAATATGTGAAGACCGCAGGCAAGGGCGTTGCCGCCATTGCCAACCGCGATTGCGCAAATCTTTACGGCCTTACGCTGCTTGACGAGGCCATTCAGGATAACGGCAACAACTATACCCGCTTTATCTGCATCTCGAAGCAGCCCGAAATTTATCCCGGCGCCGACAGAACAAGTATCATTCTGACCGTGCCCCATACCCCCGGCAGTCTTTCGCGCCTGTTGTCGCAGATTGATGCCATGCACATCAACCTGACAAAGCTCGAATCCCGTCCGATCCCCGGTCACGATTTCGAATTCCTCTTCTACTTTGACCTGGAATCCCCCATCGAATCGCCTGCCCTGTTGCGACTGCTTGGTGAGCTGGAAAGCACCAGCGAGAAGTTCCGCTATCTTGGCACCTACCGCGAAATGCTGTGAGGTTGCCGATGATCCACGCAAGTCAACTGCGCGCGGGACTCCTTGGCGCGCATCTCTCACACAGCTTTTCTCCCCGCATCCACGCGGCACTTGCCGATTACTCGTATGACCTGTTTGAGGTTGAGGAAGTCGCGCTGGATGCCTTTCTGACAGGCGATCGCTTTGATGCGATCAATGTGACCATCCCCTATAAAAAGGCGGTCATCCCTTACCTTGCCGACATCACCGATCAGGCGCGCCGTATCGGCGCGGTAAACACCATTCTGCGCCGTGCCGACGGCACGCTGGTGGGGCACAATACCGATTACGACGGCTTTTCCGATCTGGTGCGCGATGCAGGTGTTTCGCTTGCAGGCAAAAAGGTGCTGGTGCTGGGCTCGGGCGGCGCATCGCTGACCGCGGTCACGGTTGCCGCCGATATGGGCGCACGCGAGGTCATCGTCATCTCCCGCACGGGCGAGAACAACTATCAGAATATCAGCCGCCACGCCGACGCCGAGATTCTTGTCAACGCCACCCCGGTGGGCATGTATCCGAACAACGGCTCTTCCCCCTTGTCACTGGACGCACTTCCCCGCCTTGAAGCAGTGTTTGATATGATCTACAATCCTGCACGCACGGCACTGCTGCTGGATGCCGAGAAGCGCGGCATCATTGCCCGCAATGGACTATTGATGCTGGTATCGCAGGCGCGCCGCGCTGCCGAATTCTTTACGGGGCAAACGGTAACCGACAAGGAATGCCGCGCCGTAGCAGAAGCCATGGAACGCGACACAAAAAACATCATTCTGATCGGCATGCCCGGTTGCGGTAAAAGCGCGCTCGGCACGCGCGTGGCACAGGCGCTGGGGCGCCCCTTTGTGGATGCCGATGCCGAGATCGTTTCGCGCGCAGGGGTTTCCATTCCCGAAATTTTTGAAGCCGAGGGAGAGGCAGGCTTCCGCCGCCGCGAGACCGAGGCTCTTGCCGATATTGCCAAGCAAAGCGGTCTTGTTATTGCCACGGGCGGTGGCGTTGTCACACGCCCTCAAAATCTGCCCCTGATGCGACAGAACGGCAGAATCATTTTCCTTGACGTGCCGCCCGAAGGGCTTTCCACCAAGGGAAGACCCCTGTCGCAGGCGCGTAGCCCTGAGGCGCTTTACGCCGAGCGGTTGCCCCTTTACCGTGCCGCCGCCGATATCATTCTTCCCCTTTCGCACGATGAGAGCAAAGAGGAAAACACCCAAAAGCTTTTGGAGGTATTACGATGAAGCTGCTTGTGATCAACGGACCCAATCTGAATCTGCTTGGCAAGCGTGAGCCCACCATTTATGGGCGCGAGGATTACGCCGCGCTGTGCGCCTTTGTTGAAAAGGCGGTTGCCGAGGTCGGCGCCACCTGCGAGATCTATCAATCCAATCACGAGGGCTGCATCGTGGATAAAATTCAAGAGGCGATGGGCGCCTTTGACGGCATCGTGATCAACCCCGCCGCCTATACCCACACCAGCGTTGCCATTGCCGATGCCCTTTCCGCCGTGGAAATTCCCACCGTCGAGGTCCATCTTTCCGACGTGATGAAGCGCGAGGCGTTCCGCCACCATTCCTTTGTTTCCCCCATCGCCAAAAAGACCTATATGGGTCTTGGCTTCGAGGGGTATCGCCGCGC
>JBGVCY010000081.1:0-11639 GCA_045119135.1 Eubacteriales bacterium | reverse complement strand
AGCGCAGCCTCAGCAACCCCACCGACAAAAGCACGGTTGCGGGTGATAAATTCGCCGCCTGTGGATATCACGCGCAGCTTCGAGCCTGCCAACTCTTCGACTGCCTGATGGCTGTTGGTGATGACCGTCAGATTGCGAAAGCGCTTCAGATGGGGCAGCAGATGCTGGGCGGTGGATGAGGAATCCAGAAAAACGGTTTGCCCGTCCGAGAGAAGGGAAGCTGCACGCTCGGCGATTTCTTCCTTCGCATCGCCATGCTCGCGGTGGCGAAAATCCAGCGGCATATCCTCCTTTTTGAGTGTGACACCGCCGTAAACGCGCTCCACCAAGCCCTTTTGCTCCATTGCCGCCAGATCGCGACGTACCGTCGCCTCGCTGATGTAAAGGCGGCTTGCAATATCCCCGATCCGCAGGGCAGGGGTGGCAGCCAATAATTCCAAGATTTGCTCTTGACGTTCTATTTGCAACATCGCGATTCCTCCTGATTGACTTTGCGCAAAAAAATGAAAGTTTTTCAAGATTGGCGCCAAGTCTTGACAAAGTTTGAAAGAAATTCTATGCTAATGATAGCACAAGCATGATATTTTTGCAAGTATAAAAGGAGAATTGTTATGGCTATTATTACGGTAATCGGCTCGGGCATGATGGGCTCTGCAATGGCATTTCCCGCTTGCCGCAACGGACACACCGTCCGCTTGGTGGGCAGCCCCTTGGATGATCGGATCATTGAGCACGGCAAAAAGACGGGTGACCATCTGACCCTTTGTCACGATGTGAATGGCACAAAGACCTCGTTCAAAATGCCCGAAGGCACCACCTTCCACTATTACAGCGAGTTTGAGGAGTGCATCAAGGATGCAGATCTTCTCATCTGCGGCGTCAGCTCGTTCGGTCTGCAGTGGTTCTGCGAGAACATCATTCCGATCGTGCCCGAACGCCTGCCCATTCTTTCGATCACCAAGGGTATGATCGACAACGGCGAGGGCAAGGGCGATATGATCTCGTATCCCGAGTATATGGCACGCTTCACCGATAGAAAGCTGAAGATCAATGCTGTGGGCGGCCCTTGCACCAGCTACGAGCTTGCCGATCTTGACCCCACCGAGGTGGCGTTCTGCGGCGAGGATATCGAGCTTCTGCGCTGGATCAAGAGCCTGTTTGAAACCGACTTTTATCACATCAGCCTTTCCACCGACGTGCGCGGTGTCGAGTGCTCGGTGGCACTGAAGAATGCTTATGCACTGGGTGTTTCGCTGGCGATCGGTCTTTCCTACCGCCGCGAGGGTCGCGTGTTCGAGCATTACAACTCGCAGGCAGCTCTCTTTGGTCAGGCAGCAAAGGAAATGAGCAAGCTGCTCACCCTCTTTGGCGGACTTGAAAGCAGCCTGTTCCTTGGCGTTGGCGACCTTTATGTAACCGTTTTTGGCGGCAGAACCCGTAAGATCGGCACCCTGCTTGGCGAGGGCAAGAAGTTTGACGAGGCAATGGAGATTCTCAAGGGTGTGACCCTGGAATCGATCGTCATCGCACGCCGCACCGCCGATGCAATCATTGAGCTGGTAAAGGCAGGCAAGGCAAAGAGCGAGGATTTCCCGCTGCTTTACCACATTCGCGAGCTGCTTGCTGACAATGCCGATGTGAACATTCCGTGGTCGGCATTCGAAACTGAAACGATCCGATAAAAAGCAAAAAGAAGGCAGTAAACTGCCTTCTTTTTTTACAGTTCTTCTCGGAACTGCTGATTGTAAAGCTGTGCGTAAACGCCGTTTTGCGAAAGAAGCGTGCTGTGATCGCCTTGCTCAATAATAGTACCGTCCGCGATCACGGCAATTTCGTCGGCGTTTTTGATGGTGGAAAGGCGGTGCGCCACCACCAGCGTGGTGCGCCCCTTGCAAAGCTCGTCCAGTGCCTGCTGGATCAGAATTTCAGTGGTGTTGTCAAGAGCGCTCGTTGCCTCGTCAAGAATCAGGATCGGCGGGTTTTTGAGGAACACACGTGCAATGCAAAGGCGTTGCTTCTGTCCGCCCGACAAGCGCACGCCGCGCTCGCCGATCACGGTGTCATAGCCGTTTTCAAGCGACATGATGTAGTCGTGGATATTGGCGCGCTTTGCCGCCTCGATCACCTCTTCCTCGGTGGCGTTCAGCTTGCCGTAAAGAATGTTGTCGCGGATGCTGGCGTTGAAAAGAAACACATCCTGCTGTACGATGCCGATATTGCGGCGCAACGATGCCAGCGTGATATCCTTGATATCCTTGCCGTCGATGCGAATGGTGCCCGATTGGATGTTATAAAAGTGGGGAATCAGATGGCAGATGGTGGTCTTTCCGCCGCCACTGGGACCGACCAGCGCAAAGGTCTTGCCCTCGGCGATCTTCAGATCGATGCCCTTCAGTACATCGCGATCCTTATCATAGCCGTAGGAAACCCCGCAGAATTCGATCTCGCCTGCAAGGCGGGGCACCTCAACTGCGTGCTCGCCGTCGATCTCGGGCTCGATATCCATTACCTCAACGAAGCGCTCAAAGCCCGCCACGCCGTTCTGAAACTGCTCCATAAAGCGGATCAGGGTGTTGATGGGGCCAAGGAAGAGGTTGATCGATACGATAAATGCCGAATAATCGGCAAAGTTGATCTCGCCGCTATACAGGAAAAAGCCGCCTGCGATCAGTACCACCACATTGAAAATATCGGTGATAAAGGTGGTCGAGGAGTGAAAGCGACCCATCGCGCGATAAGCCTTTTTGCTTGCCTCACGGAATTGGGCGTTGCCTACCTCGAATTTTTCGGCTTCCTTTTCGGCGTTGGTAAATGCCTTGGTCACGCGGATGCCCGAAATGCTGCTTTCCAGCGCCGCATTGATGGTTGCGGTCGAGCGTCTGCTCTCTTGAAAGGCGGAGCGCATATGCTTGCGCGTTGTGACCGAAACCAGCACCAACAGGGGAACGCAGGCAAACACGATCAGCGACAGCCAGATGTTGATGGTAGAAAGATAGATGAACGAAATAATCACCGAAATGCCGCTGATAATCAGGTTTTCGGGTCCGTGGTGTGCCAGCTCGGTTACCTCAAACAAATCGCTTGTCAGGCGGGACATGATTTTACCCGTTTCGTGATTGTCGTAAAACGAGAAGGGAAGCTTTTGCAGGTGGTTGAACATATCGCTTCGCATTTGTGCCTGCATCCGCACGCCCATCACGTGTCCCTCGTATTGAATGAAAAAGTTCAGTAGCATCCGCACGAAATACAGCAAAAACAGCGAAAGACCAAGGATCACCACCATGCGGTAATTGCGGTTCGGGATCAGGTCATTGAGCATCGTGCGCGTTACCACCGGGTAGATGACACCAATCAGCGCCACGGCAAGTGATGCCAGCATATCCAGTGCAAATGTCTTTTTGTGTGGCTTGTAATAGCTTAAAAATCGTTTCAGCATTTCTTTTCCTCACCTTTCAAATACATGTCTATTATAGCAATATTACAGATAAAATGCAATAGATAGGGGATCGTTTTGCGCTTTTATTCTTGACAAAGAAAGGGCGGGGGGATATAATGAATATAGTTATTTCAGAAAGGGGGAGCTTGCGGTGATCTGTAAGAACTGCGGCACGCAATGCACGGGAGCGTATTGCTCGCATTGCGGGCATAAAATGGAATCCGACGTTTACCCGAACACGGCAAAGCCTGCCGCCGAGGTTACGGTCAAGCCGATGCCCGAAGCATCCACGTCCGTTGCCACAAAGAAGAAAGCGAAAAAATCAAAAAAGGCACGCGGCAGCCGCCGTCCCTTGCGCTTGAAAATGGTGTTCTGGCAGGCGATCTTGATGCTGGCGCCGCTTGCATACTTCTTTATCGACCTGTTTGTTGTCTTTCACGAAAAGCTTGGTGAGGTAGCGGAAAAGGGAAAAACCAATCTCGCCTTGCTGTTTGAATATCTTTCGCTTCCCGAATACAGCGATAACACCTTTGAAGAGATTGCACATGCCCTGCTTGGCGATATTACGCTTTGTGAGACCTTTTCGTTGCGTTCCTTCCTGACAGGTGATGTGGCAGCCGAATTTACGTTGCCTTTGCTTGCCATTGCACTGTTCGCCCTGCTGTCGGCAGCCATGGCGGTGCTTCTGATCGTTACGGGCGGCAGGATTCTCCACATCCGTCTTGCGGTCGATCTTTGCCTGCTTGGCGGTATTGGCGCGACCTTCGCACCCTTTATCGGGTCGCTTCTGCTGCGCATTTCTTATTGCATCGGTGCAGGTCCTGCGGCGGCAGATGCTGCAATGCTGTGCGTAACCCCTTCAATAGAATCGCTGTTGATGATGGCGTTCCTCGCGTGCGCTATGCTGCCCGCTATGCGCTCGATCGCAAGGCTTGGCGCTTATGCCAAGCGGCAAGAGCATCACGTGGTGCTCCCGTACCGCATGGCAACGCGCTTTCCGTTCCGCTTGACAAAGGCTCTTGCGGGCGCGACCATTGCTTGCTCGCTTGCGCTGGTGGTTTCTTATCTCTTTTTGCCCATCTCAAGCGAGGGCGATCTGCTTGCCTTTTCCCATGCGTGGAAAAGCTTTTCCGCAGATCTTACTGCACTGTGCAAATCCATTTGGGGCATAATTGCCGGGGCCGGAAAAACGCCTGACTTTGCGGCACTTGCCTCAACGCTGATCAAATTCTTCTTCTTTTTGCAGATCCCGTTGCTGGTGGTGGGATTCGTGGCAGTGCTTGCCACCTTCATCCACATCTGGCGTATGCGCGCCGACACACTTTGCGATCGCATGAACGACCGCAGACGTCTTGCCAAGATCGGCACGCGCATCCGCGATATCGTGCTGAAGCCCTATGTGTGTTTCACCGTACTGCAAACGCTGCTGTTTTTCGTCCTGCTGCTGATCTCGCCCATAGCTACCCGTTTGAATTTCGCCGATATTCCCAATACGCTGGGGGCAATCTATCTGACGGTTGCCGAGGTCAAAAGCTTCTGCACGACTACCACGGTCTATACCTTCCTGGCGCTTGGCGGTGCCTTGCTCTGGCACACCGCAGGCAAGCTTTCGAAGGTGCTTGTCATCAAGGCTGATGAAAAATAAGGAAATGCGGTCATATGGCCGCATTTCTGTTTTTTGGCAGATTGACAAAATTCGCGATTGCAAGTATAATTGTGAAAGAGAAGTACGTTCCCCGAAAGGAGAAACCGATGAAACGATATATCAGGCTGGTGGCGCTGTTGCTTGCCACTGTGCTTTGTCTTACGGCGCTGGTCGGCTGCTCCGCCGCCAATAAGCCGTTGAAATATTTAAAGACTTCCCTTGAAAAAACGATTGACCGCCGCTTTGGCGGTAAGCTGCTCGAATCGATCGGTGCGGCTCTTTCCGATGGATCAATCGCGCTTTCCTTCGGGGGAACCGACCTGTTCGACACCGTGGTGGATAGCGCCGAGGTGACGGCGTATTTTGATGCTGACGATAAAAAAATGAATCTGTTTGCAAGCCTTAGTGCCAACGGAGAGACCTTTGACGGCAAGCTGTATCTGACTGACGAGCAGATGGTGCTTTCCTCGTCGGCGTTTCTTGGTTCCAATACCGTGGGCTTTGATTTTGAGGCACTTTCGGCAGATATCAGAAATTCGATCTTCCGCAATGACAGCGGAACGGTGTATGCACAGGACGATATCGGCACGGGAACTGCCGATGCCTTGCGCGACCAAAAGGACGGTTTCTTCTTATTGCTGGATGCACTTGGCGATATCTATGACCTTGGCGACGAGATCTTTGAGATCTTTCTTGTCAAGCTGGCAGAGCACGCACCGCACAGCGTTTACAAGAAGGATGGCAGAAATATCATCTCTCTTGAGGTCAGCAATAACACGCTTTCCCGCGCCCTGCGAGACACGCGTGCCGCCATCGTTGACGATCGCGGCATCTGCCGTGACCTGCGCCGCTATGCCACCACGCTGGATGAGATTGAATCGGCAAAAAGCGGCGTGACTACTACCCACCGCAAGGACGAGCTGGAAACCTTTCTGACCTCTGATACAGGAGTCGAGGCTGCCTGCGCCTTTATCGATGATGCCGAGCCCTTTCTTTTCAAGATCGATGCATCGGTCAAGCGCACCTCGCGCGTGATCGAAACGCTTTCGGTGTCACTGTCGCGATCGGATGTCGAGGTGTTTGCCTTTTCGGCAGATCTGACGGACGATGATATCAATCATCTTGTGCTGACCGTGGGCGATGTCCGCCGCGAGCTGACCTATCGCGTGCTGAAGGACGGACTTTTCTCCTACGAGGCAGAAATGACCTATCGCAAGGCACTGACCACGGGTGAGGAGATCTTTGAGAGAAACGCAACGCTTTCGTCGAACAGCCGCAAGGATAGCTTTACCTTCTCGCTGGATACTGCCGACGGCAGACGTGTGTTCAGCGGTAGCTTTGATAAGGGCTTTGACCATTACACCCTTTCGATAGATGCCGTCACGGTTGACGGTGTCGCACACAAATTTTCGTTTTCGGCAACCGTCTCTGAAAATGATAAGGTGGAAAAGCCGCCCGAATATGTCAATATCTTCACCATTTCCGAGGAGCGCTACGCAACCATCTCTCCGCGCTTGAATGAAAAGCGCGAGGCGTTTGAAAGCTGGCGCGAGGAAAGCGGTGCTTCGGGGCGCGACGTGCTGGCGCTGGTCTTTGGAGCACTTGGCATTTCCGAGGATATGCCACCCGCGCTTGACGAGGATTTTGATTGGAAGAACTTGTTCACCTAAACAAAAAAGAAGCCAACAACGTTGGCTTCTTTTTTGTTTTATTAAGGCAGGATCGCCTCGACCGCATCACCCAGCGGCAGGGAATAGATCAGGATCCGATCGGGTGCTCTTCCGCAGATCTCCTGCAGGGCACGCGCATAATAGGAAAGCTGTTGTCCGTGGCGCGCCGAAAGCATTTTCGCGGCAAGCGCGGGGTCCTTTTTTTCTGCAGGAGTCAGACGGTCGGTCTTGTAATCGCACAGAATCAGCTTGCCGTCGGCATCGGTATAAAACAGGTCGATAACACCCTGAACGGGTAGCTTTTCGTCGCCCAGCTCCGCGATGAATGCGGCATCCTTGGTAAAGGATGCGGCGGGCAGGAAAATGTGGAAGCGGGTCTCGCGCCACAGCCCTGTGGCGTGCGAGAGTGAAGCGTAAAAGGGACTTTTGAAAAAGGCTTCCAGCTCGTCAATACGCACAGCATCACGGTGCTCGGGGGGCAGGAATTTGGCATCGATCAGGCGCGCAAGCTCGGCGTCTACGCCGTTTTTCTCAGCGGCGGCAAAATTGCAGAACTGCAAAAATTCGTGCGTGGCAGTGCCGCGTGCTGCGGCATCTGCCTGTCGCTTGCCAAAGGTGGGTACGCGTTCAAACGAATGGAGCAGGCGCTCGGCATCCTCGGATAGCAAGGATGCAGGCGAGGGAGCACCGTCGCTGTCAAACACGTCCAGTGCCTCAGGCGACAGACGGGACACCGAAAGCTTTGCGGGCAATCGGGTCAGATGCTCGTGGGGGTAGGTAAAGGCAAAGCGCTCGTTCAGCTCATGAAGCACCGCACTTTGCGCGCTAGCCCCCGGTTCATTGCCACCCTTATTCATACAGGCGCTGTCTGCCTCGGGCGTTTTCGGTATCTCGGTCTCAGGGATGACTGTGATCTCGGCAAAAGAAGAATGATCGGCACCCTGCAGGGCAGTCAAAATCCATTCCAGATACGATCCGCCCATATCCTTGAAAAAGGTGGCGGGCAGGGATGCGGAAGGAGAAGTTTTTTCCAAAAGCTTGTCAGCACTGCCTTGCGGCCGTCCCGTGATGATCAAGCGCTCTCGCGCACGGGTCATCGCCACGTAAAGCACGCACATTTCCTCTTCGCGGCTCTGGCGCTTTAAAGCAAGCGCGGTTGCCGCGCGGAAAAAGGTGTTGGTGCGCGAAAAGGGACCTGCGTTGGGTAGTTTTGGCGCACAGCCGATCCGCTTGTCGATCAAAAGGGCGGGCTTCAGGTCGTCTTTGCTGAAGGATGAGGCGGTTCCCACAATAAAGCAAACGGGGTATTCCAGACCCTTCGAGTGGTGGATAGAGACCAGCGAAACAGCATCCTTTTCCCCCTCATTAGCGGGAATTTTGGTGCCGTTATCCATAATGTCATCAATGTATCTGACAAATTGATAAAGACCCTTAAAGCCACCTGCCTCAAAGGATCGGGCGTATTCATAAAGGCGGTTGAGATTCGCGCGGCGGCTCTTTTTGGTACTGCCGGGGGCGTTTTCATATCCGCTGAAGGACAGTACACCCGTTTCGCGGTAAAGGTAACGCAGAAAACGGTCAACGGGCAGCGTGCGTGCCTTTTGGCGGAAAAGCTTGATGCGTGCAATCGTTGCTCCCACCTTTTCGGCGAGATCGCCATCCGAGACTTCTGCCGCCTGCAGCAGACTTTCATAAAGCGAAAGGGCGCGATCCCCGCCTGCACGCAGGCGCACCAGCTCCTCCAGCGTGAAGCCGAAGAAGGGCGAGCGCAGTGCTGCCGCCAGCGACACGTCACGGAAGGGGTTGTCGATCGCAGCAAGCAGGCTGTAAACGCAAAGCACCTCGGGGCTTTCAAACAAATTATAGCGCGAGGTATCATTGGTCGGAATGCCATAGGCGGCAAGCGCGTTGGCAATCGGCTTTGCGTGCTTTGTGCTTCGCATCAGCACCGAAATATCGGCGGCGGTGATACGCGTGCCATCGGCCTTGTAGCCCGTTTTAAGGAGCTTGTCGATCTCAGCGGCGACCAGACGTGCTTCCGAATCGCCTTGATCCTCGTCATCATTATCATCGCCTGCTGTTGGGTCTACCAGCAGTACACGGCATTTCGCGCTTTGATAATCGGGGGTGGGCAGGGGCTTTGAAAAGCGCAGATCATCCTCTTTGGTATAGCCGATGCTGTCGGCGTTGTTTCCAAACAAAAAGCCCGAAACGGTATTCGAAAAGTCGATCACGCTTTTATCACAACGGAAGCAATCGGACATAAACACCGTTGCCTCGGGGCTGTTTTCGTCGCAGGCTTCCAACGGGGGGAACCGCTTGCGGTAATTGCCAAAAATCGAGGGCTCGGCACCGCGGAAGCGGTAGATGCTTTGCTTGATATCGCCTACCATAAAGCGATTGCGCTCGGTCGCAATGGCAGAAAAGGCAGCATCCTGCATGGCGTCGGTATCCTGATACTCGTCAATGTAAATGGCATCGTAATTCAGCGAGATCTCGCGCGCAAGCGGGGTGGGAGTGCCGTCCGTGTTGACCAGCAGGCGGAATGCCGCACGCGACACATCGGTGAATTCGGCAACCCCGCGGCGATGCTTTTCCTCGCCATACTTTTTCAGATAGCGGCGCAGTGTCTCGTGCAGAAGCTCAAGCGCCTTGGCGCTTTGCTCGGCGCTGTCAGCAATTTCCTCGGACGAAAACGCACCCAGTTGTGCCGTGGTCTTTTTCCATTTCTGGATCGAACGGAAATCCTCGCACAACAAACGGATGGCTTCTTGCTCGTCGGTAAGGGGTGGAATTCTGTGCCTGCCCAACGAATACGCAAAGGGGGCAGTCAGCAGATCGCGCAGCAGGGGATAGTCCTTATTTTTGACAGCCGTCAGCAGCTGTTCGCAGCGTGCCTTGATCTCGCCATAGAGCGGTGCGAATTTCAGCGTCATCTTGTCGTTTTCATCCGCACTGCACAAAAGCGAGAGCGCGTGCGAAAAGAGTGTGGCACCTCTGCTTGCAAGTGCTTCTATCTCAAGCAGATAGCATTTGCCCCAAGCGGTTTCCAGCGGGATGTGCTTGCCGTCCCGCATCTCCTTGGCAGAGCGCAGTAAAGCATCGATCGATTCGGGCAACTTTTGCAGGCGCTCGGTAATTGATAGCAGAATATCGGTCAGCGAGGATTCTGTGCGAAGATCGCAGAAAATATCCGAAATCAGCGAGAAATCGGGCTCCTCGGCATACATGGCATCCACCGTGTCGTTCATAATCTCGCGGCGAAGCGAGGCAAGCTCGGTTTCGTCGGCAAGACGAAAGGTGGGCGGAAACCCCGCAGTGGCAAAATGCGCGCGCACCAGATCCAGATAAAAGGAATCGATCGTCGAGATGTGTGCGCCGCCAAGTAGCATCAGCTGACGTGTCAGATGTGCATTGGTGGGGTCTTTTGCAAGGGCTTCGGAAAGCGCCTTCGCGATACGCTCGCGCAGCTCTCCTGTGGCGGCGCGGGTAAAGGTTACAACCAGAATGCGCGAAATGTCGGCAGGATGATCGGCATCGGTCAGTGTTTTGATGATACGTTCGGTCAAAACTGCGGTTTTTCCCGATCCTGCGGCGGCGGATACCAGCAGTGTGCGATTGGGCTCGTTGATCGCGGCTTTTTGTGCTTTTGTCCATTCACGTGCCATGGTATCCCTCCTTATCGTTGTTTTTGTGCGACGCGGCATACCGCGCCGAAGGGGCAGAAATCGCAGGGGCTTTTGCCATCGTGCAGTTGGGGACGTGCAGCAGCACTGCCATTTCTCATATCACCCGAAATGCGGGTGACAGTGGTTTCCAGGGTGTTGAAGATCTCCTCAAATCCTGCGGCAGAGAGTTGTGTGACCGATTTGGATTTCTCGCCCGTCATTGCGCTGTTGCCCGAGTGGGATAGCGCTGTCTGCACGGCAGGGTCATCCAACACAAGTCCCTCGCGCGAGATGCGCTTGGCGGCTGCCGCCAGCGCCTCGTCACGTGCTTTTCTTGTTTCGGTGCTCTCACTGCCAATGGCAGAGGAAAGATAGGTCACGCCCGCAGGGGAAAATTTTGTGTCGGGGGAAAGCCCCAGCTTTTCGCAAAGTGCGGGCTGCGGGGTGCGGCAAAGAGCCATCAGATAAAGGGGCATTTGCAGCGAGAAGCCGCGCTCCAGGTCCTCGGGCGAGAAATGGCGCGAGCCTGTTTTGTAATCCACTACGCGCAGTAGCGCACGCCCGCTTTCATCCTGCCAGAAGTCAACGCGGTCCACCTTTCCGGTCAGCGGAATCCGCTTGCCGTCAGCGGCGGTCACGGTAGGGATATTACCACTCTTGGCAAGATCCAGCTCCAGCGCGGCGGGGATGAAATCGCTGTCGGCAAACTCTTCAAACAGATTGCCAACGATTACCTCGGCAAGGGTGCAAAGGCGGCGGTAAAGGGAAAGCGCGCGGGGCGAAAGCTCGCTTGCCTTTTGCAGCGAATCCAGATAGCCTGCGGTGATATCTCGTACCATATCCTGCTGTTCTTCGGGAGAATAGTCACCAAAAGTACGTTTCTGTACGCGTACCCGATCCAATACCTTTTCCAGCGTGTAATGAAGGAACGTGCCTGTTACCGAGTAATCCAATTCGCCGCTGGGGCTTGTGCGCAGATGCAGGATTTTTTCGCAGTAGTACGCAAAGCGGCAGGATGCAAATTTTTCAATGTGCGTGGGGGAAAGCGCGCTTCTGTCAAACAGAGCGCTTGCTCGTTCGGCGGAAACGGCGGCGTCACGGTGAATGACGGGACGTGTCACAGTTTTTGCGGCATAAAGCTCCTTTTCCCGCAGCAGAGAAATGATCTCACGCGCCACATCGGGGGACAGCTCCTCGATGTAATCCAACGCTCCCTCGGG
>JBGVCY010000080.1:0-3348 GCA_045119135.1 Eubacteriales bacterium | reverse complement strand
TGCTCGCCGTCCAGCACCTCAAGCAGTGCCGACGAGGGATCGCCGTGCGCATCGCGCGTCAGCTTGTCGATCTCATCCAGCAGCACCAGCGGATTGCTGACACCCGCCTGCACCATTGCCGCAATGATGCGGCCGGGCATTGCGCCAAGATAGGTCTTGCGGTGACCGCGGATATCCGCCTCGTCACGCACGCCGCCTAGCGACACGCGCACGTATTTGCGGTTCATGGCACGGGCGATCGACTGCGCCACCGAGGTTTTGCCCACACCGGGAGGGCCAACAAGGCACAGAATCTGTCCGCGCAGCTCGGGATTCAGCTTCTTGACGGCAAGAAATTCAAGAATACGTTCCTTTACTTTTTCAAGCCCGTCGTGATCGGCTTCAAGAATTTTTCTTGCCACCTTAATGTTCAGACGGTCCTCGGTCTTTTTGTTCCAGGGCAGATCAAGGCACACGTCAAGATAATTGCGCAGTACGCTCGCCTCGGCAGAGCCGAAGGGCGTTTTTGCCATACGCTCGTTTTCTTTGAGCAGCTTCTTTTCCACTTCCTCGGGCAGGTGTGCCTCGCGGATGCGGCGCTCGTATTCAAGGATTTCGCTGTCGCCGTCGTCCCCCAGCTCCTCTTGGATGACACGTGCCTGCTCGCGCAGGTAGTATTCCTTCTGGTTGCGGGTCAGACGCTCGCGCACTTCCTTGTGGATCGACATTTCCAGTGCCAACAGCTCGGTCTCCTCACGAATGAGTACGATCGTGGTCTCCAAACGCTCGGTGGGATCCAGCGCTTCCAGCACGGTCTGCTTGTCCTCTTGACGGACAAGAATGTTTGCCGCCACAAAATCGGCAAAGGTACCGGGCTCCTCAATGCCGTTTGCCACACGCGTGATATCATCGGTCAGCGTGGGGATAAATGCCACCATATCGGCAAGCGCGCGCTTGCCCTCACGCAACAGCGCCTCGCCGCGCAGGTCGCGCACTGCGGGCTCATCAGGGGCAAAGCAAACAACCTCAGCGGCGAAGTAATCGGCAAAGCGGGAAACGCCGCGCAGCTCGGCGCGGGCAAAGCCCTCGCACAAAAGGCGCATGCTGCCCTCGGCATTCTTTACGGTCTGCTTGATCTTTGCAACCGTGCCGACACGGTAAAAATCTTCTGTTTTATATGCACCCTCCACGGGCTCGACCAGCGAAACAAGAAACACAAAGGAATCCGTTTCGTTCGCCGCTGTTGCCGCCGCAAGCGAAGCTTCGTCGCTGACCTCAAAGTTCAGCGATACGGCAGGAAACGCCGTAATGCCGCCAAGGGCGATAAGAGGCAGGGTAATGTTTTCGGGTTGTAGGGAGTTCTGGGACATCGCTATGTTCCTTTCTGATAAAAATATACAATAATACAGTATAACATTATAACATAATTCCGTGTCGATTTCTAGTGGTTTTTTAAAAAAACATCATTAAAATAAAACAAGGCGCTCCGAAGCAGAGCGCCTTTGGGATATTTTAGTAAAAATGCACGGGGAAGAGCCTTCTGCGCGTGTTGGTGCCATAAGATTGACACTCCGCGCAAATTGGCGATCCGCCGTGCACACGCAACGGTTTGTCGCGCTTTGTTATTATAGCGCGAAAGAATCGATTTGTAAATATCCAAAATGGACAATTTTTTGTCAAAAATTTCGTGATATTAGCCACAAATCACGTTTTTTGCCGATACAGTCAGGGGATTTCACACCGCAAAAAAAGCGAAGAAAAAAATCTTTTGAAAAAGTACTTGACAAGCGGGATGGGGTGTGGTATAATGTTCGCGCAAATGAAGTAGAGCGTTCCGCGTTCTCACCCTGCCGCAAGGCGCGCATGGGTTGATATGGTTCTTACCCCTTTGGGGTGTTTTGCCGTGCGGAGTGTTTACTTCGCGCGCTTTTTATTTTACCGACCACCGGTCGGGAATTGGAGGTACCTTCCCATTAGCAAGGAAAAGGATTTGCTGATCAACGAAGAGATTCGTGAAAAAGAGGTCCGCGTGATCGGCGACGATGGAGAAACACTTGGTATGATGACTTCCGCTGCGGCACTGAAGGTGGCGTATGACCGCGGGCTTGATCTGGTTCTGATCGCGCCTCAGGCAACCCCTCCCGTTTGTCGCGTTATGGATTACGGCAAGTATCGCTTTGACCGTGAGAAGAAAGAAAAGGAAGCCAAAAAGAAGCAGCAGGTCGTTGAGCTGAAAGAAGTACAGCTTTCCTGCCGCATCGACGTACACGATTTTGAAACCAAGGCACGCAACGCTATGCGCTTTCTCAGTGCAGGCAACAAGGTGCGCGTCGTGGTGCGCTTCAAGGGTCGTGAAATGGCTCATCAAGAGATCGGACGTGATGTGCTTGCCCGCTTCGAGGAAGCAGTCTCCTCGGTCGGCACGGTTGAGAAAAAGCCCGTGCTTGACGGCAGACTGATGACCATGATCGTTGTACCCGTTAAAAATTAAGTATCTTTTAGGCGGCACAGCCGCCCACTGATAGAGATTATGTTGCAAAGGAGTAAATAAAATGGGAAAAATCAAAACACACAAGGCTTCTGCCAAAAGATTTTCTGTTACCGGAACCGGCAAAGTCAAGATGAACCATTGCCACCACCGTCACAACCTGGGCCTGAAGGACGCAAAGCGTAAGAGACATCTTCGCTCTTCGGCGATTCTCAGCGCTTCTATGACCGCAACGGCTCGTCACCTGATCCAGAAATAATCGAAACGGAGGAAAAAAGCAATGGCAAGAGTTAAGGGCGCGATGATGACGCGCAAGAGAAGAAATAAAGTCCTGAAGGCCGCAAAGGGCTACTGGGGTGCAAAATCCAAGCATTTTAAGATGGCTAAGGAAGCCATCATGAAAAGTGGCAACTATGCTTTCGCTGGCCGTAAGATGAAAAAGAGAGACTTCCGCACTCTCTGGATCGCACGTATCTCGGCACAGGCAAAAGTCAATGGTGTCAACTATTCCACCTTTATGCACGGCCTCAAGAAGGCGGGCATCACCCTCAACCGCAAAATGCTGGCTGAGCTGGCAGTCTCTGACAAAGAGGCATTTGCAGCACTCGTGGCACAGGCAAAGGCAGCACTCTGACACAAAAACCCGCTTTACGGCGGGTTTTGTCTATTTATAGCGCACTTTGCGAACCGTCTGAAAACGCAAAAAATAGGGGAACGGTATGCAAAAAGAGCAAGAAATAATCACTTCAAGGCAGAATCCTTTGGTGCAGCTGACGGCATCTCTTGCCGATCGAAAGCACCGCGAAAAAGAAGGACTTTTCCGCTTTGACGGCAAAAAGCTGATGATCGAGGCGCTTGACAAGGGCTTGCCCCTTGTGGCG
>JBGVCY010000079.1:0-26437 GCA_045119135.1 Eubacteriales bacterium | reverse complement strand
GAGCCGTCATTTTTTATAATATTCCTCAAACAAATCGTTGGGGGTACATTCCAAAATGTCGCAAATGGCTTGCAGATTATCAAATTTAATACCGTTGGTTTGGTTGTTCACGATCTTATTGAAATTCTGATAGCTTAACCCTAGTTGAATATAAAGCCAATATTTGGTTTTACCCTTTTCCTTTAAAATATCCAATATGCGAAGCTTCACTATATCACCTCCACATTATAGTATGTAAAAATTATATATCAAAAAACTCTTGACAAATAGACTTAAACGTTATATAATGTATACATTAGATAAAAAGGAGGGTATAACCTTGGACTTTGATGCTTATCGTGAGAAAATCGTATATCTGTTATACTGTAAAGCTAAAAACAATGTAGCCAGAGAAGCGATTGTTGAACTTCGGGAATTGAATTTTTCAATCAAAGCAACAAATGATTTGACGAACTTATTTCAAGTTTGGCTAGACCAAAGCGGAATGATTGAAGAAAGTGCAATTTTAGGAAAAGGATGTATTCGATGCATTGTAAAAAAAGAAATTTTAAAAGGAGATTGTTAAAATGAAAAAAATTTTTTGTTTATTTCTTTTGCTGGTTATGGTAATTTCTATTTGCGCGTGTAGTTCTGATGACTCAACGTCCGGCGTGACAGATGAGGAATTGGGGGAAGTCGTTACCCACATTGCAGCGGCAGAAGAGGCAATTGTTACTATATCAACTCTTCAAATAACTAATTGGTCTACCTACGAAAACATAATGAGCTATTATTTCACCAACAGTGCCAATTATAATCGGGCTCCTTATGTGGAAACTGCAAAAAAGATTCACGAGAAAAAAACGCTTGCAATAAGTGAAATGGAAAAAGCAAAAGAACTTATGGGAACGAGTAGCACGGGTGAATATTTTGACGCAGTAAAAGAGTACTATAAAACCGTTGAAACGTTTTTGAAATTGGTTTCTGAATTTCCTGAGGGGTATTCGAAATTGACATTTTCGCAAGCGATTGCTGATTACAAAGAAAAATGTCAAACCGCTTATTCCGAGGTTGAATTTTATCAATAAAGCATTTCATACAACATAGAAAAGACCACCGCGCCGCGGTGGTCTTTTTTGTGGTGCGGAACGGACAGGTGCGTTGGGAAAAATAAAAAACAACGGCGCGGTGTGCGCCGTTGCTTTGTTTTGGGTCAGATCAGTGCTCCACTGCCTTCAGCTCGGCAAGGGCTTCGACGAAGTCGGCGAAGGGTGCCTTGGCAAGGAACAGGTCGTAGAATTTCTTGATCATGGCAACGTCGGCGGGGGCGGTAATCTCGCTGTATTTTTCCAGCGCCTTTTCGATGCCGTTTTCCTTGGCATACGAGGAAACCTCAACGGCGTTTGCGTCGCTTTCGAGATCAAAGAGGTATGCGGCGGCAATGCCGATGGCGATGTGTGCGGGGATACCGCCCTGCTCGCGTACCAGCTTGAAGGCACCGACCAGACGGTCGCCCGAGCTGACCTTACGCTTGGGGTCGCGGCCAACGCGATCAAGCGAGTCGATCAGCAGCTTGTTCTCAAAGCGGGGCATCAGATCCTCGACAAACTGCAGCATATCGTCAATGGGGGCACCGTGGCGCTTGGCAAGCGCGCGTGCCGATTCAATGAGAGCGCGGGTGACCAGATACTTGATCTCGCCGTCGGTAGCCGCCTCAAAGATAAAGCCGTAGCCCTTCTGGTAAGCAAGATAGGTCATCATAGCGTGTGCCATATTGTGCACAAGCAGCTTGCGCTCGATGAAGAAGGAGAAGGGAGTGAAGGGGATCAGACCCTTGATGGGGGGCATTTCGCAGCCCACAGGGCGGAAGCCTGCCTTGTCGGCGGGCAGCTCGCTGTACGGCTCGGCGCAAACGGCAAGTGCGTACTGCGCCTTAAATTCGTCGGGCGTGGGGGGAACGGTGCGGCCGACCGATACGCAGACAAAACCGATATTTGCATTGAACCATTCCTTTTCCTCGGCGGGAATGTGGGGCTCAACCAGACCGTAGAGATACTCGTTCGAGCCGATCAGGTTTTCGCAGATCAGAATATTCAGGGGCTTGCCCGTGCGCTGGTGGCGGGCAACCACTGCCTTTGCAATCAGGGGTGCAACATAGGGCAAAATGGGTGCGCCCAGTGCGGTTGCCATAATATCGGTGTCGGCAATGGTGTCGATCACCGCCTGCTCATCGCGACCGTTCACGGCATCCACGTTTTCCACCCAATCGGGCAGATATTCGGTGCCACGGGTCACGAAAATGGGGTATTTCCCCGCTTCGTTAATGGCGTTGACGACCTCTGTATTGACGTCGATAAAGGTGGTGTGATAGCCGGAAAGATAGAAGCGTTGGGCAATAAATCCTCTGCCAATGTTTCCTGCACCGTACATAACTGCTTTCATCTCAAAATCTCCTTTGCGTTTTGTATTTTTAACCGCCTTTGGCGGGGTGCTTACGTATTCAGAATGGGAAGAACGGCGGCAAGCACGCGCTCTGCCACCTCGTCGGGGGTACCTTGGGCATCCACCACGGCAACGCGATCCTTCAGATCGTCGAAGATGCGCAGAAACGTGTTGCGTACACGGGTAAGGGTCTCCTTGGTTTCAAACACCTCACGCGCCTCGCCGCGTGCGCGGATGCGCGCGAGCGATGCTTCGGGTGTCAGATCCAGGAAAATGCAAAGATCGGGGTGACGGATATCGGGCGAGGAGCAGTTCATGTGCTTTACCCAACCGTAATCGCACACACTGCCCTGATAGGCAAGTGTGGAATAATAGTAGCGGTCGCAGATCACGTCGGTGCCGCGATCCAGCAGTGCTTGAATCTCAACGTTGTGTTGAATGCGATCCAGCACGAAAAGGGTGGCAAGCTCGGCATTGGTGCGCTGCTCGGCACCCGACAAAAAGCGTCGGAGCGATCGCCCCCATTCGCCGCCTGTCGGCTCGGCGGTTTGATGCACGGTGCGACCCATAGCGTCAAGTGCTTTGGTAAGGCGCGCGATCTGTGTGCTTTTGCCACAGCCGTCAATGCCCTCAAGCACGATCAATTTTCCTGTTTGCACGTCACGCACCGCCTTTCATCGGAATCTCCTTTCATTGTATCACCGTTCGTATTTTTTGTCAAGGAAAAGGTTTTTGTGAAAAGGGGATAGAAAGAAAAATAAAAATATGTTATAATAATATATCCAAGAAAGGGCGGATGGCGCCGCCCGTGGAAGGAGAGGGCTATGGCAGAAAACTTTTTGCCCGTTTCGCGTGCCGATATGAAGGCGCGCGGGTGGGATGCACCTGATTTTGTATACGTTACGGGTGATGCGTATGTCGATCATCCGTCCTTTGGCGTTGCCATTATCTCGCGCGTCTTAGAGGATGCGGGCTATCGCGTGGCGATCCTTGCCCAGCCCGATTACAAAAGCGCCGACGCCTTTCGTGAATTCGGCAGACCGAAGCTCGGCTTTCTGGTGACGGCGGGCAATATCGATTCGATGGTGGCGCACTATACCGCCGCCAAGAAAAAGCGCTCGAGCGATTACTATTCACCCGGCGGCGTGGCGGGAAAGCGCCCCGACCGCGCGGTGATCGTTTACTGCAACCGCATCCGCGAGGCGTACGGCGACGTGCCGATCATCCTTGGCGGTCTTGAGGCATCGCTCAGGCGCTTCGCGCATTACGATTATTGGGAGGATCGCGTCCGCCGCTCGGTGCTGGTGGATTCCCGCGCCGATCTCTTAACCTACGGTATGGGCGAAAAAATACTTGTCCGTATTGCCGAATTGCTGGCAAAGGGCGTGCCCGTTAAAAAGATCCGTGATGTGCGGGGAACGGTGTTCCTTGGTGCACGCGGCGATGCGGTGCATTACCCTGTGGCGGCGGAATTTGATTTCAATCGCCTGAAAACCGATAAACGCTACTATGCTGAGGCATTTGGCGAGCAGTATCGCAATCAGGATGCGATCAGCGGCAAGGCTCTGATCGAATATTATGACAATAAAATGCTGGTGCAGAATCCGCCGATGCCCCCTTTGGAGCGTGAGGAGCTGGATTATGTTTACGCCCTGCCATACGCCCGTACCTATCACCCGATGTACAAGGCAGAGGGAGGCGTGCCCGCCATCGAGGAGGTGCGCTTTTCGATCACGCACAACCGCGGCTGCTTCGGCGCGTGCAACTTCTGCGCGCTTGCCTTCCATCAGGGGCGCACAGTGCGCTCGCGCAGTATCGAAAGCGTGCTTGCCGAGGCAAAGCAAATTGTTGCCATGCCCGATTTCAAGGGCTACATACATGACGTGGGCGGCCCCACCGCGAACTTCCGCTATCCCGCCTGCGACAAGCAACTCAAAAGCGGCGTTTGCACCCACCGCAAGTGTCTCGCGCCCACGCCCTGCCCCAATCTGAAGGTCGATCACAGCGAGTATATCCAATTGCTTGAGGAGATTGAAAAGCTGCCCCGCGTGAAAAAGGTCTTTATTCGCTCGGGCATTCGCTTTGATTACCTGCTTGCCGATCCCGACGAGAGCTTTTTCAAAAAGCTGGTGCGCGACCATGTCAGCGGTCAGCTGAAGGTAGCACCCGAGCATTGCTCGGATCGCGTGCTGGATGCGATGGGCAAGCCGCATTTTGAGGTGTACGAGCGCTTCCGCCGCCGCTTCTTTGAGCTGACAAAGGCGTGTGGCAAGGAGCAATATCTGGTGCCGTACCTCATGTCCAGCCACCCGGGGTGCGAGCTGCGCGATGCAGTGATGCTTTCCGAGACCTTGAAGAAAGAGGGCTATGCCCCCGAGCAGGTGCAGGATTATTACCCCACGCCCGGCACGGCATCCACCGTGATGTATTACACGGGCATCAATCCCTTGACGGGCAAAAAGGTATACGTTGCCACCGATTATCACGAAAAGCAGCTGCAACGCGCTCTTTTGCAGTTCAACCGTCCGCAAAATGCCGATGCCGTGCGCGAAGCCCTTACAAAGGCTAGGCGCGAGGATCTGATCGGCACGGCGCCCCATTGCCTGGTGCGCCCCGCGTACACGCATCCGCGTGCCGAGGGCGCGCGCAAGGGCAAGCCCGATGCACGTAAGTCCGGCGCGCGTGGCACACCAAAAAACACCCCCGCACGGGGCGCAAAAAACGGGCAAAAGGGAAAAGCACCTGCCCACAAAAGCACAAAACGAACCGATAAAAGGAGATAAGATATGAACATCAACGTGAAAATTCTGTTGTCGCGCGGCATGGAGATGCCCGCTTACGCTACCGATGGCTCTGCCGCACTTGACCTGCGTGCCGCCATTGACGAGGGCACAACGGTTACCATTGCGCCCGGCGAGCGCGCCATGATTCCCACGGGTATTGCCATTTCACCCGAAACCACCGATGTGGTCGCCATTGTGGCGGCGCGCAGCGGTCTTGCCGTGAAAAAGGGTATTTGCCTTGCCAACGGCATCGGCGTGATCGATTCCGACTATCGCGGCGAGATCTCGGTGGGACTGCTCAACACCTCGTCCGAGCCCTTTGTGGTTAATCGCGGCGACCGCATTGCACAGATGATGTTTATGCCCGTGCTGGCGGCAACCCTGATCAAGAGCGACAGCCTGGACGAGACCGCGCGCGGCGCGGGCGGCTTTGGCTCGACGGGGGTCAAATGATGCGCGTTGTTCTTGCCAGCAAATCCCCCCGCCGCCGCGAGATTCTTTCGATGCTGGGTGTCGCGTTTGATATCGTCAGCGCCGATGCCGATGAATCCTCGGATATCACCGATCCCGAGACGCTTGTCACCGAGCTGGCGCTCCGCAAGGGGCTCGCCACGCGCGAGCTGCTGCGCGCACGCGGCGAGTGGGATGACGATACCCTGATCATTGCCTCGGATACCGTGGTGGCAATTGACGGACAGATTCTTGGCAAACCGCGGGATGATGCCGATGCCGCGCGGATGCTATCGCTTCTTGCAGGCACCACGCATCACGTCATCAGCGGTGTGGCACTGCTGCAGGGCGAGCGCGAGCTGGGCGGCTTTGACAGCACCGCCGTGCACTTCGGCGCGATGACCCCCGATGAGATCGCATGGTATGTGAAAAGCGGCGAGCCGCGCGACAAGGCGGGCGCTTACGCCGTGCAGGGACTTGCCTCGATGTGGATCCGCGGACTTGAGGGCGATTACTTCAACGTGGTGGGGCTGCCCGTTTACCGCCTTAACGAATTGGTAACCGCATTTACGGGCAAAAGTCTCGTGGCGCTTTGCCAATAAAATGTCTATGTGACACTTGTGTGATGGCAGGATTGAAAAATTTTCAAAAGTGTTTACTGCGATACACGCCTTTGTCACATTTGATTGCTAAAATCGAATATATTCATAAATTATAAGGGGGAATACCATTGCTTTCACTCCGTGAAATCGTCAAGACCTATCAGTCGGGCGATACCACCGTGCACGCCCTGCGCGGGGTCAGCATTGATTTCAGACAAAGCGAATTCGTTTCGATCCTCGGCCCCTCGGGCTGCGGCAAAACAACGCTTCTGAACGTGATCGGCGGACGATCCACCAAGGAATACCTCGATGCTGATTGGGATACTTACCGTAACCATTCGATCGGCTTTGTCTTCCAAAGCTACAATTTGATTATGCACCAGACGGTGCTTGCGAACGTTGAGCTGGCGCTGACGCTGTCGGGCGTTTCGCGCGAGGAACGCCGCCGCCGTGCCACCGAGGCGCTTGACAAGGTGGGACTTGGCGATCAGCTGCACAAAAAGCCCAACCAGATGTCGGGCGGTCAGATGCAGCGCGTGGCAATTGCCCGCGCCCTTGTCAATGACCCCGAGATCCTGCTTGCCGACGAGCCGACGGGCGCGCTTGACACCGCCACCAGCGTACAGATTATGGAGATCCTCAAGGAGGTCGCCAAGACCCGCCTTGTGATCATGGTCACGCACAACCCCGAGCTTGCCGAGGAATATTCGACACGTATCATTCGCCTGCGCGACGGCGAGGTGACCGACGATACCGATCCCTTCAAGACTCCTGCCGAGACAGCGCCGAAGGTGGCTGACAAGGCGCCCGAAACGCCCCGCAAGGCAAAGAAAAAGGATGGAAAGGGCAAGCGCTCGATGTCCTTTTTTACGGCACTGTCACTTTCGCTTAACAACCTGATGACCAAAAAGACCCGTACCCTTTTGGTTTCGGTGGCGGGCAGCATCGGTATCATTGGCATTGCCCTTATATTGGCGCTTTCCAACGGCGTGAACCTGTTCATTTCCAATGTGCAGGAGGAAACGCTGACCTCGTACCCCATTTCGATTACCGCCGAGACCTCGGATTATGCGGCAATGCTTGCCGCTATGGTTACCACCAGCGGGCAAGGGAACGAGAACCGCGAGGAAGGCAAGATCTATGTGGACGATTCGATCAGCAATATGGTGCAGGCGATGACCACCACCAACAAAAACAATCTTGCCGCCTTTGATCGATATCTGAAGGAGCATTACGCATCGGTCAAGGATGACCTGACCGCCATTCAATACTCCTACAATATGGATCTGCAAATTTATAACACGGGCACCCCCTTCGGCACCAACGGCGTGCTGCAGATCAGCCCCTCGGGAATCCTGTCGGATTTCTCGACCGAGTATGCAGGCCTTTCGGGTATCACCGCAGGTATCAGCATTTTCTCTGAGATTATGCCCGGCAAGCCGAAGGACGACGGCTCGAAGGATCTGATCAACCCCTCGGTATACGAGCAGTACGATCTGGTGGACGGCAAATGGCCCACCCAATACGACGAGCTGGTGCTGGTGGTCGACCGTAACAGCAAGGTCACGAATCTGACCCTTTATATGCTGGGTATGCTTGACCCCGACGAAATGACCGCGATGATGGTTTCGATGATGGCGGGGCAGAAGTACGAGGCGAATACCTCGGATATGAGCTTCACCTTCGACGATTTCAAGAATCTGCAGCTTCACCTTGCTTACAACTCCGACTTTTACGAAAGAACGGGCGAAACATATGAGATCGATGGCGAGGAGCTTGCTATTTGGCGGGACCTGCGCGACGATGCAAACTTCCTGCCCGATACCGTTTACAAGGATGGCATCCCGCTGAAGATCGTGGGTATCATCTGCCCCAACGAAAATGCAACCGCTACCTCGATCAGCGGCTCGATCGGCTACACCTCGGCGCTGACCGACAAGGTGTTGGCACACATCAATGACAGCGATATCGTCAAGCAGCAGATCGCACACCCCAGCCACGATGTCTTTACGGGTCTGCCCTTTGTCATTGCGGATGCGAATGACCTTTCCGACGAGGAAAAGGTTGCCAAGCTGGAAGCATACTTTTCGACTCTGACCACGCAAGAAAAGGCAGAAGCCTACCTTGCCATTCGCACCGATATCACCGCAAAGCTTGGTGAATATCTGGCGGCTGTGAAGATCGAAATGGATACCGAGGCGGAGCAGCTGCAGTTCCTGATCGACCTGTATGGCTTTAACACCAAGAACGGCTCGCTTGCCATCGGCACCACCGCCAACACCGCCGTGGTTGCTATTCTCAAGGCAATCGAGCCGAATCCCACCATTCCTGCCGCGATGCAGGCAATGGGGATGACGGTGGATATGTACTACGCATACCTTGTCGCGGAAGAGTATGCCGAGGGCTTCGGTCTTGACGGCAATGCGCTGGTCAACGATCCCGCCGCACCCGGCTATGAAAAGTACCTTTATTATAAAGGGCTGATCGAAACCCTTTACGATACCCCCGAAAAGCGCGCTACCGCCTTTGACAATATGACCCTGATGACCATTCAGATGATCTATCCAATGATCGAAACGATGAACGTTTACAAGGATCTTCTGCAGCCCACCGCGCCGCACTATCAGCGCTTTCTGGCAGAAAAGATGCTTGCCTATCAGGGTGAGGCGGGTATGCGCCAATACGTGCTGGAAAAGCTGTGCGAGGAAAACGGCGTTCTGCCCACCTCGGCGCTGGGCGCCAAGCTCGGCGAGTATGTGAACGGGCTGGATACCGCGGCACTGCAGACCGAGTTTTACACCCGTCTTGCTACCGAATACAGCACCCGTCTTTCGGCAGACACTGCCTATTATTACGAGGCGGTTGCGGCACTGTTTGACCAATATCGCGCTGATATGGTGGCAAACCACACCGCCGAATATGCCGCGCTTTACGAAAAGCATATGGCGAAATCCGACTCCACCTATGAGGATAACCTCATCGCCGTGGGCGCCAGCGCCGGTCACGATGCGCTGACTGCCATCCATATCTATCCCGTTGATTTTGAGGCGAAGGAACGCTTGCAGCAGCTGATCACCGATTATAACGCTGACGCCGCCGAAGAGGATCAGATTTCCTATACCGACATTATGGCGATTATGATGTCCTCGGTCACGGTGATCATCGATGCCATCACCTATGTGCTGGTTGCCTTTGTTTCGATCTCGCTGGTGGTATCCTCGATTATGATCGGTATCATCACCTATATCTCGGTGCTGGAGCGCACCAAGGAGATCGGCATCCTGCGCGCCATCGGCGCATCCAAGCGCGATATCTCGCGCGTGTTTAACGCCGAAACGCTGATCATCGGCTTTGCCGCAGGTGCGATCGGAATTCTGGTAACATTGCTTTTCTGTATCCCCATTAACCTGATCATTCACGCTCTGTCGGGACTGACCAATATCAATGCCGTTCTGCCCGTTGGTGCCGCCTTTATCCTGGTGGGCATCAGTATGGCACTGACGCTGATTGCAGGTCTGATCCCCTCGCGCATTGCCTCGAAAAAGGACCCTGTTGTGGCATTGCGCACCGAATAAACCAAATAAAAAATCTCCGCACGCAAGTGCGGAGATTTTTTGTTTGGTGTGGGTCATTATTCCATATTGGTAACGACCTTTGCTTCGTTTATTGTCAGCTCGATGGGGGTGGTAGAGGTTTTGATGAAGTTTGCCTTGAAGGCGGCAAATGCATCATCTCTTGCATTTTCGCCGAACAGGATCTGGATCACGGCACCGTCGTGCTTCGAGCCATCCTCGTAAGTAACCTCAACCTTCTTCAGCGAGATGTAATAATCGTCGTCGCCAAGCGACTTGGCAAGATCGCCGTCGGTATACAGGGTGTTACCGATCAGAATCTGATAGTCAGCCCAATACGAGGTGTCCTTCAGCACATCCAGCTCGTAGCCGGCTTCCTTCGAAATGTGTGCCTGCAGCTGGTCGGCAAGTGCCTTGTTTTCGCTGGCAGCCTCGTCGGAATCGGCATAGACCAGCGCAAAGCTGTCGATGCGCGCATCCATAATAATGCACTTCGAGTAGGAGTAGGTGGTAGCGACGTGCTTGACATTTTTATCGGAGGAGAAGGTGAAATCCATCGTTTCACCTGCGGCAACTGCGAATTTATCGCCCTGGTCGTAAACGTAGTCGGTGATGAACATCGAAACAGCCTTTTCGGTGGCGCTGTCGGTGTTGCCGCCAACCACCATCTTCGTGCCGTAAGCACCGATCACGTAGTCGCTCGAGCGCAGATCGCCAAGCACCTCAACGCTTTCCTTACGGTTGGTAATGCCGATCAGGATCTCCTTTTCGGCTTCGATATCATTTTCCTCGTTCTCGATATCCGAGTAGCAAACGCGCATTTCGATATCGGCGCCAAGGAAGACCTTCATCTGCTCGGCAAGGGTGTTGACGATTGCAACTACCTTGTCACTTGCCTTGTAGTCGTAAACGATGACATAATCGGTTACACTGTCCTTGACCATTTCAATGGTGGTAACAGGCTCCTCAGGGGGCGGCTCGGTAGTATCCTTGCAGGAAACGAAGACGGCAACGGTCATCAGAAGAGCCAGAACCAGCGAAAGCATACGAATCTTTTTCATGATAAATCTCCTTTGTAGGAATCTACATTTATCTCATTGTAATAAATATTATAACAAAATAAAAAAGGCTTGTAAAGGGTTTTTGTTAAGTTTAGGCAATTTGTACGAATCTGCACTTTTCCGTGTGGCGGAAATGACAAAAGGGAAAGATGCGGTTTTTGCTTGACTGTCGGGCAAAAATGGGATATACTGAAGGGGAAGGGTGGTGATGGTATGTCGCTTTATGAGAAGGTGCGCGCATTGTACGAGGGAGCCTTTGCGGGCGAGGATGCGCAGTTTACCGATGCGCTGTTTGATGCCTATTTTCCGCAGGCACTGCGCGTGGTGATCGAGAACGGGCAGCCCGTTTCGATGCTGTTTTCGATACCGTATCCCGTCGTTATTGCAGGAAAGCCGCAGACCGCCCACTATCTGTACGGCGTTGCCACCGATCCCGCCCACCGCGGCAAGGGGCACGCACGTGCGCTGATCGCGGCAGAGGCGGCGCGCTATCCCGTATTTTTGCGCCCGATGAGCGAATCGCTGTTTGATTTTTATGCGCGGGCGGGTATGAAGCCCTTTTCGCCGATCACGGTCACGCACGGCGATGCCGCCGCAAGCGCGGCGCTGCCAACGCCGCGCGCGCTGACACCTGCCGCATATCTTGCCCTGCGCGATGTGCTGGCGCCCACGCCCCACTGCCGTATGACCGAGGCGTTCCTGCGCGTTGCCGTTACCACGGGCGGCACGGTGGGGCTTGGCACAGATTGCGCCGCACTGTATGACCGTGTGGGGGATACTGTGATCTTTAAGGAATGGTGGGGGAATGCCGATTTCGCGCCCCATATGGCGGCTTATTTGGGTGCCGCGCGTTATGAATTGCGCCGCTTTTGTGCCGACGGTGTGCCGTTTGGCGTGATGAGCGGCTTGCCGCAGGAAACGCTGTTTCTTGCCGCGATGGATTAAAAAGAACAGGGAAAGGGGGAAACAAACATGGATCGTGTGATCCTGCACTGCGACTGTAACGGCTTTTTTGCTTCGGTCGAAACGCTGTTGAATCCCTCTCTTGCCAAAGTGCCGATGGCGGTGGCGGGCGATCCCGAAAGTCGCCACGGCATCATTCTTGCCAAAAACGAGCTTGCCAAAAAATGCGGCGTGGCAACCGCCGAGCCGATCTGGCAGGCGAAACAAAAATGCCCCGGATTGGTGTGCGTTTTGCCCCATCACGGGCACTATCACGAGATCTCAAAGCGGGTCAACCGCATCTATCTGGATTACACCGATCTGGTCGATCCCTTCGGTATTGACGAATCCTTTCTTGACGTTACGGGAAGCCTGAAGCTGTTTGGTATGACACCGCGCGAGATGGCGGATGACATCCGCGCGCGGGTGCGCAATGAGATCGGCATCACCATATCGGTGGGTGTCAGCTTCTGTCGCGTGTTTGCAAAGCTGGGCAGTGACTATAAAAAGCCCGATGCCACCACGGTGATCGATCGGGATAATTTTCGCACCGTTGCCTACCCTTTGCCGGTTTCCGCCCTGCTGTTTGCGGGCAAGCGCACCACGGGGGCGCTGGCGGAGCTTGGTGTGGTAACCATCGGCGACCTTGCCGTCGCCGACCGCGCTCTGCTGGTGGCAAAGCTGGGTGAGGCAGGCGACACCCTGTGGCGCTATGCCAACGGTCTTGACGAGGAGCCTGTCAGGGCATACGGCGACCGTCCGCCCCCGAAATCGGTGGGAAACGGTATGACCTTTCGCCGCGATATCGCGGGCGAGCGCGAGATCCGCGCGGGCGTGATGGCGCTTGCCGATCAGGTGGCGGCGCGCCTGCGGGATGCAGGGCGCAAGGCAACCGTGATACAGGTGCAGATCAAGGATCCCAATTTCCGTACGATACAGCGCCAATGCACCCTGCGCCGTGCCACGTGGCTGCGGCAGGATATCATCGAAAACGCGATGGATCTGATCCGCCGCGCCTGCGGCTTCGGTGCCTCGATCCGCACCCTGACCGTCACCGCATCGGGGCTGGTTGCCCCCGGAGAGACCGAGGAGCAGCTGGATATGTTTGCCGCCGCCGAGGGCGGCAGTGCTGACAAGCGCGAGGCGGTTGAGGATGCAATGACCTCGATTTTGCGCAAGCACGGCAAGGGCAGCATCAGCCTTGGCTGCTACCGCAATGCCGAGATCGGCACGGGCGAGCGCGAGGAACCATAAAAAAGAACGAAACGGATGATCGTTTCGTTCTTTTTGTTACCACGGGGTGGGTGCGTAATGCCAATATTTCACATTGCCGCCAGCGGGCGGATTTTCTGCGTAATAATAAACGGTGGCATCTTCAAAGTAGCGACCCACCTCGCCGCCGATGCTGATTCGATCCCAATCGCTGACCGTGCCGCAATAGTAAATATTCGTCAGCTTGTCGCAAAGATAAAAGGCATAATTTGCAATGCTGTTCAAGCTTTTGGGCAGTATGATATCGGTCAGTAACTTGCAATCGTAAAAGGCATAGGTTTTGATCGACGTGACCGTATCGGGCAGTGTGACGGTCGTAAGTGACGAACAGCTGTTAAAGGCGTAGGGTCCCACGGTGGTCAGCACGCTGTTTTTGCCAAAGCGGATCGAGGAGAGCTTCATACAAAAGAAGAATGCCGAGTCGCCAATGGTGCGCAGTGCGCTGTTGTCGCCGAAGTCAACGGTTCGCAGATCGGTGCAGTAAAAGGCGGTCTTGCCGATGGATTTTAATTTGCTGCCCGTGCCAAAGTCGATTGAGGAGAGACTGTAACAGCAGGAAAAAGCAGAAGCATAAATGTTGGTTACGGCAGTCGGGATGGCAATGCTGACAAGCGAGGTGCAGCCGCTAAAGGCGCTCTCTTCGATGATTTTCAGCGATTCGGGCAGAATGATGTTTTTCACCGCAGTCTGATCCTTCAGCGCCTCGATACCGATCTGGGTGACACTCATCCCCTCATAGGTGTTGGGGATCACGATCTCGGTCCCCACGGCGGTGCCGATGCCGATCAGCTGGCAGGCGCTGGTGGAAAGCGCCTCAAATTCAAGACCTGCGGTAGGGGTCAGCGCGGCTTGGCAGTAACGGCAGGTGTTGTTGCTTTTCAGCAGATGCGCGCCTGTTGCCGACAGATATTGCGATTCGGTCTCACCGCAGGCACAGGCGCGGGTCTCCTGCCCGCCCGCTTTGCAGGTGGGGGTAATTTCGGTGAACCACGGACCCCATTCGTGGGTGTGAGGGGGTGGCTCCTCGGTGTCATCCTTGCCAAGGATCTTGTTGACCAGCGCGCACGAGCAAAGCTGTACTGTGCACAGTACTGCAACAAGGATTAGCAGGGCGGTTTTTTTCAAACGTTTCATAACAGTCACCTATAACGATAGATTCGCAGGATACGACTATCATTATAAATGAAACGGGGAAGAATTTCAATAAAAGAATTGTAAATAATGCGAAATCGAAGAGGCGTTATGCCGAATGCTGCGTGTTGGCATCCTCGGCGGCGGTGCGTGCCGACGAGATTTCGGTTACGATCACCGAAAGGTCGTCAGCGCCCTCGCCGTGTGCGCGGGCAAGCACCGTGCGCGCAAAGGCGTCGGCATCACCATCCCAACGGGTGCGCAATAGCTCCGCCAGCCACGGGCAATCCTCCTCGCCGTGTGTTACGCCGTCACTGACCTGCAAAATCACGTCGCCTGCCCGTACCGAGAAGGCAGTGCGCTCGGCATCGAGTGATTCCAAAATACCAACGGGTGCGGTGTGCGAGAAGAAGCGCGTGACCTCGCCCCGCCGCAAGAGAAAGGTGGGGGCGGCACCGCATTTCAAAAGCGATGCCTCGCCGCTGATGCGATCAATCTCTAAAAGATCTACTGTGGTGCTGGATTCGTTTTCGCGCGTGCCGCGCGCCGAAAGAAAGGCATTGAGCATCCGCAGTGCGGTGTCGGCGCGCATACCGCCCTGTAGCATACGCGAGAGAAAGGTGGTGGAAAGTGCCGAGGTCAGCGCCGCCGCCGTGCCGCTTCCCATTCCGTCGCAAAGCAGGGCATAGTCGTAACCCTTGGACGAGGAAAGCGTGATCACACTGTCGCCGCAGTAGCGCCCGTCGGCGCGCCCCTTGGCACGGGTCTCCTTGACGGTGAGCGAGGCGAAGCGCTCACGCTCGCGGAAGACGATATCCGAAACGCCCTCGCTTTCGGTGATGTCGGGATCCCCCAGCGCAAAGTGACAGTGCTGCTCCAGCACACGGCGCAGATCGCGGATCTTCAGGTGCCGCCCCGGCAGGCGCACGCCGCGCAGGATCACTGCGCGGCGCACCTTGCCGCAGACTGCCGCCGATTCCAGCGAGTAGCCAAGGCGCTCCAGACGCTCGGTAATACGCTCGCCCATCGCGTGATCGGCGAGGAACGCATCCTCGCTTTCCTCAACGGCTTCCTTCAGCGCCCGACCGATTACGGCGTAATCGCTTGCCACCACCGATGTGCGGTCGCCGCGCAGGGCGATCTCAGCCATACGCGCCGCGCCCTGGTTGATCTCGTTTAAAATATCCGAAAGGCGCGTGCAACGCGCCGCAAGCCCTGTGGGCAGCTGATCCTTATCCACCGCGCCCGTGGTGTGCAACCGCGAGCCAAGCGCTCCCACCGCGCCTGCGGTGGACTGATATTCACTGCCCCAGCAAACATCACGGTGTCGGCAGGTGGGGCAAACACTGTCAAATGCCTTGTCGCAAAGATGGCGCAGGTCGCCCACGCTTGGTCGGCGCAGCTTACTGCTCAGCTCAAAGAAGGTGCCCGAGAGATCCAGCAGGGCAGACGAGATATCATTGAGGCGCGCGCGCTGAGTCACGCTGCTGCTTGCCTTTGCCGATTGCTCCGCCGCGCGGCGGCGGAAAAAGCGCGCCCGCTTGCCAACCGAGCCCTCAACCAGCCCTGCGCTGTCTCCTGCTAAGAACAGCGCACCCGCCGTAAGAAGCGAGGGAAGCAGTAGGGTAATACCTTCGGTGCGAAGGATCAGAAAGGCGTATGCCGCGCCCGCCGCACAGCCCGCAAGAATACCGCCACCGCGACTGCTTTTCTGCAGAAGCGCAAAGCCCACTGCCGCCAGCAAAAAGGCGGGCGCCAGCTGCCACTGAAAGCAAAGACCTGCAAGCAACGCGCCTGCCGCGCCCCACAGAGCGTCGCGGTGCGACACCAGCAGAAAGCCGATACCTGCCGCCGCCACGGCAGAGGGATAGATGCCGAAAAAGCTGACACTGTGCATTGCGAAGATGGCAGTCAGAATCAGCGCCGCCACGCCTGCCTCGCGGCTGTAAAGAAACAGCTTGTCCTTTTTCTCAAAGGTGCCCGCAAACAAAAAGGCGGCAAGCGCTGTGGCAAGCAGTGCCAGCAAGAGACCGAACAGGTCGTAATAGCGGAAGCCGCCGCGAATGATGCGGTAAAGCCCTGTGCCGAACACCGAAAGCGTGGCGGCGGCAACGCGGTAAAGCACACGCTCACCGAACAGCTCGTCCCCGCGCTCGCGCGGGGGCAGGAAAAAGGCAAGCGCCACGCGTGCCACCGATACTGCCGCTACACTGACAAGCGAGATGAAGTCGCGCGTCAAGAGAGAAAACAGCGCCGCGCCCAGCGCCGTTGCGGGGAAATATTCGGTAGATGCCGCCGCCAGCGCCACACCGAAGGGGCGAACACCGAACAATAGCTCGGCACTGCCCACCAGCGCGCCGAGCGCGGCAAAGATCAGCTGTGCCAGCACGATCTCGGCAAGACTTTTTTCGCCTTCCTTTTGCAGCAGCCGTGTGCGGCGCTGCGCTTTTTTGCTCATATCCATTGTTTTTTCCTCCTGCCACATCGGGCTTTTTTTCTCTTATTATAAAAAAGGGAAAACGGAAAAAAGGTCGTATCGCGCTGTGTCATTCGGCAAGAAAAAGGGCGCGGCGCGCGCCTTTTGGAAAAACGGTACGAGGCGTGTCGTGCGGTGGGGAAAAAGCGGGAACGGTTTTTCCGAAAATGTGACAGATGTCAGGTATATTTTGTAAAAACCCCTTTGCGGCAAGGGGGCTTTTGTGGTATACTGAGAGGGAATGATCAGCAAGGGGGAAGTGCTATGAAGGTCTGCTGCTTTACAGGACACCGATCGCTGCCGTCAGATGCGGCGGTGCCGCTTTGTCACGCGCTGGATCGGCACATCGCGGCACTGCTTGAGCGGGGCGTTACCGAATTTCGCACGGGTGGCGCGCTTGGCTTTGATACCCTTGCCGCCCTGCGTGTGCTTGCCCTGCGCGACAAGGATCCCCGCGTGCGCCTTGTGCTGTATCTGCCCTGCCGCTCGCAAAGCGATGCGTGGCGCGAGGGAGAACGCGCGCTTTACCTGGATATCCTATCGCGCGCCGACGAGGTGCATTACGTGAGCGAGGTATACACAAGGGGCTGTATGCAGATGCGCAACCGTGCGCTGGTGGACGGCAGCGATATTTGCCTTTCCTATCTCACGCGCAGCACGGGCGGTACCAGACAGACCTTTCTTTACGCCCTGCGAATGGGACTTGAGGTGGTAAACCTTGCCGAAGAATTGTAATTTCTTTTGGTGAAAGTGCGAAATTTGTCAAAATACCTTGCCCGCGGCACAGGGCTTGTGGTATAATAGTAAGGTAATGTTTCAAGATTGAATTTGAAAGCGGCACGATGCCGCGAGGGGGGAAATATGTTTCAGATAGGCTTTGATAACGACAAGTATATCCGAACCCAATCCAGCCATATTCACGAAAGGATCGCCAAGTTTGGCAACAAGCTGTATCTGGAATTCGGCGGTAAGCTGTTTGACGATTTTCATGCCGCCCGTGTTCTGCCCGGCTTTGCCCCCGACAGTAAGATCCGTATGCTGCTTCAGCTTGCTGCCGAGGCAGAGATCGTCATTGCCATCAATGCCACCGATATCGAAAAGAACAAGGTGCGCGGTGACCTTGGCATTACCTACGATCAGGACACCCTGCGCCTGATCGATGCCTTCCGCGGCTTCGGTCTTTACGTGGGCAGCGTGGTGCTGACCCGCTTCGAAGGGCAGAGCGCGGCGCTCGCCTTCCAGAAACTGCTGGAATCGCGCGGTGTGAAGGTCTATCGCCATTACTCGATCCCCGGCTATCCTGCCGATGTCAAGCGCATCGTCAGTGACGAGGGCTATGGCAAAAACGATTATATCGAAACCACTCGTTCGTTGGTGGTGGTCACCGCACCCGGCCCCGGTTCGGGCAAAATGGCGGTGTGCCTGTCGCAGCTGTATCACGATAACAAGCGCGGTATCCGTTCGGGCTACGCCAAGTTCGAGACCTTCCCTGTCTGGAGTCTGCCGCTGAAGCACCCCGTGAACCTTGCCTATGAGGCGGCGACCGCAGACCTGAATGATGTGAATGTGGTCGACCCCTATCACCTTGCCGCCTATGGCGAAACCGCTGTGAACTATAACCGCGACGTGGAAATTTTCCCCGTTGTGAAAACCATGTTCGAGCATATCTACGGCGAAAGCCCCTATAAATCGCCCACCGATATGGGCGTGAATATGGTCGGCTCCTGCATTTTTGACGATGAAGCCGTGTGTCACGCCGCGCGTGACGAGATCGTGCGCCGTTATTATAACGCACTGTGCAATCAGCGCAAGGGCGAGGGTGACGGCACCGACGTGGCAAAGATCAAAATGCTGATGACCACCGCAGGCGTGGATGAAAATCACCGCCCCGTTGTGGCTGCGGCGCTTGCCCGCGCCGAGGAGACCGAGGGACCTGCGGTTGCCATTGAGCTTTCCGATGGCAGAGTGGTGACGGGTAAGACCACCAAGCTGCTGGGTGCGGTGTCGGCAATGCTGCTGAACGCCCTGAAGGCGCTGGCAGGCATCCCGAAGGAGATCAAGCTGATCTCGCCCGAGATCTTAGAGCCCGTATCGGCGCTGAAGATCGGTTATCTTGGCAATCAGAATCCCCGCCTGCATATCAGCGAGGTGCTGATCGCGCTGTCGGTTTGCGCCGCCAACGACGAGACCGCGCGCCGCGCGCTGGACTGTCTGCCTCAGCTTGCTAACTGTGATGCCCACGCTACGGTCATTCTGTCGCAAAACGATGTTACGACCCTCAAAAAGCTTGGCATTCAGATAACCTCGGAGCCGCGGTATCAGACGAAAAAATTGTATCATGGATGATGCCGAGCGTATCAATCGCCGCATGCGTCGTTTTCGGTCGACTCGCTCAATCGCCGTAGGGTACTACGGCTTCAAGTCGCTCGCGCCCTTACGCCTTGTCTGCGACGGTTTCTCCCGCTCGGCACGCATCGGCTTATAATAGAAATCTCCCACCGCGCAGCGGTGGGAGATTTTTTGTGTTGCTTATTTGTTGTAATAGGGAAGCGGGAGCGTGATATCGGTTTCGGCGATCAGGTTCTCCTTGGCGTGCTTGACGACCTCGATATTCTCCTTGTAATAGGTGAATTCGGGTGCGATCATCTTATCGTACCAGACCTGGTTGATGGGCCACAGGGCGATCGGTGCATCGATGGCGTCATACAGCTCGACGGTGGCGCCGACATAGCCGTGGTGCGAGACCTGCACGATATCGGATTTGAGGTAAGCACCGAACTTAGCGAGCATTGCGCCCGAGCCGCGCTGGGCAAGATCACCCAGAAAGATCGAGGATTCGCCGCCCACGAACATTCTCCACACAATCGAGGTGTCGTTGAAGTAGAAGGGAAGCTGCGGGTAAAGATCCTCGGTGGTGTGCAGAATTTCAAACGATGCATTGCAAAGGTTAAACTTCATACCCGTATGCACCTGTACGAAGCGCATACCGCCCGCAACGCTGTCAGAAAGCTCCTTCATATGGTTCTGCAGATAGCGGTCGGAGCTGACCGAATTGTATTCATAGCCGTTCGAGGTGGTGTTCAGCAGGACCTGCATCACGGTAATTTCCTTACCGTATTTATAGCAGAATTCAGCGAACGTGCAGTAATGGTCGGGGTGATTGTGCGAGAGGAACCAGCCCTCGATTACGATCTTGCCGTCGGGGCGCTTGTTGAGTGCCTGCAGCTTTTCGTAAAGTAGATCCATAAAGGTGTTCGTGTTGCGGTTATCGCCGCCGTCGAAGATCACGAAGTTGCCGTTTTCCAGCACCACGATATAGCCCATGCCGTAGTCGTGGCGGGTATAGTCGCACGCCAGCTGGGTGATGGTGGTATCAGCCACCTTCTCGTATCCTTCGGCAGGGGTGGAAATCGGCAGATGGTATTCGCCAGCCTTGGCAGTGACGATACGCACTGCACCCTCACAGGCGGCAAAGGAAACGTAGACCTTCGCTTGCTCGCTTTCATAAATGGCGTACAGGTTGCCCTCAATCTCGTTTTCCTGCCACAGCACGTAGCCGTTTTCCTGCAGCTTTGCGCAATAGGTGTGGAAAGCGGCGGCATCGGTATCGGTAAAGTGGAGCATCAGAGAGCCAAGATCGTCGTCGTGCGTGCCGCGGTAGGTGCCGCCCTCAAATTCGGGGATATCGACAAACCATTCGTCGGCGGTGGCAAACTGCTGCTCGTCCGCGCCAAGGGTCAGGTATTTGTTGCCCAGCACGTCGGTCAGCGTATGCTCTGCCACGTATGTAAGAAACAGCTTCACGGCATAGCCTGTCGAGGTCAGGTTGGTGCCCGCAATCACGATCTTGTTGCCAAGCACGGCAAAGCCGTACTCGTTATACCCAAGAAAGCCGCGGAGCGCCGCGCTTTCAGCGCGCGCGGTGTCACCGACCAGAATCTCAAAGGTGTCGTCGGCGGTGCTGTCCTCGGGCAGCTGATCGTCACAAAGCGGGAAGGGAATGCCTGTGGCGGCTTCCAGCGCCACCGAAAGATTCTTGGCAAGCTGTACCTCATAGTCTACAAGACCGCCCTTTTCCAGACGGTGGCTGTCAAGCTCGTGATGAAAGACCACCGAAAATGCGGTCTTGCCATCGGCAAACAGCGATACGGGCTCTGCAGCCTCTTCTTCCTTTTTCTTTTTCACGGTGTGTGCGGCAAGCGCGGTAAGACCCAGCGCACCGGCAATTACGGCAAACAGACCCTTTTTGCTTTTTTTCTGATTCTTGCTCATAAGTAATTTCCTTTCTTATTCTTCACTTTTCGAAGAGTGCTTCGGAATATGTAAGGCGGGCTTGAAGCCATCGATCTCGCCGCGCTGGATCGCGCCGAAGATGCGGTAGCGAAGCCCCTTGCTTTTCTTTTCCAGATCCCAGATCAGCTGATTGACCTCGGTGCGGTGGGTAAAGCCGTCGGCAGGGCAGGATGATTTCTTGACGGGCAGCGGGTTGCGGTTCACGAAGTAGCGTACGTCCTTTTCGGGCATATAAATGAGGGGACGGATCACGCGAAGTCCGACACGCGACAGCTCCGAGACGGGCTCAAAGCAACCGATGCGTCCCTCGTAAAACAGGTTCAGCATAAAGGTGTCCACTACGTCGTCCATATGGTGCCCGAGCGCCACCACGTTACAGCCTAGGTCCTTGGCGGTGTTGTGCAGTACCCCGCGTCGCATCTTCGAGCAGAGCGCGCAGGGGCTTTTCTCCTTGCGGATGTTGAAAATAATGTCGTAAATTTCGGTTTTGGCAATGTGAAAGGGAACGTCCAGCTCGCGGCAGAAAGCCTCGATCTCGCTCCAATCACTGCCTCCCTCAAACCCTACATCCACCGTAATGGCGACCACCTCGTAAGGCACGGGGTAGAAGCGGCGCATGCCGGCAAGTCCTGCCAGCAGGGTCAGCGAATCCTTGCCGCCCGAAACGCCGACTGCAATGCGGTCGCCTGCCTGTATCATCTGATAATCGTCGCAGGCGCGGCGCATATAGCTGAATACTCGGCGCAGATCCATGGTCATACCCCCGTCAGAAACAGGCGCGCGGCGCGGTATTCCTCAGCCGCCTTTTTCTCGGCGGCGGTGCCACTGCCCGCATCGGCGCGGCGGATGGCGCGCAGCATAATGTTTTTCGGGGTCTCATCGGGGTCGATCAGCTCCAGCGCCGCCACGTCATAGCCCTTGGATTCAAGGAGCTTCAGGCGCAGGGCATCGGTTGCGGCATCGCACAGCTTCTGGCGAAGCATCGAGTGCGAGGCAATGAAGTCAAGCGTGGGGCAAAGCAGGGTGCGATTCAGCTCGTGATGACAGCAGGGCGTGGCAAGGATCACGCGTGCCTTGGTGGCAAGCGCGCGCTCCAGCACAAGGTCGGTCGCGGTGTCGCAGGCGTGCAACGACACAACCAGGTCAACAGGGGTCGCGGACTTATATTTCGCCACGTTGCCGCAGGTGAAGGTGAGCCCCGTAAAGCAGAGCTTTTCTGCCACATCCGAGCAGTAAGCGATCACGTCGGGCTTCAGATCAACGCCATCCATCGTTACGTTGCGCCCGAGAATATTGGCAAAGTAATGGTACACCGCAAACGAGAGATAGCTTTTGCCACAGCAAAGGTCGGCAATGTGCAGATCCCCCTCGGGCAGGTGGGGCACGATGTCCGAGATCAGCTCAAGAAAGCGATTGATCTGACGGAATTTGGGCTGCTTTTTGTCATGTACGCGGCCACGCTCGTCAGCAATGCCCAAGAGGACAAGGAAGGGCTCGTTGCCCTTTAAAATGTAATGCTTTTCTTTGTTGTTCCCGCCAATGGTCACGGTGGGTGATTCCCCCTCGGTCAAGCGGCGGCGCAGCTTGTCGGCGCCAAGCAGGGTGGGCACGCCTTTTTTGGTCACGCGGTATTCGCAGTCACCGCCCGTGGTCAGCAGGTTGACCTGCCCGAAACGGTCGAAGCGCTTGGCAAGCAGCGTTTCGGTCTTGTGGTCAAGGGAGAGATTCTCGTGGGTCGCCTTATGGTCGCTGTGAAAGGTCTCCAGCTGCAGCACCACCTCGCCGCCCACGTGGCGAAGGGTGCCCACCACGCGGGCGATATCGCCGTCGGTGGGGCGGGAGAAGGTTAGTTTTTTCAGTGTCGCGGTGCGCGCCGACAACAGGCACAGCGCCGCCAATTCTTTTTGCATGCTCACTCGTTTATTCCTTTGGCGTTTCGCCGTCGTTGGCAAGCTCCTTCGGCTTGTTTTTTCTGCCGAGCGAAATCTTTCGCTCGGTATGGTTCATGATGCGTTTCAGATTGGATCGGTGCGCCCACGTGATCAGTGCCGCAATGAGAAATGCGAACAGCGAATTGATGCCGTAATGGGTAAACACCGAATCAAAGCTGGATAAAAAGACGGGGTAAAAGAGTGCGGTGACCACAGATCCGAGCGATACGTAGCGCGTGCCGATCACCAGCGGGAAGAAGACAAACAGCAGCACACAGAACACAGCGGGGTTCAGCGCCAGAATGCAAAGCGCGGTGCAGGCAAAGCCCTTGCCACCCTTGAAGTGCGCAAAGCAGGGGAACACGTGTCCGAAAATGGTAAAGAATGCCGCCATATACGCTGCCGTCACGGTGTAGAAGAAATAGGGCTCGGTTTCGGGATGACCGAACACAGCGCAGGCAAGAAGGATCGAGATCACGCCCTTCAGACCGTCCAGCAAAAAGGTGGGGATCGCCGCTTTCAGACCGAAGGTGCGCTGCATATTGGTGGCACCTGCATTGCCGCTGCCGTATTTGCGGATATCGTCGTGATAGAAAACGCGCGAGATCACCAGCGCCCAGTTGATGCTGCCAAGCAGATAGGGGATGATGATGCAAAGGGCAAACGCGCCGCCGATCAGTGCCGCACGCCCACCGTCGGTGAGATTCCGTGTTGCCAGCAGGTAGCGCAGCAGGCCCGTATCGAACAGGTTATAGACGCCCCAAACCCAAAATTTCATAAGAAGCCTCCTTATCGGGGGAGTTTTGTGTAAATATTATAGCACATTATAATGGGGATGACAAGAGAAAAACGCCGATTTTTCCGTACAGAAAAATCGGCGTTGTCTTATTCTTCGGTTTTCTTTTTGTCAAAAAGTGATTTTACTGCCGCAACGGTATCGAATTCCAGCACAAAGCGGCACAGCCGTTTGTCGCGGTTTCGCTCGATGGCGCGCCACGCAAGCGACAAGAGAGCATAGGCGATCAGTGCGCCTGCGGCGCCTGCCAGCAGGCCGCCGATGATATCGGTGGGGTAATGCACCACGAAATACATACGGGTAAAGCCCATCAGAAGGGCAAACAGAAACGCCGTCCAGCTGTATTTTTTGTTGACGGTCAGGAAGATCGCGGTCATTGCCGCCATTGCCGAGGTGGTGTGGCCCGAGGGGAAGGAACGCACGCTTTCCACGTGCGAGCCGATCCACACCCACCACTCGTGTATCACACGCGTTTCGTCGGCATAGGGACGGGGACGCATAATAAGGGGCTTAAGGGTGATGTTGGTGATCAGTGCGCCAAAGGCGATGGCGCCCAGCACGAAAACGCCTGTTTTGCGCGTGCGGCGGAAAAGCAGAAGCAAAAGCCCCAGCAATATCATACCGATGCCGTCGTTGGCAAGCGAGGTGATCGCCAGCATCAAGGGGGTAAAAAAGCCGTTCGTTGCCACGGCAAAATGGTGGATCGCGCCGAGAATAGCGCTGTCAAAGCCGTAGCATACAGTGTCTAACCAGTGTGCCATAAGATGCTCCTTTTAGTGTTGTAGAAAAAGCGAAAGCTCATCCTCACGGATGAATTGGATGACAATATCGGGGTCTGCCTGCTCGAATACAGAGGGGCTGTCCTCATAGCCGATCTGATAGGTCACGCGCCCGAAGGTGCCCGAGAAGAAGGGCTCTGCCTGGGATGCTTCCCACTCGTCGCCGAATTGCAGCAACAGCGAGGGCGAGCTGTCCACGTCAAAGGATTGCCCGAACGAATACATCTGCGAGGTTGAGGCATAGCCCACATCGTAAACAAAGCGGTAATTCAGCTTGGTGGTATTGGAAAGCGATACCGTTTGGTTGAGAGCCACATCGGCAAGGTTTGCCTTTTCGGCAATCTGCTTGCCCTTTGTTGTGTGGTGGTAAAAATCCAGCGCCTCGTATTGCAAAATGTTGACATTTTGCAATACCGTTGGCGAGATATGGTCACAAATGGCACGATAAATAAAGTACATGCCGCGCGAATTCAGCGTGTTTTCGGTGTTGTTATACAGCAGCCCCTCGCCGCGCTTTGCATCCAAATCTTCGGTCGGATTCAGAAAATAGCCGAAATCGCTTTCCAACAGAAAATTCTCCAGCGCCGCAAGGCGTGTGTTTGCGCTGACTGCACCGAGATAATCGGGCATATATTCGTCGTATACGCTTTGCGCGTTGGGCAGTACCACGACAAGATATTGCGCGCCGCGCTGGGCGTAGCCCGCCTTCTTTTCGCGCAGGGCGCGCAGAATGGCAACCGATTCTTCCACGGTAAAGGTCGATCCTCCCGTATAATCTTCGATATAGTTATACCCGTTTTCCTCGTTCTCGATCTCAAACAAGAACCCTTCCTTGCCGCCGAACACATTGGGGTGATCGACCACACCGAACAGGCGGTAACGGTATTCGTTAATGCGGGAAAGGGTCGAGGAATTCTGAAAAGCGGCGCGGGTGAAATCGGGCAAAAAGCCATCGCCCGAGATGGAGGATCCGTCATAGCATTGCGGCGACAGATTGCTGTTTTCCACCGTGGCGTTGACGGTAAAGATGATCGAAAAGGTCAGCAAAAGCCCGATAAAGAGCGTGATCACACACAGCTCATATTTGATAGACTGTTTTTTCACGGTATCACCTCACATTCCGAAGGGGGAAAGGGCGTATTGCGGAAACTGCGGCATTATATACAGCAGTGATAGCAGAAAGCCGATGAACAGCAGCGCCGTTGAAAGGATCGAGACGGCAAAGCAGGTGCGCTCGGCGAGAAATGCGGAGTAACGGCGATACAGCTGGGTCAGCAGGGTCAGGAGCGCAAACACCGTGATCACGATCAGAATGTATTGCAGATCGGGCACCACAAAGTAGAAGGTGTAGGAGTGAGCCGCAGCACCGTCAAAGATGGCGCGGAGCAGGGAAAGCACGCGCCGTGGGTCGCCTGCCGCCACAACAAGGGCAGGGAAGGAAGTGCATAGCGCCGACAGCAAAAAGAGGAGCGTGTGCCACGCGGGGTGGCGCTTTTGCGGTGCTGTGCCGCAAAGGCAAGAGAAGAGCACGGTTCCCAAAAGGGGCAGTGATACCAGCCACGCCGCGGGTGCGGGGGCAAGGAGCATCAGAAACGTCAAAAGCGAAAGCACGGCCGTTGCCGCCCTTGTCCGTTTGTTATCCTTGTGGCAAAGGATCGGTTGGACAAGGTAATCCTCAAGATAGCGATGCACCGAGAAAAACAGGGTATACAGCATCGCGTGGGGAGAGGTGGCGCGCAAGAGGTTTGCTCGGTCACGGGGCAGGCGCATACCAAGCATGGCGGCAATGCCGCGCGCCATATCGGCACAGCCCGAAACGAAGAAATAAAACAGCAAAAAGGCAAGCAGCAGTGCGGTGGGAAGTGCAATGAAGGGCATTTCGGCGGCTTCGTTTAAAACGGTATCCAGCGCACGGTAAAAGACAGCCG
>JBGVCY010000078.1:0-6889 GCA_045119135.1 Eubacteriales bacterium | reverse complement strand
GAGCACGGCAGGGGTGTTTTTTGTCGCAAAAACGGCGTTTTTTCACATTTTTATTGTTTTTTTCGTCATTTTACACCGTTTACTGCTCCCGTTGCTCTCTTTTCTTCCATTTTTTGCCATTTCTGTTGTGACTTTTTTCTCCATTTCCGTATGTTAGACTAGATAAAAGGGCAGAAATGCCCTCAAAAAACCAAGGAGAAACAATATGATGCAGGAACATTATCGGTATGTATACGGCGAAAACCCCGCCGCGGGCGTGATTTATCTGCACCCCGAGCAGATCCGTACCCCAAAAGGGGGCAGAAAAGAGGGGCAGGACCGCAATGCGATCATCAGAATCAGCGAATCCATCAAAAGATACGGCATTTTACAGCCCCTTTCGGTGCGTTTGGTGGGGGATATGGCAGGTTTTCCTGCCTATGAACTGCTCGACGGCGGGCGCAGACTGCGTGCCGCACGTCTGTTGGGGCTGGAGAAGGTGCCTTGTACGGTGGTTTCGGGGGACGAAAGGAGCGCCGCGATCGCCCCGGTGATCGAAAATCTGCGCCAAAAACGCCTTAATATCTTCGAGCAGGCGGCTTCCTTTCGGCTTTTGACCGAGGATTACCACCTGACGCAAGAGGAAATTGCCCGAAAAGTAGGGGTTTCGCAGTCGGCAATTGCCAACAAGCTCCGTTTGCTGCGCCTTTCGCAAGAGGAACAGCGACGCATTATGGGGGCAGGGCTCACCGAACGCCACGCAAGGGCACTGTTACGGCTCAAAGACCCGCAAAAACGGGCGTTTGCGCTGGATGAAATCATTGGCAGGGCTCTTACTGTTGCCGATGCAGAAGCACTGATAGAAGCCGTTTTAGAGGCTGAGAAGGGCACGCAGGGGCAGGGGAGCGGTGCTTTGGGGCATAAAAATGGCGCTTTCAAGGCCGAGAAAACGGAAATTTGGCGCGAGGATGGGATTGTTTCACGTGAAACAATACACTTTCTCCCCTCAGATGGCCAGAATGTTCCACGTGAAACAGTGTTGTTCGGCATTGCGAGGGCTGACCGTGCTGCCGCTTCCTGCGAAGTGACACGGCTTGACGGCAGATTCGCTGATGAAGTTTCACGTGAAACAGCGCCGCTGAACGGCAGATCTGACGGTACTGTTTCACGTGAAACAGTACCGTTTGGGAGCGAAGGGGCAGAATTTCGCGCTGAGATTGAGCAAGGCAGGAGCGGAAGTGTCAACGCGGACAGCGTTTCCGACGCCCGAGCGCCCGTCATATCGACTGTTATGGCGCCCGAAACACCGCCAAGAGGGGTTTGTCCGCGCAAATTTGCCCTGCAAGACCTGCGCCCACTCTATAATTCCATCGAGCGCACGCTTTCCATCTTCCGCAAGACAGGTCAGGCAGTAGAATGTCGCCGCGAGGAGAGCGCTGACGGGGTACGTATCATCATTGATATCCCGCGCCGCGCGTAAAAATCCCATTGCGTGGCAGAAATGGGGAATTTTTAAGCACGGTTGCCAAGGACGGCGGGCGCGTGGAGCTTTTGGCGCTTGTTCGCGGGGGCGGCGGGCGGTGCGCGATCGGGCTTGGGATAGGGGGGTGGAGAGTTCGCAACGGCAGGGCGGCGCAGGTGGAATGAACTTTAACACGCAATATTGTGAGTTATCACGGCGGTTTGGCGCAAGAAAACGCTGCGAGAACGCAGGAAAGACGCCACAGAGAACGGAAAGATGCCGCAAGAAACAAGGAAAGGCGCTACAAGGGAACAAAAATGCCGCAAGGGACAGAAGAAGGGCGTCGCAAGGGACGGAAGAAGGCATTGCAAGGGACGGAAGAAGGCGTTGCAAGGGGCAGAAGGGCGCTTCAAGGAACAGAAAGGCGCCGTAAGGGAAGGGAAAGACTCAAAGCAGGCACAAAGAAGGCATTTGTTTCACGTGGAACATATTTTTATCCTCCTTTTATTAGTTTCACGTGAAACAATCCGCTTTTTGCTGCAAATTCGCGGATTCGTTTGCTTTACACAAGGTCAAGCCTCTTTTGCCGCGTGATTTCTACACGTGCTATTTATGTTTAACTTTGCAGCTGTTCTTTTTTAATGCGCGGACATGAGAGGTATACCTTTCGATTGATTTTCTTTTAAAAAATTCGGTAAATCCTGTTGCAAAATACACGTATTAATGATATAATATCTTCACGACAGAATTCGCGCGCGCCAAAAACCGTGTGCGGCGACAATCACGGTGAAAGGAGAACGGTGCAATGGGCAGAATTTTGGCTTTGGCAAACCAAAAAGGCGGCGTGGGAAAGACCACATCCGCCGTGAATATTGCCGCAAGTCTCGGAATTCTTGCCAAAAAGGTGCTTTTGGTGGATCTTGACCCACAGGGAAGTGCCACAAGTAGCCTTGGTATTGCCAAAAAATCGCTGCGATTCAGCATCGCCGATCTATTGATCGGTGGCTGTCGCACCGAGGATGCACTGCTGCACACCGATTTCGACAACCTTGATCTGCTGCCCGCGAACGTCGCTCTGGCAGGCGCCGAGTTTGATCTGATCGAACGGGACGAGCCCGAAGCGGCTCTTCGCCGCATTCTGCACCCTTTGAAGGATGAATACGACTTCATTATTTTGGATTGTCCGCCCTCGCTTGGTATGCTGACCGTCAATGCAATGGTCGCCAGCGACGGTGTGATCATCCCGATGCAGTGCGAATACTTCGCGCTGGAGGGACTTTCACAGCTGATGATGACGGTGCGCCGTATGAAAAAGCGCTATCAGCCCCGCCTTGCGCTGACAGGAATCCTTGTCACGATGTACAACGGCAGGCTGACGCTCTCTCAGCAGGTGATGGCAGAGCTGCAAAAGCATTACGGTGAGGTATTGTTCACCACGCCAATCTCGCGCAACGTGCGCCTTTCGGAAGCCCCGAGCTTCGGCAAGCCAGTGTATTATCACGACAAGTCGGCAAAGGGCACCAAGGAATACCTGCGCGTGGCAGAAGAGCTGATCTCTCGCGCGTAATTATATATTATAATAATATTATATTATATAATACACGCACGCGCGCGAAGCGTGCCTCGATCGCAGACCGAGCGCCGCGAGCTGAGGAGCAACGAAGGCTTGCGCCGCTTATTGCGCAGGAACAAACCACCGTTCGCGCGAGAAGCAAGCAAGGCAAGGCGCACCGAGTGAGCCAGCGATGGCGTATTCGCATACGTCGAGCGCCGCGAGTCGAGGAGCAACGAAGGCTTGCGCCGCTTATCGCACAGAGCCAAACACACCGTTCGCGTGAGAAGCAAGCAAGGCAAGGCGCACCGAGCGAGCAAACGACGGCGTATTTCCATACGTCGAGCGCCGCGAGTCGAGGAGCAACGAAGGCTTGCGCCGCTTATCGCACGAACAGAATAAATAAGGAGGATAAAAAACCCTATGGCCAAGAAACCGGGAGGATTGGGTAGAGATTTCTACTCGATCATGGATGATAATATGATGGGCATGAAGGATGGCGCGGCAACCACGCTGCGCATTTCCGAGGTCGAGCCCCGCAGCGACCAGCCCCGCAAGCAATTTGACCGCGAGGCGCTGGAAGCGCTTGCCGATTCGATCGCGGCTTACGGCGTTCTGCAGCCGATTCTGGTGCGTCAGAACGAGAATTTTGAGGGAATGTATGAGATCATCGCGGGCGAGCGCCGCTGGCGCGCTGCCAAAATGGCGGGTCTTACCGAGATCCCTGCCATTGTGATGGACGGCGACGAGCTGAAAACCGCCCAGATCGCGCTGATCGAGAATGTACAGCGTGAGGATCTGAACGTGGTAGAAGAGGCGCTGGCTTACCAGGCGCTGATGGACCGCTTTGATATGACCCAAGAGCAGGTAGCAAAGCAGGTGGGCAAATCCCGCCCCGCCATTGCCAACACCCTGCGCCTTCTGGATCTGCCCGACGAGGCGCTTGACCTTGTGAAATCGGGCGATCTGTCGGCAGGACACGCACGCGCCCTGCTGGGTCTGAAGAATCCCGACTTTATCCCCGTGCTTGCGCGCCGCATTGTGGCAAAGGGACTGTCGGTACGCGAGGTGGAAACGCTGATTCGCCGCGAGAACACCGAGCCCGCGCCCGAGCTGCCCGAGGTCACGGGACACACGCAGAACCGCGTGTGGATCAAGGATATCGAGCGCCGCACGCGTGAGAGCCTTGGCAGAAAGGTCAAAATCACCCAGAATGACAAGAAGAAATCGATCGAGCTCTTTTACGAGGACGACGAGGATATGGAAGCACTGCTGACCGCACTTTGCGGCGAGGGCTTTTTTGAAGACGAGCAATAAGCTGAAAGGAAACCGCTATGCTGGATATTAAACGCATCAAAGAAAATCCCGAAGAGGCAAAGGCACGCCTTGCCACCAGACAAAAGAATTACGACGCCGAGATCGACCGCCTGCTGGCGCTTGACGTTGAGCGCCGCGCTCTGATCGCCGACACCGAGGCGAAGAAGGCAGAGCAGAACCGCATCTCCAAGACCATTCCCCAGCTGAAGAAGGAAGGAAAGGACGTCGCGCCCATCTTTGCCGAGATGAAGACCCTTTCCGAGACCATCAAGACCGATGCCGAGCGCCTCTCGGCTGTGGATACCGAGATCGAGGCGATCCTTCTTTCGATCCCCAACATTCCCAACGCCACCGTTCCCGTTGGCAAGGACGACAGCGAGAACAAGGAGCTGCGCCGCTGGGGCACCCCCCGCGACTTTGGCTTTGACCCCAAGGCACACTGGGATCTGGGCAAGGATCTGGGGATCCTGGACCCCGACACCGCCGCCAAGGTAACGGGCACCCGTTTCCACTTCTATCGCGGCCTTGGCTCTCGCCTGGAGCGCGCTGTGATCAACTATTACCTTGACACCCACACCGAGCACGGCTATACCGAAATCTTCCCGCCCTATATGGTCAACCGCGATTCGATGCGCGGCACGGGTCAGCTTCCCAAATTTGAAGAGGATGCCTTCCGCGTTGCCAACAACGATTGCTTCCTGATCCCCACCGCCGAGGTGCCCGTAACCAATATGCACCGCGACGATATTCTGGATGGCGCCGAGCTGCCCATCTCCTATTGTGCCTATTCGGCTTGCTTCCGCGCCGAGGCAGGCTCGGCAGGCCGCGACACCAGAGGCCTGATCCGTCAGCATCAGTTCAACAAGGTGGAATTGGTAAAATTTACCACTCCCGAAACCTCGTATGCCGAGCTGGAAAAGCTGACCAATGATGCCGAGCGCGTGTTGCAGGGTCTGGAGCTGCCTTACCGCGTGGTACAGCTCTCGACAGGTGACCTGGGCTTCTCCAGCGCGATGACCTACGATATCGAGGTGTATATGCCCTCGTACGGCCGTTACGTTGAGATCTCGTCCTGCTCTGACTTTGAGGATTATCAGGCACGCCGCGCCAACATCCGCTACCGCGAGACTCCCAAGGATAAGCCCCGTCTGGTGCACACCCTGAACGGCTCGGGCGTGGCAGTTGGCCGTACCGTTGCCGCCATTCTTGAGAACTATCAGAACGCCGACGGCTCGATCACCATTCCTGAGGCGCTGCGCCCCTATATGGGCTGCGACGTCATTCCCGCGAAATGAGAGCCGCCCACTCGCTGCTTTCGATCTTCTCGATCGAGGCAAGGGAATACCAGAACTTCACCTTTGATGCATCGGCACGCACGATGGCGCGCAACGCCATCGTGGCGCTGTGTATCGGCATTGTGCTCGCCTCGCTTTACGCCGCCTATCAGCGCGGCGTGGTGGGCAAGCCCGTGCGCGCGCTGCTGCGCGCCGAGGCGCTGTCCCCTGAAAGCGCAAAAACGCTCTCTGAGCTGTCGCTTGCAGGCAACCCCTTTGTGGTGTTCGAAATCGAGCGCAACCGCGTTTTGAAGAGCTTGATTCGCACCGTAGAGACCCCCGAGGACGAGCCGCCGCGCTACTATATCCCCGAGGAGCTGAAATATCGCGCCGACGTGCGCTTTGATGCGAAGGGGAACGGCATTTTTGCGCTGCTGCTGACCGCCGTGGTGGCGGTGGGCTTGGCGCTGGCGCTGATCGCGCTCCTGCCCACGTTTTTGACCATCATCGATAATTTGATGTAAGAAAAGCCCTGCCGCGGTCGGCAGGGCTTTTTTATGATGCTTGCCTTTGCAGCAAAGCACGCAACATCATCACCGCAACGCCGTGTGTCCTCCGCCGCACCGCTCTGTGCCAATTTCCTTGCCTTTGTTACTTGACGGGAAGATGATTGTGGGGTATAATAAAAGTGATGGTGTTGCATTTGTAACACTGTCGGCATCCTAAAATATGGCTCCGTGCCAAAAGAAAGGGAACCGTTATGAAAAAAGCACCTGTGCGCGAATATACCGCGCTGCAATCCTTTAAGCATCTGATCTCGCTGATGGGCGAGCGCGAAAAAACCGCTTATATTTCCCCTGTTGGTAAGGAATACGTTTCGCTTTCCTACAAGGATTTTGCCGATATGACACTCCGCGCCACCGCGGGCTTTGCCGCAGTGGGTCTTGCGGGCAAGCGCGTTGCCGTGATCGGCGAGACCTCGCCCGAATGGGTCGCCACCTATATCGGCGTTGTCGCCTCGGGCGGCGTGATCATCCCCATGGACAAGGAGCTTGCCATTGAGGAAATCGAAGGCTTCCTTGCAGGCGTCGAGGCAGAGGCGATCGTTTATGCCAAATCCTTCAATGAAAAGTTGGCGCACGCCATCGAGGCGCACCCCTCGCTGCGCCTGTTTATCCCAATGACCCCTGCCGAGGGCGTGGAGAACGAAAAGCTCCTGCCCTTTGCCACCGTGCTGGAGAAGGGCGCTGCCGCCCTTGCCGAGGGCTATACCGTGCCTGACCGCGACCCCGATGCCATGAGCAC
>JBGVCY010000077.1:0-18686 GCA_045119135.1 Eubacteriales bacterium | reverse complement strand
CTGTCCCGATTGCTCGGGCTCGGGCGCGGCAAAGGGCACCTCTGCCGATACCTGCGGAAAATGTCGCGGTACGGGTCAGATGCGTGTACTGCAGCGTATGGGCGGCATGCAGTTTGAGACCTCGACCACCTGTGATAACTGCCGCGGGCGCGGCAAGGTGATCAAAAACCCCTGCGGCAACTGCCGTGGCACAGGCTTTATCCGTATCACCAAAAAGCTGGAAGTGTCGATTCCTGCGGGCATCGACGACGGCGAGCGCATCGCACTGCGCGGACAGGGCAATGACGGCCGTAACGGCGGCAGCGCGGGCGACCTTATCCTGCAGGTTATGGTCAAGCCCCACGCCATTTTCGAGCGTGATGGTTATAACATCTACTGCGAGGTACCGATCCCCGTGACCGATGCTATCCTTGGTGCCGAGATCGATATTCCCACACTTGAGGGAAGTGAAACGTACAATATCCCCGAAGGGACCCAGCCGGGTGCAACCTTTACCGTGCGCGGCAAGGGTATTCCGCACATCAACAGCTCGCGTCGCGGTGACCTTGTGTTCCGCGTAAAGGTCGAGATCCCGCGCGGACTTTCGGAAAAGCAAAAGGAGCAGGTGCGTGCCTTTGCGGGCGCTTGCACCGATACCAACTATGTCAAGCAATCCGGCTTCTTTAAACGGATCTTTGACAAATTCAACGGAAAATAAGGATTGATCATAATGGAAAACTGCAAGGATTGGACACAACTGAAGGTCACCGTGCCGCTTGCACAGCTTGATACGCTGGTTGCTGTGATGAGTATGCTGAACAATAACCTGATGATTGAGGATTACAGCGACATTGACCTGAAAAGCTGCTACGGCGACCTGATTGACGAAAGCATCCTGAATGCCGATAAAACAGTGGCGGCGGTTTCGGTTTATCTGCCCGCCGACAGACCCTATTCCGATGCGGTAGCGTTCTTGCGCGACCGTATGGCGACCGATCATATCGACGGTAAGATTGAGATCATCGGTGTCAACGAAGAGGATTGGGCAAATTCGTGGAAGGCATATTACAAGCCCTTGCACATCGGCAAGCGTATGGTCATCGTACCCGCGTGGGAATCCTATGCTCCCCAAAAGGACGAGATTATCGTCCGTATGGACCCCGGCATGGCGTTTGGTACAGGTACACACGAAACCACCCGCCTTGTGATCGAGCTGCTTGAGCGCCTGGTTCGCCCCGGTATGCGTGTGCTTGATGTGGGATGCGGTAGCGGCATTCTTGCCATCTGTGCCTCAAAGCTGGGTGCCGATGCCTGCCGCGCCTATGATATCGACCCTGTTGCCGTGCGCGTGGCAAGAGAGAATATCAAGGACAGCGGCGAGGAAAACGTCACCTGCGATGTTTCCGACCTGTTGCGCGATGTTGACCTGTCGGAAGGCAAATACGACCTGATCTGTGCCAACATTGTGGCAGATATCATCATCCGTATGGCGCCCGATGTGGCAAAATACATGAAGGACGATGCCGTTCTGCTTGCCTCGGGCATCATTACCGAGCGCGCAGAAGAGGTGGTCGCGGCACTGACCGAGAAGGGACTTGCCGTCAAAGAACGCCTTGACGATAACGGCTGGTGTGCTCTTGTCGTGCAGAAAGCATAAAACGAATTAAAAATGCCGTGAGCGATCACGGCATTTTTTTGCTTTTTTGCATAGCGATATCGGTTGAATTTGTAAATTTTGCCCACGGGACGGTGAAAAATCACAAAAACGAGGTTGACAAATTGTTGATTTTGCGATATACTAAATGGGATATCCACGGCAAAAAAAGGAGGGATTCTGTGCCGCGCTTTTTTATTACCGCCGATCAGATCGAAAACGGTATCGCTACCATTATGGGTGACGATGCCCATCATCTCTCCCGTTCCTTGCGCGCCGCAGTGGGTGATACCGTCACCCTTTGCGATATGGCGCAATGTGAATACGACTGTGAATTGATTGAATTTCTGCCCGATTGCGTGAAGGCACGCGTGCTTTCCGCGCGTCCCACCAAGACCGATCCCCCCGTCCGCATCGTCCTGTATCAGGCATTGCCGAAGGGCGATAAGCTGGATTCGGTGATCCAGAAGGCGGTGGAATGTGGCGTAGCCGCGATCGTGCCCTTTGAAAGCGAACGCTGTGTGGCGCGCGCCAAAAAGGAAAGTGAGGCGCGCAAAACCGAGCGCCGCACTCGCATTGCGCACGAGGCGGCAAAGCAGTGCGGCAGGGGCATTTTGCCCACCGTACATGAAACTGTTTCGTTTGATGAAATGCTGTCTATGGCGGCAAAGGCAGATCGCACACTTTTTTGCTACGAGGGGGAGGGAACAACTCCCATCGGGACCCTGTTTTCGGGCGACATCAAAAGCACGGGCGAGCTGGCACTTGTCATTGGCAGTGAGGGCGGCTTTTCGCTTTCAGAGGCGGAGCGTGCGCGCGATGCCGGCTTTTGGATGACGGGGCTTGGCAAACGCATCCTGCGCACCGAAACCGCACCCATCTTCGCACTTGCCTGCATTTCCTGTATGCTTGAGTTATCGACTGTACAATAATTTTCACAAAAACTAAATAAAAAATCTGTGAAAAAAAGCAATTACCTATTGCAAAATCACAAAAAATGATGTAAAATATATGTGATTCTATACAATGCATAAATCTATGGATGAGAGGAAAACAGTATGTCAAACAGATTGTTCCAAGGCGTAATTCATCAAATGAAGGATGCAATCGACCGCGTCATTGGCGTAATCGATGAAAACGGCGTGATCATCGCCTGCTCCGAATTGGTGAAGATCGGCGAGATCCGCCAAGGCGTTCGAGACGAGCTTTCCTATACCTCCGACGGCATCGCCACGGGTGGCTATACCTACCGCCCCGTGTTCGGCGGCACCAAGGCAGAATACGTTGTCTTTGTCGAGGGTGAGGATAAAATGGCTGAGAAAATGTGCAAAATGCTTGCCATTTCTCTTGGTAACATCAAGAATCTTTACGATGAAAAGTACGACAAAGGCTCTTTCATCAAAAACATCATTCTTGATAACATTCTGCCCAGCGACATTTACATCAAAAGCAAAGAGCTGCATTTCAACACCGAAGAGGTGCGCATCGTCTTTTTGATCAAATTCTTCGGAAAGACCGACATGATGCCCTTTGAAATGCTGCAGAATATGTTCCCCGATAAATCCAAGGATTATGTCATCAGCGTTGGCGAGCACGACATCGTGCTGGTCAAGGAGATCAAGCCCGGTACCGACAGCAAAGAGATCGAAAAAATGGCAACCAACATTGCCGATACCCTTTGCACCGAGTTTTATACTAAGGTTGCCATCGGCGTTTCTACCGCCGTTGATAACATCAAGGATCTTGCCCGTGCGTATAAAGAGGCACAGGTTGCCCTTGAGGTCGGCAAGGTGTTTGAGACCGAAAAGAATATCATCAGCTATGAAAATCTCGGCATTGGCCGTCTGATCTATCAGCTGCCCACCACCCTTTGCGAAATGTTCCTGCAAGAAGTATTCAAGAAGGAAAGCCTGGATTCGCTTGACCGCGAGACCCTGATGACCATTCAGGCATTCTTTGAAAACAATCTGAATGTTTCCGAGACCTCGCGCAAGCTCTTTGTGCATCGCAATACGCTTGTGTACCGTCTGGAGAAGATCCGCAAGCTGACGGGACTTGACCTGCGCGAATTCGAGCACGCCATCACCTTCAAGGTGGCGCTGATGGTCAAGAAATACCTCAACTCCAAGCCCACGAAATTTTAATCGGTAGCCGAGCGCTGGTCGCTCGGCTTACCGCTTGCATACCACTGACTGTCTGATCAGAGCGAAACAGTTAGAAAGGTTTTTTATGAAATTACGTTTTACCTTTTCCCCCGATGAAATGCGGGGAAGAGAGGATGCTGTAAAGGCTGAGATCGTCAGAATCTGCCCCGATGCCGCTGTCACGCTTGACACCGAGCGCGGCGTGGCAGAGGTCACAGTGCACGGCGCTGTGGATAAGATGATCACCGCGCACCTGATCGAGCAAAGCGTTCTCGCGCTTGGTGTTTCTCTTTCCTTTTCGGATGCAACATCCTTCTACGCACCCCCACCCATCAAAATGCCAAAGCCGCCCCGTACGGTGCGCCTTTCGGTATTTATTGTATCCCTTATCAGTGTTATACTCGTCACATCCATTCTGACACTTTCGATTATGACCGCCTGCTCCTTCTTCAGCGTGAATACACTGGGAACCGGCGATCAGGAGGGCGAGGATTACGTCAGAAAGATTGCGTTGGTCGATCAGATATTTGAAGAGTATTCGATCTACGATACCAACGGTCAGCTGTTGCTTGACGAAATGCTGAAGGCATACGTTGCCGCCACGGGTGACCGCTATGCCGCCTACTATAACGCCGAGGAATTTGCTGCTATTCTTGCCGATAACAGAGCAGAAGCAGTTGGCATCGGCATTATGGTGATCGAGCAGAGCGACTGTCTGCTTGTTGTGTTCGTACAACCCGATTCACCCGCCGAAGCGGCAGGGGTCAGAGCGGGCGACCGTATTATGGCGGTTGGTACGGACGCGGGGCAGGTTACCGTCGCCGATGACGGCTATGATGCCGTCCTTTCGGCTCTTACGGGCGCGGCTGATACCGTTGCCGAATTTTCGGTCATGCGCGGCGATGATACCATTTTGTTTTCGGTTACGCGTAAGGCAATCACCACCCATTCGGTGATCGGCTTTGTCAGCACGACCGACAGCACAGTCGGCATCGTGCGTATCATGCAATTTGATACCGAGACCCCTGTGCAATTCAAATCCGAAATGAATGCCCTGATCGAGGCAGGCTGTACGCGCTTCGTCTTTGATGTGCGCGGCAATCCCGGCGGCGATCTGAATTCGATTACGGCAGTGCTGACCTACTTCCTGAACAAAGGGGAAACCGTGGTCACCACCACGCACACCGACGGCACCGAGACCGTGTTCCGCGCCGAGGCAGTCAGCTTTACCGATTCCTATGCTTCCTGCAGTGTCAGCGAGGATGAAATCGGTATGTACCGCGATTACCCGATGGCAGTGCTGACAAACGGCGGAACCGCTAGTGCGGCAGAGCTGTTTACCGCGGTTTTGAAGGATTATCAGCTTGCCACCGTGGTGGGTGAGACCACCTATGGCAAGGGCGTATATCAAAACATCATTGGTCTTGAGCCTTGGGGTTTTTCGGGCGGGCTTCGTCTAACGGTCGGTCATTACAATCCCCCCATTAGCGACAATTATGACGGCGTGGGTATCAAGCCCGATATCCCCACCGCACTGCCCGAGGCGCTTGCGGGCAAGCACATTTACCTGCTGACCGAGGCTGAGGATACTCAGCTGCAGGCAGCAATCGGCGCCATCACCACACCGTAAACAATGAAATTTCTTTGATAGAGGAGAACCGTTATGGCAAACGAAAAGAAAATTACAATGACCAAAGAGGGCTATGAAAAGCTTGTAGCCGAGCTTCGTTGGCGCGAAGGCGAGGAGCGCGAGCGCATTAAAAATGACATTGTCACCGCACGCGGCTTCGGTGACCTTTCCGAGAACGCCGAGTACGATGCTGCCCGTAATGCACAGGCAGAAAACGAGGCACGCATCCTGCAGTTGAAGGCAGACCTTGAGAAGGCGGAAATTCACGATGCCTCGAAGGTAGAAAAGGGCGTTGTTGCCATCGGCTCTACCGTTAAGGTAAAGGATGCAAGCGGTACCGAGCAGGTGTTCCATATCGTCGGCTCGAACGAGGCTGATGTGCTTGCAGGCAAAATTTCCGACCTCTCTCCCGTTGGTCGCGCGCTGATCGATCACCGTGCAGGTGATAAGGTCTCGGGCACGGTCGAGGTATCGGGCTTTACCTTCTCTTACGAGATCATCAAAGTTACCCGCGACTGATAAGGAGTTACCATGGCAGAAGAAATCAAAAACACGGTGGAGGAAGCCACTGAAGAAGTCAATATCGGCGACGTGTTCCGCATTCGCCGCGAAAAGCTAGCTGCCCTTTGCGAGGCGGGTGAGAACCCCTTTGAGAAGGTACGCTTTGATTTTGATACCTATACCGCCGATATCCACGCGGATTTCGAGCATTATGAGGAAAAGGATGTCCGCATCGCAGGCCGAATGATGAGCCGCCGCGATATGGGCAAGGCAAACTTTATCGACGTGATGGACGGCAAGGGTCGTATTCAGTGCTACGTCCGGATCAACGACATCGGTGAAGAGTGCTTCGAGCAGTTCAAGAAATGGGATATCGGTGATATCGTCGGTATTTCGGGCAAGGTGTTCCGCACCCGCCGCGGCGAGATCTCGATACACGTTTACACCATCGAGCTGCTTGCCAAGTCGCTTTTGCCCCTGCCCGAGAAGTTCCACGGTCTGAAGGATACTGATACCCGTTACCGTCAGCGCTATGTTGACCTGATCGTGAATCCTGAGGTAAAGGATACCTTTGTGAAACGCAGTAAGATCCTGACCGAGGTGCGCCATTATCTGGATAGCAAAGGCTTTTTGGAGGTTGATACCCCCATTTTGACTCCCTTCGAGATCGGCGCGGCAGCCCGTCCCTTCGTGACACACCACAACACGCTTGATATGGATATGTTCCTTCGTATCGAGACCGAGCTGTACCTTAAGAGATTGATCGTTGGCGGTATGGATCGCGTTTACGAGGTGGGCAGAATCTTCCGTAACGAGGGTATGGATACCAAGCATAACCCCGAATTTACCACTATCGAGCTGTACCAGGCATTTGCCGATTACAAGGATATGATGGATCTGGTCGAGGAGCTTTACAAGTACCTTGCCGAAAAGATCTGCGGCAGTCTCGTCATCCCGTACCAGGGTCACGAGATCGATATGGGTCACTGGGAGCGCCTGACGATGGTTGAGGCAGTGAAGAAGTATGCTGGCGTTGACTATAACGACTGGGCGACCGATGAGGATGCACGTGCCGCCGCTAAGGAAAAGCACGTTGAGGTTCCTGCCAATGCCACCAAGGGCACTGTGCTGATCGAGTTCTTCGATGCTTACGTCGAAGAAAAGCTGATCCAGCCTACCTTTATTTACGATTATCCTGTCGAAAACAGCCCGCTTGCAAAGCGCAAGCCCTCGAATCCGCTGTTTACCGAGCGCTTTGAGTATTTCATCAACGCAACCGAGTTTGGCAACGCCTTCTCCGAGTTGAATGACCCCATCGACCAGAAGGAGCGCTTTGAGCGCCAGGTCGCCGCAAAGCGTGCCGAGGATCCCAACACCACCGCACGTGTCGATGATGACTACATCACCGCGTTGGAGTACGGCCTGCCTCCCACAGGCGGTCTTGGCTTTGGTGTGGATCGTCTGGTGATGCTTCTCACCGACAGCGCATCGATCCGCGATGTACTGCTGTTCCCGACGATGAAGCCTCTCGATTAATCTTTATGAACACAACAACGGGTCGTCAGCTTCAGACGGCCCGTTTTTGGAAAGGAAGCATATGCAGGATAACGAAAACAGAAATGATGAAAAGCTGACAGGGCACGAAATCGGCTTTGGCGGTCTACCTGCTGGCGGAATCAAAGCAGAGAAGCAGCACGGCAAGCTTTACGCTTGGTTTGATAACTTCTGGTATCATCACAAATGGGCAACCATCGCGGTGCTGTTTGTGGTCATCGTACTGACTGTCTGTGTGGTGCAGATGTGCTCGAAGGAGGATAAGGGCGATCTGTCGGTGGTGCTGGCGGGTCCCTACGGCTTTACGGGCGAGGAAAGCGGTTATGACGACATACGCGCCTGCCTTGCCTCTTACCTGCCTGCCGATTACGATGAAAGCGGCGATAAGAAGACCGATATCGTACATTATACCATCTATTCCGCCGATCAGATCACAGAGCTTTCCAAGCAGGATGTGTCGGTCAATACCGCCGCCAACGCGCAGAACTTCAGCTCGTTTTTTGATTATCTGAAGCTTGGCGAGACTGCGATTTTGTTCCTTGACCCCTATCTGTTTGATGAGCTGGCAAAAACCAAGGGATATCTTGCTGATCTTGGCGAAAATTTCGGCTATAGCACCGATGACTCCCAAGCGGTGGTATATACCGATAGCGAGGGGAAAACTGCCGTGCTTGGCATCAAGCTTTCCGAAACCGCCCTCTGGCGTGATAATGCTGCCATCAGAAACCTGCCCGAAGATACTGTGGTTTGTATGTTGAAGCCCTTTGCCATCGGCAAAAACAGCAAGCCCGACGAATACGCCAAGGAAGTAGCGTACTTTAAGGCACTGATGTCTATCGCATAAGAAAAAGCCTCGATTTCGCTTGAAATCGAGGCTTTTTCTTGCTTTTTTCACCCGTTCGCGGTATAATAGAGGGGAATGAAGAAAAAGGAGGAATGCCGTATGAAAAAAGGCTTGCTTCGCGCGGGCGATATTGTTGCAATGGCGCTTGTCTTATGTCTTGCGGCGTTGCTTCTTGTTTTTTGGCTGACCGCTGATCGGGGAACGCTTGCCGAGATCGAGGTGGATGGCGAGGTTGTTGCTACGCTTTCGCTTGCAGAAAATACCACCAAAACCGTGGTTTCGCGCGGCGTTACGTTAGAGATCGCTGTCGAGGACGGCAGGATTTTTGTCAGCTCCGCTGACTGCAGTGACCGTGTCTGTCAGCACACGGCAGCAATTGCAAAACGCGGTGAATCGATCGTTTGCGCGCCTGCGGCGGTCGTGATCCGAATCGTGGGGGGAGGGGATGCTGATGCCGATTTCATCGCGGGCTAATGCGCGCCTGCGGCGCCTTTGTCGCAACGCGGTTCTGGTGGCACTTGCTATGATCTTTTCCTTTGTCGAGCATCTGTTGCCACTGCCCCTACCCGGGGTCAAGCTGGGGCTTGCCAACGTGGTGATCACCGCCGTATTTTACCTTGTGTCGCCCTTGGATGCTGCAGTGATATCATTGCTTCGTATCCTGCTTTCGGCACTGCTTTTCGGCTCTCCCGTCTCCTTCTTTTTTTCACTTTCAGGGGGGCTGATTGCATACCTTGCACTTCTTCTTTGCCACCCGTTTTACAACCGCTTTTTCAGCTTCATCGGGGTGTCGGTGCTTGCCGCAACGGGGCATCATCTGGGGCAGATTTTTGCCGCCGCCATCACCTATGGAAGCGGTGTGGTCTTTACGTATCTGCCTTGGCTTTTGCTGGCGGGAATCGTTACGGGCGTCCTTACGGGAACCGTGCTGAATCTCCTGGCACCCAGGTGGAAAATGCTGTCGAAAAGAGGTCGGGAAGTATGAAAAAGATAATTTCCGTTCTTTTATGTGTTTTATTATGTTTTCTTTTTGCTGGCTGTACGAACGGCAAAAACGACTATCAAGAAAAGAATTTTTTTGTGATGGATGCCGTTCTCACCGTGCGACTTTGGGGGTGCGAGGATCGTGCCGAGGTTCATTTTGATGCGATTGGAAATACCCTTGCCGAAATTGAAGCCGCGCTCTCCCGCACGGATGCGGAAAGCGACGTTTCGCGCATCAATCGCGAGCGCTCTGCAGGCGACCTTTCTCCCCACACGCTGTCGGTGCTGTCAACCGCGCATGACGTGATGCTTGCAACATCGGGTGCCTACCTTCCCACAATGGGTGCGATTTCCGATCTGTGGAAAACGGCAGGCAAGGAAAACGCCTTGCCCGACAGCGCCGCACTGCAAACGGCACTTGTTGCCGCACGCGAGGGATTCACGCTTGAAAACGGTGTCTGCACCCTGCCCGCCGCGGGCGCCCTGCTTGACCTTGGCGGTATCGGCAAGGGCTATGCTGTTGATTGTATTCTTGATTACCTTGCAAACGAGAGCGTAAAGGGCGCGCTGATTTCCTTTGGCAGCTCGGTCGCAACGTTTGGCGAAAAAGGGGATGGCTCTGCGTTTCGCATTTCCTTGCGCTCGCCTGCTAATGCCACCGCCACGGTGGGTATGCTGCAGGCACCCACGGGTGTGCTTTCGGTTTCAGGGGATTACGAGCGTTTTGTCACGGTCAATGGTACGCGCTATCACCACATCATCGATCCCGCAACGGGGTATCCCACAGCAAGTGGCATCTCCTCGGCATCGGTGCTGGCAGAAAGCGGCGCCCTTTCCGATGCGTTGTCCACTGCTTTTCTTGTGATGGGCGAGGAAAGCGCCCGCGCTCTGCTTGCTTCGGGGGCGATCAATGCCGAGGCGGTCTTTATTACCGCGGACGGTACGACCTCGCACACTGCAGGGCTTGACGGAGTCTTTCTGCCGAATTGAATCATTCCCGCGCCGATCTGCGCGGGAATTTCTTTTTTGCGCCTTGACTTTTTTATAATATTGATATATAATATTATGTTGTATTATTTTGTCGCAAAGGAGACTGCAATGTCCCAAGTTGAACTGTTGGATTTTTCGGATGAATACAGCCTTGCCGTGCGCGCCGCCACCGCCGCTTACCGTACCGAGCACGGGCGTGCGCCGCGCTGCTTTGTGCTGACCTTCGGCTGTCAGCAAAACGTTGCCGACAGCGAAAAGCTGTCCGGCATGGCGGTGAAGCTGGGTTATGAGGTAACCGATACCCCCGAAGGGGCAGAGCTGATCCTTGTCAATACCTGTGCCATTCGCGAACATGCCGAGACCAAGGCGCTCTCTATCGTGGGGCAATACAAGCACCTGAAGGAGCAGAATCCCGATCTGATGATCGGTGTTTGCGGTTGTATGGTGGCGCAGGAGCATCGCCGTGAACAACTGAAAAAAAGCTATCCTTACGTTGATTTTGTGCTTGGTACGTCGATGTTGCACCGCCTGCCGCGCCTGATTGCCGAGCGTATGACCCGAAAGCGCCGCATCTTTACGGGGGATGAGGAATGCATCATTGCCGAAGGATTGCCCATCCGCCGCGAATCGGATTACCGCGCGTGGGTCAGTATCATGTACGGGTGCAATAATTTTTGCTCCTACTGTATTGTGCCTTACGTGCGCGGGCGCGAGCGCAGCCGTCCGCCCGAGGCAATCATTGCCGAGGTGAAGGAGCTGGTCGCCAAGGGCTACCGCGATATCACACTGCTGGGGCAAAATGTTAATTCCTACGGTCACGGCAAGGACGAGGGATATGAGTTTGCCGATCTGCTTGCCGAGCTTGACAAAATAGAGGGAGATTTTCTCTTGCGCTTTATGACCAGCCATCCAAAGGATGCCACCAAGCATCTGATTGATGTGATGGCAGACAGTAAGCACATCGCCCACGCCTTCCATCTGCCCCTGCAATCGGGCAGTGATGCGGTGCTTGCACGGATGAATCGCCGTTACACCCGTGAGAAATATCTCGAGACGCTTGACTATATGCGCGAGCGGATGCCCGACGTTGCCGTAACGTCTGACATCATCGTCGGTTTCCCCGGCGAGAGTGACCGCGATTTCGAGGATACGCTGTCACTGCTGCGCCGTGCGCGCTTTGATATGATCTACTCGTTCATTTATTCGCCCCGCAAGGGCACACCTGCCGCAGTAATGGAGGATCAGATCCCGCGCGCCGTGCAGAATGCGCGCTTTGACCGCTTGCTTGCCGTGCAGGAGGAGATCTCCAACGCCGCCAACCAACCGCTTGTCGGTACGCGCCAGCGCGTGCTGTGCGACGGTATCAGCAAAAGCGACAAGGGAATGCTGTCGGGCAGAAACGAGCAGAATAAAATCGTGTTCTTTGCCGATGACGGCACGCCTGCGGGTGCTTGGGTCGATGTTCGGATCGACCGCGCCGCACCCTTTGCCCTTTATGGCACAAAAGTAAACTGAACCACAGAAAGGAAATACAAACATGGGAATTTTTGAGCTTGCGGCTGAGCTTGGCCGCGTTCTGAAGGAAGATGAGAGACTTGTGCGCCTTGAGGCGGCACGCACCGCTTACGAGAACGATACGCACGTGTTAGAGCTTGCCACCGAATACGAGGCACAGCAGCGCGCTATTCAAGTAGAGGCAATGAAGGAGGATCGCGACGATGCGCTGATTGACTCTTTGCAGGCACGCATTGATGAGCTGTATGATGCCATTGTTGGCAGCGAAAGCTACCGCGAGCTTGAGGCGGCACAAAACGAGGTCAACGATCTGATGAACAGTGTCAATTCCACCATCACCTATCAGATTACGGGCAAGGAACCCGGCTCCTGCACGCACGACTGTTCGTCCTGCGGCGGCTGTCATTGATTCCAAAAGCCCGCGCCCCCATTTCAAAGAAAGAGGTAAGCACCCGTGACACCCATGATGTTGCAATATTTTGACATCAAAAACAAGTACAAGGATTATATCGTCTTCTACCGTCTCGGTGACTTTTACGAGATGTTCTTTGACGATGCCGTTCTTGTTTCCCGCGAGCTGGAGCTGACCCTGACGGGCAGAGACTGCGGCGAGGCAGAGCGCGCTCCGATGTGCGGCGTGCCCTTTCACAGCGCAGAAGGGTACATTGCCCGCCTGATCGACAAGGGCTACAAGGTCGCCATTTGCGAGCAGGTCGAGGATCCTGCTACGGCAAAGGCACTTGTCAAGCGCGATATCGTGCGCGTGGTCACGCCCGGCACGCTTCTGGAGCCCGGGATGCTTTCCGAAAAGAAGAACAATTTTGTGGCGGCGGTTGCCCTTGGTGAGGCAACTGTCGGCCTTTGCTTTGCCGATGTTTCCACGGCAGAGGTCTATGCCACCTCGATCGCGGGCGATAATGCGATGGCAAGATTGCAAAGCGAGCTTGGCACCTATCTGCCCCGCGAGGTCATCACCGATGTCAAGCGTGCTGATATGCCCGAGCTTGCCGAGTTTGTCACCAATCGCCTTGGCGCGATGCTGGGTGACGGTGAGGAAGCGCGCTTTGACTATGAAAGTGCTTGCGCGCGCGCACAAGCGCAATTTGATGAGGTGCCTGCAGGCGCCACTGAGGACCGCGCAATGATCTCGGCAGTCGGCGCGCTTCTTGATTACATTGCCGAAATGCAGCGCAGTGACCTTGGCTACATCAAAAAGCTGCACGTCTATTCGGACGGGCAGTATCTGGATATGGATATCAATACCCGCCGTAACCTTGAGCTGACCGAAACCATGCGCTCCAAGGAAAAGCGGGGAACACTTCTTTGGGTGCTTGACCGTACGCACACTGCGCCCGGTGCGCGCCTGTTGCGCTCGTTTATCGAGCATCCGCTGCTTTCCACCCGTGAAATTGCCGCAAGGCAGGGCGCGGTAGAGGAGCTGCACGGCAACTTTATGCTGCGCGGCGAGCTGGGCGACGCCCTTTCGGGTGTGCTTGACCTTGAGCGACTGATCACCCGCATTGTTTACGGCACGGCAAACGCAAAGGATCTGCGCGCTGTTGCCGCCACCGCCTCGCACCTGCCTGAGGTCAAGCGCCTTCTGTCGGGCTGTACCGACCCCGAGCTGCGCCGTGTATACGACGGACTTGATGATCTTGGTGATATTTACAGCCTCATTGATCGCGCCATTGCCGAGGATCCGCCCTTTGTGTTGCGCGAAGGCGGTCTTATCCGCGAGGGGTACAGCCAAGAGGTCGATTATCTGCACTCGATTATGACCGATGGCAAATCCTGGCTTGAGCGCGTTGCAACCGAAGAGCGCGAGCTGACGGGCATCCGCACCCTGAAGGTCGGATACAACAAGGTGTTCGGCTACTATATCGAGGTGTCGAAATCCTTTGTCGATCAGGTGCCTGACCGCTACATCCGCAAGCAGACCCTTACCAATGGCGAACGCTATATCACCGAGGAGCTGAAGGATCTGGAGTCCAAGATCCTTGGTGCCGCTGATAAGGTCTGCACCCTCGAATACGAGCTGTTTTCCGACGTGCGCGAGCGCGTTGCCGCTGAGGGTGAGCGCATTCAGCGCGTTGCTACATATCTTGCTTTGCTTGATGTTTATCTGTCGCTTGCCGATGTGGCGGCGAAGAACAACTACATTCGTCCCGAGGTCGATAACGGCGACGTGATTTCGATCAAGGATGGCAGACACCCTGTGGTCGAGCAGTTTGTCAAGGATAGCTATTTCGTGCCCAACGATGCACAGCTGGATACCACCGCCAACCGCGTGATGCTGATCACAGGTCCCAATATGGCAGGTAAATCCACCTATATGCGACAGGTAGCACTGATCGTGCTGATGGCACAGATCGGCTCGTTCGTGCCCGCATCCTCGGCACGCATCGGTGTGGTGGATAAGCTCTTTACCCGCGTGGGCGCATCTGACGATCTCGCATCGGGTCAATCAACCTTCATGCTGGAAATGAACGAGGTTGCATATATTCTGCGAAATGCCACCCGCCACAGTCTGATCATTTACGATGAGGTGGGCAGAGGCACCAGTACCTTTGACGGTATGAGCATTGCACGCGCCATTGTGGAATACACCAACAGTCGCAAGATCGGCGCAAAGACACTGTTTGCCACCCATTATCACGAGCTGACCACCCTTGAGGCAGAGCTGCCCGGCGTGGTGAATTATAACATTGCCGCGAAAAAGAGAGGGGATAGCATCACCTTCCTGCGCAAAATTGTGCGCGGCTCTACCGATGACAGCTACGGTATCGAGGTCGCAAAGCTTGCGGGCCTGCCGAACGAGGTGATCCGCCGCGCCAAGGAGGTGCTGGCACAGGTCGAGGAAACCGCCCGCACCCTGCAAACGCCCACCACGGCGCCTGCCGCAAAGGACGAGAGCCTGATCACCTTTGATGATTGCATCAACGATCAGGTGATCGAGCAGCTGCGCGCGGTGGATCTGAACACGCTTTCCCCCTACGAGGCGATGAGCTTCCTCTTCGACCTCAAAAAGCGCTTGTCATAAAGGAGGCAGAGAATGGGAAACATTAACGTACTGTCCTTTGCCGTTGCAAACCTGATTGCCGCAGGCGAGGTGGTTGACCGTCCCGCATCGGTTATCAAGGAGCTGATGGAGAACGCCATTGATGCAGGAGCGACCACGATTACGGTCGAGATCCGCAACGGCGGCGTAACCTTTATGCGCGTTGCCGACAACGGCTGTGGCATTTCCGCCGAGGATTTGCCCATTGCTGTGCGCCGTCATGCTACAAGTAAAATCAAGGATGCTACCGATCTTGACGGCATCCTGACCCTTGGATTCCGTGGCGAAGCGCTTGCCGCCATTGCCGCGGTGTCCGACCTGCGTATTCTGACCCGCACCGCCGATGCCCCTTACGGCTCGATGCTGACCTCGTCCGGCGGTGAGGTAAAGGATATTGTCGAGCAGGGTGCCCCCGTGGGCACTACCGTAATCGTGGAAAATCTTTTTGGAAACGTGCCCGCGCGCCGCAAGTTCCTCAAAAAGGATGTGTCCGAGGCAATCGCCGTTAGTACCTATGTGGAAAAGATCGCACTGTCCCGTCCCGATATTGCCATCCGCTTGATCATTGATGGCAATATGAAGCTGCAAACCGCAGGCGACGGCGACCTCAAAAGTGCGATGTATGCAGTTTTTGGAAAGGATTTTGTGGCAAAAACCATCCCCGTCGAGGGCGAGGGAGAGGGGATTCGTGTCAGCGGCTTTATCGGCAGACCCGATAACGTGCGCCCCAAGCGCAATTACGAAAACTTTTTCATCAACGGAAGATATATCAACTGCCGCACCGCATCGGCGGCGCTTGAGCAGGCATATACTTCCTTTATCCCGCCCGAAAGATTTCCTTGCTGTGTGCTGTATATCGAGATCAATCCCGCCGCGGTCGATGTGAACGTGCATCCCGCCAAGCTTGAGGTCAAGTTCTCGAATGAGCGCCCGGTATTTGAAGCCATCTATTACGCGGTGCGCACCGCGCTGGAGAAGGATTCCTCTCGCCCCGAGATGAAGCTGGAGACCGCGCCCCGCGCCACAAACGCCTTTGTCCCCGTGGAAGAGGGAAGACGCGAGTCGCTTGCTTCCCGTCAGTTGAATATTGACAGCGCGCCCCGTGCGCCGAAGGAGACCTTCTCGCGTATGAGCGCCGCCGAGTATGCAAGCCGCTATGCACCGCGCGCATCCTCGTCGGTATCCTTGCGCCCCGAAGGGACCCCCACTCCTGTTGGCATTCCGTTGCCGCACCTTGCCGCCGATCGGGTGCCGCAAAGCGGCGCATCCCGTCCCGTGGCAACGACACCCGCGCCCGTAGAAAGAGCATCCGCGCCTGTAACCGCTACCCCCGTGGCGCCTCAGCCTGCGGTTGCCGAAGCGGAAGAGCCTGTCGCCCCCGTAGAGACCCGCGCACCTTGGCGCATCGTAGGCGAAGTTTTTCACGCCTATATCGTGGTGGAAGCGGGCGACGAAATGCTACTGATCGATAAACACGCCGCGCACGAGCGCGTGCTGTTTGAGGATCTGCGCGCCCATATGAACGAACGCGAGGATGCCTCGCAGATTCTGCTGGTGCCGCTCTCGCTCTCGCTCTCGCGCGAGGATGCGGCAACGCTTTCGCTCTACCGTGCAGAGGTCGAGGCGGTTGGCTTTGCCTTTACCGAGGGCGAGCATAGCGTTTCGGTCAGCGAAATCCCCGAGGGGCTGGCGCCCGCCGCGGCAAGCGAGCTGCTCTTGACCCTTGCCGAGCGCTTGCGCGAGGGAACGGGCAACGCAGGGCTGTCGCGTGAGATCGTCTTTGAAAAGGCGCTGTATCAGGGCGCCTGCAAGGCGGCGATCAAGGCAGGGCGCGATTATCCGCCCGAATACATCGAATGGCTTTGCCAGAAGCTTTCGCAAATGGAAGATATCACGGTTTGCCCCCACGGCAGACCGATTGCAATGGTGCTGAAGCACAGCGCCATTGACCGTCAATTCGGTCGCACTTAATAAAAAAACGGGTCGAACTGTATTTTCGGCTCCGAAAGGAAGAATATGTCAAACTTTACCTTAAAAGCAACCGATGGGCGCGCCAGACGCGGCGTCCTTCACACCGTGCACGGCGACATTGAAACCCCCGTGTTTATGAACGTTGGCACCTGTGCCGCCATCAAGGGCGGTGTTTCCACCGTTGAGCTTGAGGAGCTGAACTGCCAGGTCGAGCTGTCGAACACCTACCATCTGCACATCCGCCCGGGCGATGGGCTGATCCGCGATATGGGCGGTCTCCACAAGTTTATGAATTGGAAAAAGCCGATCCTTACCGACAGCGGCGGATTTCAGGTATTCTCGCTCTCGCCCCTTCGCAAAATTACCGAAGAGGGTGTGCACTTCGCCTCTCACGTAGATGGCAAGCGCATCTTTATGGGTCCCGAGGAGAGCATGCAGATCCAATCCAATCTTGCTTCTACCATTGCAATGGCGTTTGACGAGTGTATTGAAAACCCTGCGCCCTATGAATACGTACAGCAATCGATTGAGCGTACCTATCGCTGGCTGGTGCGCTGTAAGGCAGAGATGGAGCGACTCAACGCTCTGCCCGATACCATCAACAAGCACCAGATGCTGTTCGGCATCAATCAGGGCGGCGTATATGAGGATCTGCGCATCGATCATATGAAAAAGATCGCCGCGCTTGACCTGGACGGCTACGCCATCGGCGGTCTTGCCGTGGGCGAGGAAACTGAGGATATGTACCGCATCATCGATGCGGTTGAGCCCTATATGCCTAAGGATAAGCCCCGCTACCTGATGGGCGTAGGCACGCCCTGCAATATTCTTGAGGCAGTGCATCGCGGTGTCGACTTTTTCGATTGCGTGATGCCCAGCCGCAACGCGCGCCACGGCAATCTTTTCACGTGGGAAGGCAAAATCAATCTCCTGAACGAAAAATACGCGCGTGATGCGCGCCCGATCGGCGCCAGCTGCAAGTGTCCCGCTTGCCGTCACTATTCGCGCTCTTACATCAGGCATTTGCTCAAGGCAAAGGAATCGCTTGGTATGCGACTTGCCGTTACCCACAATCTGTATTTCTATAACGATCTGACTGCCAAGATCCGCGAGGCGCTGGACGGCGGTTACTTTGAAAGCTTCTATCAGAAATATCGCAACATTCTGGGTGAGCGAAATCCTGACTGAAACCCTTGTAAGGAGAACGTATGATCGATAAGAATTTGTTAGAGGAGCTGTTGTCCATCGCCATCTCGACAGGAGCCGATTTCGCCGAGGTGTTTGCTGAGCGCGAGCGCTCGGCACAGATCCGTTTGGTGTCGGGCAAAATCGAATCGGTGCGCGATAACCTCTTGTCGGGTGTTGGCATCCGCGCCTTTGTCGGTACCAAGACCTATTATGCTTCCACCTCGGATACCTCGCGCGAGGGACTTCTGAAGTGCGCCGCCGCTGTGGCGGGCGCTGTTGGAGACAGTTCCTATACTCCCGCACGCATTTTGCTGTCGCCCGATGCCGTGCGAGGCGAGCGTGTGAAGTATGCGCCCGATGATGTCGATGCCGCACGCAAGGCGGATATCCTGCGCGAAGCGGCTTGCGGTGCTACCGAGCTGGATGCGCGCATTGCACAGGTTACGGGCACGTATATGGACGTGGATCGCCATTTTATGGTGGCGAACACCGAAGGTCTTTGCCGTGAGGACCGCAAGGTGCGCACGCGCGTTGCCATCAACGCGGTGGCTTCGGCTGACGGCGAAAACCAATCGGGCTTTTACGGCCCCGGCGGCGGTATGGGCATCGAATTTTTTGAAACAGTCAGCCCCCGCGCCGTGGGCGAGCGTGCCGCCAGACAGGCGCTGACCAAT
>JBGVCY010000076.1:0-3776 GCA_045119135.1 Eubacteriales bacterium | reverse complement strand
GTAAAGCAGCGAGCGACGGGTAATAGAGGGCAGAATGGTATTGGATTTGGGGGTAACTACCGTTCCCTCTTTGGTGACGAAAATGATGTTCGCGCCACCCGTTTCCTCAACAAAGGTGCGGGTTGCGGAATCGGGATAGATGTTCTCGTCAAAGCCTTTTTCGTGTGCATCGGTGATGGCGTACAGGCTCATTGCGTAGTTAAGACCCGCCTTGACGTGACCGGTTCCGCGGGGTGCGGCACGGTCATAATCGCTGATGCGAACGGTAAGAGGTCTGACACCGCCCTTGAAGTAAGGACCAACGGGGGTTGCAAAAATGCGGAACTGATACTCGCTTGCGGGCTTTACACCGATAACGGGGTTGATACCGAACATAAAGGGACGCAGATAAAGCGAAGCACCCGAGCCGTAGGGGGGCACCCACTCGCGGTTTGCCTCGACGACCTGTTTCACAGCATCCACAAAGCGATCCTTCGGGAAAGTGGGCATAATGAGGCGCTCGCACGAGTCGATCATACGCTCGGCGTTCAGGTCGGGACGGAAGCAAACGATCTTGCCATCCTTCGTGGTGTACGCCTTCAGACCCTCAAAGCAGGTCTGGGCATACTGCAGAACGCCCGCACATTCGCTCATTTCAATGCGGCTGTCACCTGTCAGCTTTCCTTCATCCCATTTGCCGTCACGGTATTCTGCAACGTAGCGGTAATCGGTTTCCATGTAACCGAAGCCAAGATTGCTCCAATCCAAATTTTTAGACATAACAGTTCCCTTCTTTTCTTATTAAATTACGCCAGCGTGGCGATGACTTCAACTTCAACCAAGGCACCCTTGGGAAGATCCTTTACCGCCACACAGCTGCGTGCGGGCTTTTCGGTAAAGGTGTTGCCGTACACTTCGTTGAATACGGCGAAATCCTTGATATCGGCAAGGAAGCAGGTGGTCTTTACGGCAAGGGCGGGCGACGAGCCTGCAGCGGCAAGCACCGCCTCAAGATTTTTCATCACCTGCTCGGTCTGGGTGCGGATATCGGTAGCAACGATATCGCCCACAGCGGGATCGATTGCGATCTGTCCCGAGGTGTATACCAAATTCCCCACAACAACCGCCTGCGAATAGGGTCCGATGGCGGCAGGAGCTTTATCAGTAGAGATCTTTTTCATCATTTCTCTTCCTCCTTCAGGCAAAGACCGCTTGCGGCAAGCGCCTCGCGGATCTCGCGAATATGTTCAAAGTTACGCGTTTCCAGAAGGATGCGCAGATAGCAACCGTTGACATCCGAGCCACCGCGTGCGTGCTCGTGATGCACCTCGATGACGTTGCCACCCTTCTCTGCAATGATGCGGGATACCGCCAACAGCTGACCGGGCTTATCCAGAAGCTCGATGGTCATCTGGCAGGTTCTGCCCGACATCAGAAGGCCGCGCTGAATTACGCGCGAGAGGATGGTAACATCGATGTTACCGCCCGACAACAGACACACCGTCTTTTTGCCAGCAAGGTCAACCTTGCCGAACATGGCGGCGGCAACCGCCACAGCGCCTGCGCCCTCGGTAACCAGCTTGTGCTGCTCCATCAGTGCCAAGATCGCGGCAGCGATCTCGTCATCGGTAACGGTTACAATCTCGTCAACGTATTTGCTACAGATATCAAAGGTCAGATTGCCCGGCTTTTTGACGGCAATACCGTCGGCAATGGTCGATACGGACGAGAGCTGCTCGATCTCGCCATCGCGCACCGAATTGAGCATCGAGGGTGCGCCATTTGCCTGCACGCCGTAAATTTTAACGTTCGGATTGAGCGACTTCAGGGTGAAGGCAATACCTGCAATAAGACCCCCGCCGCCGATCGGAACGATCACGGCATCAAGATCGGGAATCTGCTCAGCAAGCTCCAGCGCAATACTGCCCTGACCTGCGATCACATCCTCATCGTCAAAGGGATGGATGAAGGTATAGCCCTTCTCATCGCGCAAAGCAAGCGCACGGGCATAGGCATCGTCGTAAACGCCCTCGACAAGGCAAACCTCGGCGCCATAGCTTTTGGTTGCTTCTACCTTCGAGATCGGCGCACCGTCGGGCAGACAGATCACTGCCTTGATGCCGTTCTTCTGTGCCGACAGCGCCACGCCCTGTGCGTGGTTTCCTGCCGAACAGGCGATCACACCGCGCGCCTTTTCGGCAGCAGTCAGCTTGGACATTTTATAGTAAGCGCCGCGCACCTTAAACGAGCCCGTGATCTGTAGATTTTCGGTTTTCAGGTACAGATCAACACCGGGCGCCAGCTTGGGTGCAGGGATGACGTCGGTCTTGCGAACGACCTCCTTCAGCACATAGCCCGCGCGGTAAACATTATCCAGGGTCAGCATATTCTATCACTTCCTAATTACATCAGACTTTCAATAAACTGCTCGGCACAGCGCGCCGAACGCGTGCCGCGCGAGAGTGCAAACGCCTCTGCCTTGACCTCAAGCTCCGCCGTATCCAAGGGGATGCGGTGCTTTGCCGCCAACTCGCGGATGATTTCAAGATACAGCTTGCGGTCGGGACGGGCAAACAGCACCGTCATGCCGAAGCGCTCGGACAGAGACAGCGTTTCCTGCAGGGTGTCGTTGCGGTGCACCTCGGTGCCTTCGCGGTCAGCAAAGCTTTCGCGCACAATGTGGCGGCGGTTGCTGGTGGCGTAAATCACAGCATTGGGTGCCTTTGCGGCGGCGGACCCCTCCAGCGCCGCCTTCAGCATGCTGAAGCAATCGTCGCTTTGGTTAAAGGAAAGGTCGTCGATAAAGATGATAAAGCGCAAGGGGTTGCCGCTGATTCTACCCATCACAAGGGGCAGGAGCGACAGCTGATCCTTACGGATCTCAAGCAAGCGCAAGCCATCCTTGTAAAAATGGTTGGCAACTGCCTTGACAGTAGAGGATTTACCCGTACCCGCATCGCCGTAAAGCAGGATGTTGGCGGCAGGGCGACCCTCCAGAAAGGCACGCGTGTTTTCGATCACGCGACCGCGCTCTTCCTCATATCCAATGAACGAGGAAAGCGAAACGGGGTCGGGGGATGCAATCGGCTCGATATCGGGATGCTTGCCGTCGCTGACACGGAACATCCCGTGTGCAGCAAAAATACCATACCCGTATCGGTGAATTTCGCGCATACGCTCCTCATAAAGAGGAGCAAAATCAACCGTTTTTGCGGCAAACGGAGCAAGATAAGGCACATCACCAAGCGCCGCAGAAAAATCTGCAGGAGTGAGTGATGCGAAGGAAGAAAGCACTGCAAGCTCGCGCTTGACAGCTTCTTCCAGCAGTCCTTCATTACTTCCCTTACCTGCACGCGCACGAACGTAAGGATTCTCATCCTCAAACACTGCACGCTGTACGCAATCGGCAAGCGAAGCGCCCTCTTCGTAAATTTCAGCGACAAAGTCGCCGTAATGCATCAAGCGCTCTTCGGCATCTGCCGCTTTGCAAAGCTTCAGAAAATGCGCAAGCAAAGGCTTTTCACGAAGCGATGCAAACACGGCAAGACCCGAAAGTGCAAGTGCGTGTTGCTGTAATGCTTTCATATCGTATCGCTTTCAAAGACGTGCCAGCACGGCATCGGTCATTTCCTCGGTGGTCATAGCAGGGGCACCGTGTGCCAGGTCTGCCGTGCGGCAGCCTGCTTCAAGCACCTCGTCAACGGCGCGGACGATGGCATCAGCCTCGTCAGCCATACCGAAGGAGTAACGCAGCATCATTGCCGCCGAAAGGATGGTGGCAATGGGATTTGCAATAT
>JBGVCY010000075.1:0-10467 GCA_045119135.1 Eubacteriales bacterium | reverse complement strand
GTGCATTGCGCCTGCGCGCACCGCGCGGCTTGCACCTTCCCTTTTTACTGTTCGCCTTTTTGACGCTTCTGTCGGGGGCAATGCTGCTTTCGATCCTTTGCGGCGGTACCTCGTCGCTGGGTAACAGCGCCACCTCCTTTGAAAGTGCCGAAACGGGTGGATTTTGGCGGGTGCTTGGTATGTCGTTGGTGCTGGCAATTCTTCCTGCTGTTTTCGAGGAATTCTTCTTCCGCGGCATTCTTGCTGTGGAATACGAGCGCCGCGGCGCCGTGCGTGCCGCGCTGATGAGCGCCCTCTTGTTTGCGCTTTGTCACTTTGACATTCACAATCTGCCTGTTTACCTCTTTTCGGGCGCACTGTTCGCGTTGGTGCTGTTTGCTACCGATTCGCTGATCGCAACAATGCTTCTGCACACGGTCTATAATCTGGTATCACTGTTCGGTCAGCGGTATCTGAATGCGCTTTACGATTTCACGGGAAGTCTTGAGCTGTTCATCTTTCTGCTGATTCTGATCTTTTTGGTGTCTGCCATTTTCCTTGCCCATCTTGGCGCACTGCTTTACCGCCGCCGCGAGGAAGCCCGTGTTACCGAGCCGCGACGTGCCGTGCCGTGGCAGGTACAGTTTTACACCATTCTGGATGCGCTTGCCGATGTGCCCGTGATCCTTTGCATTGTGCTTTCCATCGTTGGCTTTATCGTACTGTAAAAAACAAAAAACGCCCACACGTGGGCGTTTTTTGTTTTACAAGATCATCCGAACAGCTCTTCTGCAACTTCAAGAATTTTAAAGCGCAGCTTGTATTTCGTGCTATCGGTATCGGCAATCAGGCGATACTGCTCGCCCGTCAGCCCTGCCGCAAGGCAAACGGTTTCCTGCTCGCGCTGATCGGTGGCGGCAGAAAGGCACAGTGGGGGAAACAGCACACACCACCAATTCTTTCCCTCGGCTTCGCCGATCATCACGCGCAGGGATAGATATCTGCCCGCCGGGAAAGCCAGCTGCTCGTATTCACGTGTGGGATACTCCTCTTCTGTCAGCGTTACGCTGACGGGCGCGCTTGCGCCGACCTCTGCCAATGCCCGCTCTGCCACCGCCTTGATATCCGGTAAGGCATCTTCCAAAACGGCTTGCGCCGTAGCGCGATCGGTAACCTCTGCCAGCAGCTTCTCACTTTCGGCGACAACCGCATCGCGCACCACCAGCTTCAGCGCCTGATCCTCGTCACTGTCCGAATTGGCAAGCACGTGCAGACGGATCACGTTATCGTAAAGCCCAGCCTCGCCGTGAATGGGTAACACCATAAAGGCGGCAATCAGCAAAACGGTTGCCCCCAAAAATCCAAGCCATTTTTTCATATTGTATTCTCCTTTGGATCGATGTAACCAAAGGATTCCCCAACAAGAGGATGTTTATACACGCACGTGCAAATTTTGGTAAAAACACCCCCACCGCGGCGCGGTGGGGGTGTTGGTTTGTCAATCACTTATCTGTCTTTAATAGCGTCTACGGGTTTCTTCTTTGCAATCTTATAAACCGGGAAGAAGCTTGCAAGCAGTGCCACCAGAACGCTGACACCCAGCATCAGGACGACCTGACGGATGCCGAAGTTAAGCAGCGAAATCTGAATACCCTCGTTAAACATCCAACGGTTGAGGAAGAAGATCGCAACAACTGCAGCAACCGTTGCCAGCACGAAGTTAATCAGGGCAATGATGGCAGATTCGCTGAAGAAGATCTTAAAGACGTCGGACGAACGCGCGCCAACGGCGCGAAGGATACCGATCTCACGCTTCTTGTAGGAGATCGAGGTTGCGATGAAGTTCATCAGCAGAAGTGCTGCGAAGACCGCAAAGCCAAGACCCACGAAAAGGAAGATCTTAGCGCCGGGCTCGGCGAAGCTGTTAAAGGTCTCAAGCGTGTTCATGATCGAGTTCTGCAGCTTGAATACAACGTCGCCTTCTTCGGTGTAGGAAAGCTCAACCAGCTTGCGCACGCCTGCCTCATCGGTGGGCATCGGTGCCAGCAGGTGGCTGTAAATGCCACTCTCGTGCATCCCGTATTCCCAGATCGAATAGCCCTCTTTCATTGCATAATCACGGTAAATGTTATAGAATTCCTCGCTGATGATCAGATAATCCTCACCATCGTGCGTACCAACGATCTTCCAATCGGTATAATTGGCAAAATCCTTGGTCTGCTGATTGCCGTTTTTATCCCATTCGGACGAGATCGCGTGGAAGTAGACAAACTCGTTGACATCCTGCCAATCAAAGTCTGCAAGGCCCATCCACAGCGTCTGTGCCGCGCTTCTGATCTGATCGCCGGTCTTCGCGCCATAGGGATTCGAGATGCGGCCACTGTCGTTTTCCAGCCAGCTTTGATAGAGATCGCGGTAGATGTGTACCTTTTGGCTGACGGGCGTACTCGCATCCCAGTTGTATTGCTCATCGGGCGTTTGTCCCCACATATTCTGGGCGTACTGATTGAGTGTCGCGATGAAATCGGCATTCGCCATCAGCGCGTAATCGTTATTATATACATCATAGTACGTGTATGCGTAAGTAAGGATCGCGCGTGCGGTATCAGCGATGAAGCCATCATACCAATTCAGACGTTCGATGATAGTGTTCGACAATTCCACTTGCTGCGACGTGGTAAGATTGCTCTTGGTGATCTCCATATCAAAGGTAGCGATAAGGGCATCCAGCAATGCCACATACTCGGTATCCGAGCTACCTGCCTTACCAATCGCCGTGCGGATACGATCACCGATTCTGATCTTTGTATCGGTATCGAAGTTAGCCCCCCAACGGGTCGCGCACCAGGCTTCAAGCTCGGTCAGCTCGGGGGTAATATTCATATTGCTAAGAATCTGTTGCAGGTAATAATTGCTGATCACAACCTCTTTTTCGGCAAGCGAGGTGCGAGGCGTGCCGTCGATCCAATTGATGTTGAGTGCCGAAAGTGCGCCGTTGCCTGCAACCATACTCATGTTACCCAAGTGATTGCTGTCGGCAACCGTTTCAATATTCAGCTGTATATTGTTCAGATGCGTGCCGACACTGCGCCAGTTCTTCTGGAAGTGAGCAGAAAGTGCTTCAATGCTGCCCTCGGTCATAATACCAAGGCAGTGGAAATCGTACGTCAGAACAGTGGCGAGCTCCTTTTGCTTGAGCATCAGCATCATTTCGTTCTGATCCTCGCCATTTGTGCCGCTGCCGCCATTCTCGCCCGTCGTGGGCAGGAATTCCGCGTACTGAATGGTGGGGAAATTGGTCTCAACCACGCCGACAATCTTGCAATCCACCATGGTGTTGCCGATCTGAAGTGTAAGCTTCTTACCGATGATAGAATTTGCATCACCTGTGCCGGCATCCATCGTCAGATTCTCGTCAGAGACGTTGCCATCGCTACCCTTAAAGCCGAAATACTTGAACTGATCGTAAATGTGCTTGGTGATAACGATCTCGTTCTTTGCCTCGGGCATCGTGCCCGCGATGAGAGAAAGACCGTATGCGGAAAGCTGATCCTCGGCAAGGGACACAAAGCCGCTGAACAAGCCGTTATATGCCTCGTGTGTGGTCTTGTTATCAAGGAAGTGCGAATTGAAGGAAACCTTGTTGCCGTTTGCCGAGCCGGTATAAACGGGCAGGAAATCAAGACCGGTCTTTTCTTCCAGATCTGCGATATCCTTATCGTTAAAGGCATCGGTGATGTTGTAATAGGTTCTGACCTCATCCTCATAATAATAGGTCTCGCGAACGAAGAGCGCAAAGGATGCGGTCTTCACCTGCGCCTGCATGATCGAATCGGTAGCAGCCGTGATCTTGTTATACGCCGCCAGCGTATCAGCAAGGCCGAACATACCGAAGGCGACCAGCGACAAAATGATGGTAAATACCAAGCGCACGGTCTTGTGCTTCAGGCTGGATGCGCCCATTTTGATGGCGTTCTTCATCGGCAGCTTGGAGCGGATGAACGAGGTTTTCTTGCCATCATAGGGCTTCAGCTTGACATCCTTTTCGGGCTTGGTGCCTTCAAAGACAGAGGTGCCGCCGTCCTCGGAAATGCCAACTGCCGAGCGCAGCTCGTCATTCACGCGGCGGTCGCCGGAAAGAAGAACATCGCCGGCATTCTGCGAAAGGTAGGCATTGATCATCTCAAGGTCCTTCGCCGTCAGCTGGTAACCCTTTTCGATGCGCAGGATGTGATCGTTGATGCGATGTACACCGTCGCTGATCTTTTCGCTCTGATGCTCGTGCTTGGTAACGTCGTCGATAATGCGACCGTCAGACAATTCAATGATACGGTCGGCATATTTTTCGGCAAAGTCGCGGTCGTGCGAGACCACCAGCACCAGCTTATCCTTGGAAAGTGCCTTCAGGGTATCAAAGATCTGCTTACCCGTGTTCGAGTCAAGCGCGCCCGTCGGCTCGTCCGCCATAATGATCTGGGGCTCTTTTACCAGTGCGCGTGCAATGGCAACGCGCTGCTTCTGACCGCCCGACAGCTCGTTGGGCTTGCGATGTGCATAGCCGACAAGGTCGACCTTCTGCAGGATCTCCTCGATCGCCTCGCTCGTTACCTTTTTGCCCTGCAGCTCAAGTGCCAAGCCGATGTTTGCGCCAACGGTGAAATCGTCAAGGACGTTGTACTCTTGGAAAATGAAGCCGATGAAGGTATTACGGTAGGCATCGAAATCAGAGCCAACAAAATCCTTCGAGGATTTGCCCATGATACTGAACTCGCCCTCATCGTAGCTATCCAGTCCGCCGATGACGTTCAGCAGTGTCGATTTACCGCTACCCGATTTACCAAGCAGGAATACCATTCCCGATTCAGGGAATTGGATGCTGACGCCATCCAGGGCGCGCACCTCCTCGCCTGTTTTGGAGCGATAGATCTTTACGATATTTTTGATCTCCAACATTGTGTGGAAGTCCTCCTTTCTGCGTTTGCCTGTATCTTTCAGATACAAAATCTTGCATTGTTTTTATTATACAAGGTTTTCGCTTTGTGTGCAATAGGGTGAGAAAAATTTTGTTGTTAAAAAAGTAAAAGCCTTCTCCCGTGAGGGAGAAGGCTAGGATACGGGGGTGCGTTATTCGATGACAAAGGTGTTGCTCCAGGCGTATTTGCCGTCGGCATCCTGCACCTCGACACGTACCCATTTTTCAAGGGACTTAAGGGTGTACTCAAAGTGTGTCAGATTTTCTCCGCGCAGCACGCGCTCGTTGGCATAAGAGGCGTTTGACAGTGTGCCGATCACGCTGCAGGGCGAGCAATCGATTACGATCTTATCCCCTTGGCGCTCGGCGTGCAGCCACGGGCCTTGGGTGGCATAAAAGTCGCCGCGGCGAAGGGCATCCAAAAGCGCATTTTCGCCCCCGTCTGCCGCCTTTACCATCACCCAACCGCGACGGTTATCACTGCCGTCGTAATAATGCGAGTCATCGGTTGCCAGGAGATAGGGGTACATTCCGCGATTGGCGCAACGATCAACAAAGTAGCCCGAATAGGCGCGCAAACTATTGTGCGCCTCGGATACGGCGTTGTAGATTTCGGTAGCAGCAACACCCGAAAGGTTGGCAAGATCCTCTACCCCGTTCAGCGACCAATTCGGGTGTCCAAGCACGGCAATGCCGCCCTCGCTGTTGATAGCATCCACCACCTGCTGTCTTGTATGAGAAGGGGTCAGACGGGGCGCATGTTTCATACCGATGCCAATGATGTGCATCGTATCCAGCGAGGTATCACCCCCACCAAGGTTATATTCACAGCCCGAAAGCACGGTTAGCCCTTCAACGGTGCGACTTTCGCCGTAATACCAATGGTCGGTCAGGGCAATGGCATCATAGCCGTCGGCGGCGTATTCGCGCGCTACCTCTTCGGGGGTCTTTGCCCCATCCGAAAGGGTTGTATGAATATGCAAGCCCACTTTATAATAGGTATCTCCAAATCGGTCGGTCAGCATAGCGATCCCTCTTTTCTTGTTACTGCTTTTATTCTAACACAGTCGCAAGCGAAATGCAACACAAAACATAAGGGACAGGGTGAAAATTCCATTCGTGAAGATGACGAAGCTCATTTTTTGCACACGTATATCTATTTTTGCAACAAAACAGTTTTTTCCTGCCGACACGGGGGTAAATTTTTAAAAAAATTTGTGAAAAACAACGAAGAGAATCGGGATTGCGGACGCTTGCTTTTTGTTCGCGCGCGTATTGTAATGAAGGTGCATCAGGAATGGAACCGCCTGTGATGCAAACAAATACAGTAAAAGGAGAAACCACTATGAAAAAGAGAAGATTGGCTATTGTCAGCTTCGTTCTGCTCGCCTGCCTGGTAATGGGCATCGGTTACGCAGCTCTGACCGCGAACCTGACCATTAACACCAACATCGGCATCAGCTACGACACCTCCAACTACTCGGTCGTGTTCACCGCTGCTGAGGTTAGCACCGCCAGCACTGCTGCAGCTGCCAACTCTACCGTAGCAACCGCCAACGACACTGCCGCAATGACCATCGACGTTGCCAAGGGCATTCTGAAGAAGGTTGACGACACGGTCGTTATCGTTGCCACGATCACCAACAAATCCACAAGCTACGATGCGATCATCAAGACGCCCACCGTTGGTACGAACGAAACTCTGAAGGATTACGTTACCGTTACCTGCGTGCTGAACGAGACCGACGACGCCACTTACAAGACGCTTGCCCCCAGCGGCACCACCACGGTTACCGTAACCGTTAAAATGATCGCTCTGCCCGTTTCGGATATCGATCTGACCAACATCACGATCACCATTCCCACCGACGCAGCTACCGTTCCTGCCACTTAATCAGTAGCAGTTGCTGTACTTCAAGTAAACATCTGAAAGGGGGTGCGGCAGTTGACGAAGGACAAAAAAATACTTTACGCGGTATCGTTTATCCTTACTGCCGCACTTCTTGGATTCTTGTTTATCAAGGGAGACAGCGGCAGATACCTTGCCGCTGTCTTTCTTTTGCTTGCCACCGTCGTCTACATAAGGACGATTAAAAAGCGAATCATTTATTCCATTCACTACAAGCAAGTCACACTGCTGATGGCAGTGATGGCTTTCTTGATCATCACGGTCTTCTATCTCACGGGCTTACGCTTCGGATTTAGGAGAGCAACGGTTCCATTCTCCTTGCACAACCTTCTGAGATATATATTGCCGATCACGGCGATCATCATATTCTCAGAGCTGATCCGCGCCGTGATGCTGGCGCAACGAAAACGCTCCGTCAGCATCTGTGCCTGGATTGTCGGCGTGCTTGCCGAGCTGCTGTGCTCCTCGGCACTCATCGACATTACCAACGTTTACCTTTTGATGGACCTTGTGGGTATGACACTGTTCCCCGCAACGGTTGCCAACCTGCTTTACAATTACTTGTCAGTGCGGTACGGGGTACGCCCCAACATCACATACCGCCTGCTGATGAACCTTTATCCCTTTATCATTCCCTATTCCCCCGCCCTGCCCGATGCCATCAAGGCGTTTGCCAAAATGCTGATCCCACTTGCGGTGTTTGCCTTTATCGCGGCGCTTTACGAAAAAAAGCCGCGCCGTGCAAAAGAGAAAAAAAGCAAGTGGCGCTTTGTGTGGATAGGCGCTTCGGGCGTTGTATCAGTCCTTTTCATTATGCTGATCTCCTGTCAGTTCCGCTTCGGTGCGATCGTCATCGGCTCAGAAAGTATGACGGGCGCGCTGAACGTGGGCGATGCCGTGATCTATGAGGAGTACAGGGATCAGATCATTCAAGAAGGCGATGTGATCATTTTCATGCGCCACGATGCCCGTGTGGTACACCGCGTCTTGAAGATCGAGTGTATCAACGGTCAAAACAGATACTATACAAAGGGTGACGCCAATGAAGCACCGGACACCGGCTTCGTCACCGACAGCGAAATCATAGGTGTTACCGATTTAAAGATTGCATACATAGGTTTCCCAACCGTTTGGTTGCATCGCCTGTTTGCGATCAGATCGTGAGGTTGAAGAATGTCAGAAACAGATAAGAGAAAACGAGCGGATTATAAACGCAACAGAAAAATATGGATCACCGTGCTTGCTGTGCTGGTGGCTCTGCTGACCGTGGCTTCGGTCGCTCTGTTCGGCGTTTATCATCAATTAAATAAAACCTTCTACATCGACTATGCCGAAGCAGGCAAGGTGGATTACAAAGTCAAGCTAAAGCCGAACAGCTTCTATGACGAGGAGTATCTGCCCGCAGGGCAAGCGTACGTTGCAAGCCTGATCGACGGCGTGGTGGCTGATTTCGACTACGCCCTTCAGATGGAAAGCAGCAACGTGAAATACGATTACTCGTATAAAATCGACACGCAGCTGCTGATCACCGACACCAAGACGGGTGATGCACTGTTCTCGCCCATTTACGACACCCTGCCTGAGCAACGCTTTACGAAAAGCAGTGCCAGCAAGCTGTCGATTACCGAGCAGGTCACCATCGATTATGCCCACTACAACGCAATTGCTGAGGATTTCATCACCACCTATGAGCTTTCCTCTACCTCCGCAATGCTGGCAGTCAAGATGCACGTGTTCGTCATCAGCTCGTGCGAGGATTTTGATGCTGATACCGTCAACGAATACGTTGTGGCGCTGAACATTCCGCTGACAAGCAAAACACTTGGCATCGAAATGTCGACCAGCGTTCCCGCCGCCGAGACCAAGATCCTTGCCTGCGACCGCGCAGTCAACAAGGATGCCTTCTTCAAGGCAGGCATCGGCACCTCGGGCGCTGACCTTCTGATGGTCATTGTACTGCTGTTGGTCGTATTCCTGACCCGCAACACCGACATCAACTATGAAATTAAGGTCAAGAAGATCGTTTCTTCCTATAAGTCTTACATCCAACGCATTAACAACGAATTTGATACTGACGGCTACCGCGTGCTGTTTGTGAACACCTTTAGCGAGATGCTGGATATCCGCGATACGATCCAATCGCCGATCCTGATGCACGAAAATGCCGACCAGACCTGCACGCAGTTCTTTATCCCCACCAATTCGCAGTTCCTTTACCTGTTTGAAATTAAGGTGGACAACTACGACCAGCTTTACGCAAAGGCTGCCGAGGAAGCACTTGTTGCGGAAGAGGCTCCTGTGGCGGAAGAAGCTCCCGTAGTAGAAGCCCCCGTGGCAGAAGAAGTTCCCGTAGTGGAAGAAGCTCCCGTAGTGGAAGAAATTGCTGTAGCAGAAGAAGCCGTTCCTGCCGAGGATGAGGAGCTTGCCGCCGTGGCACCGATCGCCGAAGACGATGCCGCAACCGACTCCGTTGACGAGGATGTGGCTGCCGCCGCTGCCGCTGAGGCTGACGGCGATGAGGATGAGGACGGACTTGGCTTCATCTCGAAATACGATTACAGCTTCGCCGCCAAGCTGGCACTTGCTGACGATGACGTAAAAGGTTATTATCGCCGCGTGGTATCCTTTGCACGCTCCTATGGTGTGAAGGTTTCCCGCAGCTGGAAGCGCGAGCGCATCTATCTGGGCAGAAACCTGTTTGCTCTTCTGACCTTTAAGGGCAAAAAGCTGGCAATCGCGCTGGCGCTTGACCCTGCCACCCACGGCGATTCCAAATACCACGCATTCGACGTATCGGATATCCGTAAATACGAGCGCACACCGATGCTGATGCGCATCACCTCGCCCCGCAAGGTGAAATATACCACCGAGCTGTTGACCGAGATCTTTACTGCCGCAGGACTTGAGAACAAGAACCTTGGCATGGAAGAGCCCCCGATCGCGCATAAGACCCGCAAGATGCTGATCGCAGAGGGACTGATCAAAACCAATCTCCATCCCGATGAGATTGAAGATACTCCCCTGCCCGTGTCCGCCGCTGTTGCGGAGACTCCCGCAGCGGAAACGCCTGTTGCAGAGGCTCCTGTTGAGGAAGCTCCCGTCGAGGCTCCTGCGGTCGAGGAAACCCTGCCCGATATCACCGACGATACCGGCAACGAAACCAACCCTGTATACGACTTCGGACCCAAGCTGGATTACAGCTTTGAGGCAAAGCTCTCTCTTGCGCCCCCCGATGTGCGCGCCTTCTACCGCGAGGTTTCTGATTTCGCGCGCAGCTACGGTGTCAAGGTGGCAAGAAGCTGGGCACGTGAGCGCGTTTACCTGGGCAGAAACCTGTTTGCACTGTTTACCTTCAAGGGCAAAAAGCTGGCGATTGCGCTGGCACTTGACCCTGCCACCCACGGCGATCCCAAGTATCATGCTTTTGATATGTCGGGCTCGCGCAAGTTTGATCGCACACCGATGCTGATGCGCATTACCTCGCCCCGCAAGGTGAAATACGCCATCGAGCTGCTGACCGAGCTCTTCGTCGCCGCAGGACTTGAAAACAAAAACCTTACGGTGAAGCCGATCTCGGTTCCCGCAAAAACCAAAAAAGCACTGCTGA
>JBGVCY010000074.1:0-2004 GCA_045119135.1 Eubacteriales bacterium | reverse complement strand
AATTTTGCCAACGTGAGCCAAAAACATCCATCGCGTGGTCAGAGCCATGGGAAAGATGCAGGTCTGCAATGGTAAAAAGTGCCATAGTCGCTCCTTTCTGTCAAGTTTTTAAAAAAGGGATAGCAAGCGCGAAATCTGCCCATACTGATAGTATCACCTGAAAGGAGATCGATCAAAATGGAAAACAAGAATTGCTGTCATGAAACCGTAAACAAGGGCATTACCTGCGACGTGAAGAACTGCACCTATCACGAAGGCGACTGCTACTGCACCGCAGAAAAGATCGCGGTTGGTCCCAGCTTTGCAACCTCCAGCACCGATACGGTATGTGCCACTTTTAAGCCCAAAAAGGACTAATTTTATCAAATGCGGGGCTTTCGCCCCGCTTTTTTGATTTTTTAACCGATATAACGGCGTACCGCTTCCCACATGTCGGTGGACGGAATTACATCGGTAAAACGCACGGTGCGATCGCCGATACCCTTGAGGGGATACGGAATCTCAGTGCCGCTTTTCGCGGACAAGTCATCCAGTGCGGCAAGCGCCGATTCGGGCGCGGTACCGTAAAGCGACTTGTATACGTCGGCAGCAAATTTGTAGGGGCTTGCGGTCGATGCAACCACCATCGGCTTACGGTCGCCCGTCTTTTCGATATACTGCTCAGCGGCGCAAAGAGCCACAGCGGTATGCGTATCAGCAAGATAACCGTAGCGCTCCATCGTTTTCTGAATGGTAGCGGCGGTCATTTCCTCGTCGGCAAAGAAGCCGCAGAAGGATTCGTCGATCGCTGCCTTCACATCGGCATCCACCGTATAGGCACCCGTTTCATTCAACGATTTCATATAAGCGGCAGTGCGCTCCGAGCCTGCGGTAAAATAGAGCAGACGCTCGAGGTTGCTGGAGATCAGAATATCCATCGAGGGAGACATCGTCAGGTGGAAGGCACGGTTGCGGTCGTAGGTGCCGGTAGTAAGGAAATCGGTCAGAATGTTATTCTTGTTCGAGGCGCAGATCAGGCGATCGATCGGCAGACCCATACACTTGGCAAGATAAGCGGCAAAAATGTTGCCGAAGTTGCCCGTAGGAACCGTCACGTTGATTCTATCGCCCATTTGAATCTTGCCTGCACTGAGAAGATCGCAGTATGCCGAAACATAGTAAACGATCTGGGGAGCAAGTCTGCCCCAGTTGATCGAGTTGGCAGAGGAAAGGAACACGCCCTTGGCATCCAGCTCTTCTGCAGCATTGCGGTCAGCAAAGATGCGCTTAACACCGGTCTGTGCATCGTCAAAGTTGCCCTTAATAGCGCAAACGTATACGTTGTCACCGGTCTGGGTCTGCATCTGCAGCTTCTGCACGCGGCTGACGCCGTCTACGGGGTAGAATACGGCGATCTTGATGCGATCGATATCCTTATAACCCTCAAGTGCAGCCTTGCCCGTATCGCCCGAGGTGGCAACCAGAATCAGCGCCGTGCGTTCCTCGCCGGTTTTTACAAGGGCGCGGGAAAGCAGACGGGGCATAATCTGAAGCGCCATATCCTTAAAGGCGGCGGTGGGACCGTGCCAAAGCTCAAGCGAGTGAAGGGTATCGTCCAGTGCCACAAGGGGTGCGGCACCACCCACGAATGAGGTGGGAGCATACGCGGCACGACAATCGGCAAGCAGCTCCTCCTCGGTGTAATCGGTCAAAAATTTGCCCAGAATCTTGGCGGCGCGGGTGGGATAATCAGCCGTGCAGAGGGCACGGATCTCCTCTTCGGTCAAAGTCGGAATCGATTCGGGAACGAAAAGACCGCCGTCAGAAGCAAGGCCTTGCTTGATGACCTGTGCGGCGGAAAGGTGGGAAGAGACTTGCTCTCTTGTGCTTTGGAACTTCATATTGGTAACTCCTTTATGTTGGTAAGTAGTTTCTTTCAGTAATTGTTATCTCACACCGCCGCGCGGATCAAAGGCGGCGGGGATATGCAGTATTTTAAAGGGCTTCAGGCGGCGCGAACGGTCC
>JBGVCY010000073.1:0-2479 GCA_045119135.1 Eubacteriales bacterium | reverse complement strand
CCAGGCGAGAAAATAATTCATCTTCTCCGAGGGTCGCTCGCGCGGCCACAAATGTGGGGCAGACTGTGCATAGGCATAGTTTGCCCCTTTTTGTATCAAAAGGAGGAATTTTATGGATAAGAACGAATTTGAAGTCGGCACCCGCGCGGCGCTGGTCAGTGTGATCACGCGCGGCGCCGACGAGCACGCGGCTAACGCCAGCCTTGAGGAGCTTGCGCGCCTTTTGGAAACCGCAGGCGGCGAAACGGCATTCGTGCTGATACAAAATAAAGAAAGCCCCGATGTGCGCACCTATCTTGGTAGCGGCAAGGTGGCGGAGCTGGCGATTCTTTGCCAGCGCAACGACGTAAAGCTTGCCGTGTTTGACTGTGAGCTGTCGCCCTCGCAGATCCGCAATCTTGAAGAGGCACTCGGCGATGTGCAGGTCATCGACCGCTCGATGCTGATCCTTGACATCTTTGCCCTGCACGCCGTCAGTGGCGAGGGTAAGCTGCAGGTCGAGCTGGCGCAGCTGAAGTATACTGCCCCCCGTCTGATGGGTAAGGGCACAGAGCTGTCGCGCCTTGGTGGTGGCATCGGTACGCGCGGTCCCGGTGAGAGCCAGCTCGAAACCGATCGCAGACACCTTGCCCGTCGTGTGCAAACACTGGAGCGAGAGCTGGCGGCGCTTGCCGCCGACCGCAAAACCCAGCGCGCCGCGCGCGACCGATCGGGTCTTGCCCGCGTGTCGATCGTCGGCTATACCAACGCAGGCAAATCCACCCTGCTCAACTATCTGACCGAGGCAAATATCCTTGCACGTGACAAGCTGTTCGCCACGCTCGATCCCACCACGCGCAAATGCCGCCTGCCGGGCGGCGAAACGGTGCTGTTGACCGATACCGTCGGTTTCATCCGCAATCTGCCTCACCATCTGGTGCACGCCTTTCGCTCGACCCTGGAGGAAGCGGCGTATGCCGATCTCTTGCTGATTGTGGTCGATGCATCCGATCCCGAGGCATCGGCACAGCTTGCCGTGACCGAGGAGCTGCTTGCAAGCCTTGGCGCAGGTGGAAAGCCCACACTTTATGTCTTTAACAAATGCGATCTTGGTGTCAGTGCATCGGGCCTTGCTCACGGCAGAGAAAACGTTGCGTATATCTCCGCCACCACGGGTCAGGGTGTCGAACAAATGCTGACACGTGTCGAAGAAATGCTGCACGAAGGCTCACGCCGCGTCACCTTTTTCATCCCGAACGACCAGCAAAAGCTGGTGGGGCGCTTGTATGCGGTTGCCACCGTTGATGAGGTGGAATACGGCGCCGACGGCGTTACCGTAACGGCGGTGGTTGATGCACAGACCTACGGTCAAATGCGCGCCTTCGATACTGCCGCACCTCAGGAGGAAACCGATGAGTGGTGATGATATTTTTCGTACCGTAGCACGGGATAGCGAGGAAACACTGGAAGAAAAACGCTCGGTGTTTATCTCCGCCGTGCGCCGCGTTGCCACCGAGGAGGAGGCGCAGGCATTCGTCAAAGAGCGCAAAAAGCTGCACCCCGATGCCCGCCATACTGTTTTTGCATATTTGTTGCGTAGCGGCGCGGCGCGCTATTCGGACGACAGTGAGCCGCAGGGCACCGCAGGTATGCCTACGCTTGAGGCAATCCGCCGCACGGGTCTTGAGGATGTGGCGGTTGCCACCACCCGTTACTTCGGCGGCATTTTGCTGGGCGCGGGCGGTCTTGTGCGTGCCTATGCAGGTGCGGCGCACGCCGCACTTGCCGCGGCAGGCGTTTCGGAATACCTTCCTTTTACGTACTATGCCATTGATTGTACCTATCCCGATTATCAGAAGATACAACCCGAGCTTGCGCGCATCGGCGTGACCGATCGTGGCATCGATTTTACCGACCGCGTGCATATCGAAATTGGCATTCCCTCAGAGAAGGGCGGGGAGCTTTGCCGCCGTATCGAGGAGTTGACCGCAGGCAGAAGCCTGCCTTTTGAAACGGGGCGGGGGATGGATCTTGCCCCCGAAAGCTAAAAGACGCGCACCGTGCGGTGCGCGTCTTTTTGATAAATTTGAAAATTTTTTGCCGAAAAAAAGAGTATTTGAAATTTCCTTCGTATATTTAATTTACTTTTAGAACCAAGGAGGTGCAGTTGATGGATATTCGTGATATGATCTTAGAGCGTGAGCGAAAGACATTTTCGCCCTATGCTTTTTTGACCGAGAACACGAAGGGGAGAGAATACCCTTGCACGCCCTGCACCACCCGTACCGAGTTTCAGCGCGACCGTGACCGTATCATTCATAGCCAATCCTTCCGTCGATTGATGTATAAAACGCAGGTGTTTCTGGCGCCCGCAGGCGACCATTACCGCACCCGTCTGACCCACACGCTTGAGGTCACGCAGATTGCGCGTACCATTGCGCGTGCCCTGTTTTTAAATGAAGATCTTGCCGAGGCGATCGCCCTTGGACACGATCTGGGT
>JBGVCY010000072.1:0-5086 GCA_045119135.1 Eubacteriales bacterium | reverse complement strand
GTTGCGGAAGGGGTGCGCCTGACAGACAAGCAGCCCCATTTCGCGCGCCCGTTTGCAAAAGCCGAGGTTATCGTCGTCAAAGGCGATTTCCATATCGCGCAGGATTTGTTCCGTCACGCCGTACAGCAGAATGTCGGTGCTGGTATGCTCGTCTACGCGCACTTCTGCGCCAAGCAGAATGTTCAGCTTGCCTGCTGCCTCACGGCACAGCTCGTGATATCCCGACAGAAAAAAGTCTACACGCTCCTGCCAATCCTCGCCACCGTGATACTTTTTGGGTAGGAATGTGGCGGAATTGATGTGATCGGTCAGTACAAGGCTGGTATAGCCGTGCGCGAGATAGCGCTCGACGATCTCGGCGGGCGTGATATGCCCGCAGTAGCTGACCACACTGCTGTGGCAGTGAAGCTCAGTCTTGAATTGCATAAAAACCTCTTATTGGATCTCGATGATGCTTTCGTCCCACATGTCGGGTGCCGAGAAGCCGAGCAGGTTGACAACGGTTGCGGCAACGTTGGAAAGACCGAACTTGCCCTCGTCAGCCTTGACGGCGTAAGAGCCTTTGGATTCGGTGTTGTCGTAGATGATGCAGGGAACGGGATTGAGGGTATGGCTGGTCTTTGCCTTGAAATGGCCTGCCTTATCTGCCTTGGGCGCGCCCGTCTTTTTGTCTACCTCGTACATTTCGTCGGCGTTGCCGTGGTCGGCAGTGATCAGTGCCACGCCGCCAAGACGGTCAAGAACGGGAAGGATGCGACCCAACTGCAGGTCAAGCGCTTCCATCGAGCAACGGGTAGCCGCAAGCGAGCCGGTGTGACCCACCATATCGCCGTTGGGGAAGTTCACGCGAAGTGAGCGGTATTTGCCGCTTTCCAGTGCTTCGATCAGCTTATCGGTGATCTCGGCGCACTTCATCCAGGGGCGCTGCTCGAAGGGAACCACGTCAGAGGGAACCTCGATATAGGTCTCCAGCTCCTCGGAGAATTTGCCCGATTTGTTGCCGTTCCAGAAGTAGGTAACGTGACCGTATTTCTGAGTCTCGGAAATGGCAAGCTGCGAAACGCCGCTATCGGCAAGATACTCGCCCATGGTATTGGTGATCTCGGGGGGAGAGACCAGATACTTCTTCGGAATGTGCAGGTCGCCGTCGTACTCCAGCATGCCTGCATAGATGACATTGGGAACACGCACACGGTCGAATTTATCGAATTCGTCGCCGCCGTCGAAAGCGCGCGAGATCTCGATCGAACGGTCACCGCGGAAGTTGTAGAAGATCACGCTGTCGCCATCCTCGATCGTGCCAAGCGCCTTGCCGTCCTTTGCGATTACAAAGGGGGGCAGGTCCTGGTCGATCACGCCGTACTCGGCACGGTAAGCCTTAACAGCTTCGGCAGCGGATGCGAACTGACGGCCCTCGCCCAGTACGTGGGTCTTCCAGCCAAGCTCGACCATTGCCCAGTTTGCCTCGTAACGGTCCATGGTGATTTTCATACGGCCGCCGCCGCTGGCGATTGCTGCATCAAAGGTGGCATCGTTGAGGTCGGCAAGGAATGCCTCAAAGGGATCGATATATTCGAGTGCCGAGGTCTCGCCTACGTCACGTCCGTCGATCAGAATGTGGATGCGTACACGCGAAATGCCTTCTTTCTTCGCCTGTGCAAGCATTGCCTTCAGGTGGTCGATATGAGAATGCACGTTACCGTCGGAGAAAAGACCGAGGAAGTGCAGGGTAGAGCCGTTTGCCTTTACGCCGCCGATCAACTCTTTCCAGGTGGGAGAAGCAAACATTTTACCCGATTCGATCGAATTGGAGACCAGCTTTGCGCCCTGTGCAAAGACCTGACCTGCACCAAGGGCGTTGTGACCTACCTCGGAGTTGCCCATATCGTCGTCAGAGGGCAGACCGACAGCGGTGCCGTGCGCGCGCAGAGTGACCATGGGATAGTCGCGCATCAGGCGGTCAAGATTGGGGGTGTATGCCGAGGTAACTGCGTTACCTGCGCCTTCGGGAGCAATGCCCACACCGTCCATTACGATGGTCAGAACAGGGCCCTTAACGCCGCCAAAGGAGCTGAGAGGGGATAGTTTTTTGTTCATGTCTTTTCCTCGCTTTTCTTAATGTGTCGCAAAACGCACTTGCGAAACGCGGTTTGCTGTGTTATACTAATTAAAGTATACAGTTACAGTTAAGTATAACACACCTGCTTGCCGATTGCAAGATTTTTCACAAAAATCCTATCAAAGGATCGGAGAAAAAATGAAAACCGTTGGTATTATTTGCGAATACAATCCCTTTCATACGGGTCATGCGCACCTTTTGAAATGTGTCAAGGATGCCGATACCGTCATCTGTCTGATGAGCGGCGCCTTTGTACAGCGCGGCGAAGCGGCAATCGCACCACCCCGTGTCCGCGCCGAAATGGCACTGTCAATGGGTGCGGATCTTGTGCTGGAGCTGCCCTTCCCGTACGCCGCTTCCTCGGCGCGCTATTTTGCCACTGCGGGCGTGCGCGCGCTGTCGGCGCTTGGCGCAGATACGCTTGCCTTTGGCAGTGAAAGCGCCGAGGCATCGGCGCTTCTTGCCGCCGCGCGGAAAACACTTGCCCCTGATTTTGAAGAAAAGGTGGCGAACGTAGCGAAAAACACGGGCAGTGCAGCCGCATATTTCGCCGCGCTTGGAGAGGAACGCATCGGTGCAAATGACATTCTTGCGCTGGAATACACCCGTGCGATTCTAGCCGAGAGGGCGAACATGGAGATCCTGCCCATTCTGCGCGTGGGCGCAGGATTTCACGACACCGATGCCACGGCAGAATATCCTTCCGCAACAGCATTGCGCGCCGCGATTGCACGCGGCGAGGATGTGACCGACAAATTGCCTGCCGCCACGCAAGAGATCTGGCGCCGTGCCCTTGCCGCAGGGATTGCCCCTGTCGATACGGCAGCACTGGGCGCCGCGATGCTGTCGCGCCTGCGCGTTGCGAGTGAAAGTGCCGTAACGGGTGGAGAAATACCCTTTTCGGATATTGCCGAATGCGAGGGTGGTCTTGGCGCACATCTCTCGCGCGCCGCGATGGAAGCAACCGATTACGAAAGCCTTTGCCGCGCGGCGGCAACCAAAAAATATACCGATGCTCGCATCCGTCGCGCGCTTCTGTATATTCTTTCGGGCGTGACCCGAGATGATCTTTTGGCGCCCCCGGCTTACCTACGACTGCTTGCCGCCAACGAAAAAGGGCGCAATTTCCTTGCAAAAGGGCGCAAAACGCGCACCGTTCCCGTGGTAACCAAGCAAGCTGATATCGCCGCCTTGGGCGAGAGCGCGGCACGCCAGCGCACCCTTGGTGCCATTGCTGAATCGCTTTTCGCGCTTTGTACCCCCAAGCCCCTCTTTCCCCGCGCCCTGGCAACAGAGCCGCCGCTTTTCCGTTGAAAGGCATTGACTTTTGCATCAAACTGTGCTATACTATATAAGATTTTAGATTATAAGGGAGGCAGTACCATGTCGGATACCCGCAAGCAAGTAGAAGGAAAATATCTGCAATATCAGGGCAAGCCCCTTGTCAGAGAGGATAATACCATCATTTACGGCGACCTCAATCACGACCCTTACGTTCTGGTGCTTGAGATTATGTCTTACAAGGAAGAGGGCGGTGAAAAGACCCCCGATAAAATTCTTGTACAGATCCTTGATTCCAAGGACCCCAACAACGTGATCCAGTCGGGTCAGAAGAACGGCATGCACGATGCCTTTTCGTTGGGCGTAACTTGGTTGGATATGAAGCTGAAGAAAAGCGCAATGGAATAATAAAAAACCCGCACCGTGTGCGGGTTTTTTATTATTTTGCGACGAGAAACAGCACAAGCCCCACCTGCCAGACAAGTCCTAGCAGATTGATGAAGGGGAAATACCAATGTCGTGTCTTGTGGCGAAACAGATACATACCGCAAAGACCGCCGACGGCACCCCCGAAAAACGAGCAGAGCAGCAGCGTGCGCTCAGGGATGCGCCACGCACCGCGCCTCGCCTTTGCTTTATCGATTCCGTAAAGAAGAAATGTCAGGGCGCTGATCGCCAGAAATACAAAACACAGTATGCGGGGCATTGCTTTTCTCACTTTCAAGGTTCTTGCCTTCATTGTAGCATACCGCATCCGATTTTGCAAGTCGCAGTACGCGATCGGTTGAAATCGTTTCAAAATTTTGAAAAACTGTTGACAAATCACGTTTTGCGTGCTATACTTCATATATCATAAACCGTTGAGGCGGAGATAACGTCAAACAAGCCTGTACAGAGAGCCCGCGCTGCTGAGAGTCGGGTCAGAAACGATTTGGCAAATGGACCGCTGAGGGTGCGGAACAAAGGCTGTGTGCCGAGTATTCTGCAACGCAAGACTTGCGTCAGTAGTCGGGGATATCGCGTATCCCGCAAGTGCACGGTCAAGCCGTGAAGCAAGGTGGCACCGCGGATAAGAAATTATTCGTCCTTGACAGAAGCCCGATTTCTGTCAGGGGCGTTTTTGTTTCCGAAGGGAGAGGATGCTATGATCTTGTTAAAGGAGCGATGGCGACTGCCGTCTTCGTTGATTACTATTTCATATTTTTGAAAGATAAAAGGAGAACATAAACATGAAACTGAACGGTGTAGATTTTGATACATATTTCAACCAATATCCCGATAAAAACGGCTATTTTGGCAAATACGGCGGCGTGTACGTTGACGACAAGCTGAAGGCTGCTATGCAGGAAATCACCGAGGCGTATTACTCGATCTGCCAGTCGCGCAAGTTCATTGCCGAGCTGCGCCGCATCCGCAAGGAATTTCAGGGCAGACCCACGCCCGTTACGCATCTGGAGCGCCTTTCCGATGCGCTTGGCGGCAAGGTTCAGCTGTACGCAAAGCGTGAGGACCTGAACCATTCGGGCGCGCACAAGCTGAATCACTGTATGGGCGAGGCACTGCTTGCTAAATACATGGGCAAGAAAAAGGTGATCGCTGAAACCGGTGCGGGTCAGCATGGCGTGGCGCTTGCCACCGCCGCAGCTTATTTCGGGCTTGAGTGCGATATCTATATGGGTAGCGTTG
>JBGVCY010000071.1:0-3373 GCA_045119135.1 Eubacteriales bacterium | reverse complement strand
AACCGATCTTCTCGGAGCCGATAAGGGTAACGTTTGCTGCCTTTACCATAGCATCAGCAGCCTCAATTGCGGCAACAAGACCGCGAGTTTCAATCATACCAAGAGCTTCCATTGTAAGTTCTCCTTTTAATTAAATGAAGTGTTTCGATTATTTCAGAACGGGGAGCAGTTTGTTCACATCTGCGTGAGGTCTGGGGATGACGTGAGTAGCAATGACCTCGCCAAGACGAGCAGCAGCAGCGCCGCCAGCCTCAACAGCAGCCTTTACAGCACCAACGTCGCCGCGGACCATAACGCTGACCAGACCCGAGCCGATCTTCTCGGAGCCGATAAGGGTAACGTTTGCTGCCTTTACCATAGCATCAGCAGCCTCGATTGCGGCAACAAGACCGCGAGTTTCGATCATACCAAGAGCTTCCATTTTCATTTCTCCTTTTTAGCGTTGTTTTATAAATTTTTTGTTTTATCTGAGTTTATCTCTGCCCGTAGCGCTCAGCTTGGCAAACCAGTCAACCTGGTCATCAAGACCTGCGATCACCTCAGAGGTGATGTAAAGCCCTCTTTCCTTGGCAAGCGCTACGCCTGCATCGTGAGCAGACTGAACGGCACCTGCGTTGCCCATAAACTTGACCACCATCACCAGCGGAACTTCAACCTTATCCGCATTGGCGGGCTTGTTTTTGTCGATTGCCACAACTTTTACATCTGCGGCTTTTGCCACCGCATCTGCGACCACTATCGAGGTAGTGTAGCCGTAGACCTCGATCATTCCAAGAGCTGCCATATCGCTACCTCAATCAGTTATCGTTGATGTAGCAGATCTTGATGCCCTTTTGCGAAACGTTGGTCTCCATTGCCTCGTTCATCTTGTCAAGCGGGAAGGTGTGCGTGATCAGATCCTCAATCGGGATGCCCATTTCAGCAGCCTGCTTGAGGAAGGCAACGGTCTTGGGGTAATCCTCTGCGCTGTAGTCCCAAGAACCGACGATGTCGATTTCCTTGTTACACATAGCAAAGTGGGGGTTTACCTTGTATTCGCCGTTGTTAACGAAGAAGCCCATTTCGCAAAGACCGCCGCCGCGACGGATGTAATCGTAAATGTCAGCGGCTGCAACGGGAGCACCCGTGCACTGGAAGGCGAAGTCAACGCCAACATCGTTGGCAACTGCCTTAATCTTTGCTACGCGCTTTTCAAGCGTGTCTTCGTCAGGACGCTTGAAGCAGATGGTGGTTTTAGCACCCATCTTTTCAGCAACCTTCAGACGGTCCTCGTTGCCGTCAACGGCAATGATGTGGTTCACGCCTGCGGCGCGAAGCACGGTGATCATAACCAGACCTACGGGGCCACAGCCCTGTACAAGAACCTTCGAACCGAAGTTGATAAGACCGGTGGACTGACCGCGCTCAAGTGCGTGTACGCAAACGCAAGCCAGCTCAAGGATCATACGCTGCTTCAGGTTCAGCTCGTTGACCTGGAAGTAAGTAGCACCCTTGCCGCGGATCAGCATATAGTCGGCGAACCAACCGTTGGGGCGGTTGCCCTCTTCGGTGCCGCGCTTGTCGCCGATCAGACCGAACACGCCCTGGTTAGCGCACAGGTTGGTGCGACCGGGGGTCATACGGCAGTTGAAGCACTCGCCGCAGCTCAGTACCGAGGTAACGATCTTGTCGCCAACCTTCAACGGCTTGCCTGCGGTATCGGTTTTAATGTTCTTACCAACGTAAACGACCTCGCCCGTGCCCTCGTGACCAAGGATAACGGGAATCAGACCGAAGGGGTCGCCCTTCCATTCGTGTACGTCGGTGCCGCAGATGCCTGCGCCCTCAACGCGAACCAGAATGTCGTCGTCGTTAAGCTGGGGAATCGGGATCTCCTGAACCTCGATCTGCTTGGGAGCGGTCAGCATAGCGACCTTTGCGGTCTTGGGCAGGGGACCTGCTGCTGCGGGAGCCGCGCAACCGCCCATCTGACCCAGCACCGAACGGACGATGCTTTCAATTTGAGAAGCACTGATATTCATAGCTGTGTTTCTCCTTTCAAATTATTCTAAAGCTGTCTACCATTACACAGCGGCGCTTTCTGGTAAAGCTGCGCGCCGAGGTAAGACCCTCGCCCGTAGGACCTGCAATGGTAAAGGTGGCGTGTCCCTCTCCGCCGAAGCCGATGCCGGCGTAGGAAGGAGCGTTCTTCACGAAAATCGTGGTTTCAACCGCACGGGCAAAGCGGGTGAGGTTGTCAACGTTCTTCGAGTGCATATGTGCGGTGTGGCGGTTGCCATGCTCTGCCTTAACGGCAAGGTCGATGGCCTCGTCGATATCCTTCACGCGAACGATGCCAAGGATGGGCATCATCAGCTCTTCCTGCACGAAGGGATGATCGAAGGGAACCTCGGCGATGGCGCAGCGGATCTCGGGACCGACATGAAGGCCGATCTTCTCAAGGATCACGCGGCAGTCGCGTCCGACACAGTCGCGGTTGACACTGACCGAGGTCTTGCCGGTTTTGGGATCGGTCTTCGAAACCAGAACGATCTTGGCAAGCTCGTCTGCCTGCTGGCGGGTCAGCAGGATCGATCCTGCCTTCTGCATGCCGGCGATCAGACGGTCAGCAACATTTTCAAATACAAATACTTCCTTCTCGGCAATGCAGGGCAGGTTGTTATCGAAGGTGCAACCGTCGATAATGTCCTTTGCTGCCTTTGCAATGTCAGCGGTATCGTCAACGATAACGGGGGGATTGCCCGCACCCGCACCGATTGCCTTTTTGCCCGAGGACAGCACAGCGCGTACAACGCCGGGGCCGCCCGTGCAGACCAGCAGTCGGATCGAAGGATGCTTGTACATCACATTTGCGGTATCAAGCGTGGGCTTGACAACGCTTGCCACCAGCACGCGAGGACCGCCTGCGGCAAAAACGGCGCGGTTGACAAGGTCAACGGCGTAGTTCGAGGTGGCGATGGCGCCGGGGTGGGGGTTGAATACCACACCGTTGCCTGCGGCGATCATACCAATACTGTTGCAGATCACCGTTTCAGAGGGGTTGGTCGAGGGGGTAATTGCACCCACCAGACCAAAGGGAGCCATTTCAGTCAGAGTAAGACCTGCATCACCGGTACGTGCTTCTTCCACGATATCCTCGGTGCCGGGGGTCTTATCAGCTACCAGATGGTGCTTTGCGGTTTTGTGGTCAACACGACCCATCTTGGTTTCCGCTACGCCAAGTGCTGCCATGATGGGAGCTTCAGCGCGGGTAAACTCGCGGATCGAGGTGATCACCTTTTCGCGCTGTGCCACCGACATTTCGCGGATGGCGCGATAGCCTGCGTTAGCGGCTTCGATCGCTTCTTCCATCGTGGCGTAAATGCCGATGAGT
>JBGVCY010000070.1:0-13818 GCA_045119135.1 Eubacteriales bacterium | reverse complement strand
CGCAACGAAACGCAGTCGGCAAAGGCTCTTCCCTCTTCGATATAATCGGCAAGGTAAACGATCGCCTCTCCCACACTCATCCCCGCGTGACCCGTTGTGTGCCAGCGCACCGCCGACAACAAGGAGGGCGTGGCGAGATCGGGAAATTCTGCGGCAATGACGATGGGCGCGGTAATGGCGTGCCAGGTTTTGGGGGAAGCAGCCTCGTCGGAGCGAAGCGTGATACCCGCTTCGGCTAGTAGCCTCAACTGACTGTCGTTGCTCTCTTCCTTGGTGATATCGTGCAGCAGCGCCGCCGCACGCAGCCAATCGGCATCGTCGGGGGCAAACAGTTCCGCCAGACGTGCCGTCATTTTTTCGACACCCTGCGTGTGTGCCCAGCGATAGGGCGAAAGGCGCGCCGCTACGCAGGCGCCAAGGGCGTTCAGCTCTTTTTCCGTGATGTGTTTTCTGTTCATTTGATATACAGCCTTTTCTCGCGGATATAGCGCTCAACCGCAGGGGGCACAAGATCTGCGATCGGCTCGCCCGCCTGCACGCGGTCACGGATGGCGGTGGACGAAAGCTCAAGCACGTCACCCACAAGGCGGCGCACGATCCTGCCGTATATTTCCTGATACTGCTTGTTCTTTTCAATGATGCGCGCCTCAAGGATCGGATCCTGCTCGCGCCGCATATATACGGGATAGCAGAGTCTGAAGATCTCGTCGGGCTCGCGCCAGCTGTCAAGCGTCAGCATCATATCAGTACCCATCAGCAAAAACAACCGTCTGTCGGGCGCCGACAGGGCACGCAGGGTATCCACGGTAAAGCTTTTTCCCTCGCGCCTGATCTCGATATCGCTGACAATGACATTGCGGGCATCCTTGAACGCCAGCTCACACATACGGTAACGGTGCGCGGGATCATCCGATGCATCAATCTGCTTATGGGGCGGAATGCCCGCGGGGATGATATAGAGAAGATCAAGGTGCATCTGCTCGAAAAACAGCTTTGCCGCCGCAATGTGTCCGTTATGGACAGGGGCAAAGGTGCCGCCGTAAATGCCGATACGCATCTCGCCGTTCAGCATAGCTCGATCTTCTTTTTGTTTTCGGATTCGCGGTAAAGAATCAGGCACTTGCCGATGACCGATACAACCTCGGCACCCGTGGCATCTGCCAGCTCCTCTGCCGCCTCACGCGCGGTATATTCGCAGTTTTCAAGCACGCGCAGCTTGATCAGCTCGCGCGCCTCCAGCGCATCGCCAACAGTGGCGATCAGCATATCGGTGATGCCGCTTTTGCCGACCTGCATGATGGTGGGCTCTTTGGCGGCAAGACCGCGCAGCTGTGCGCGTTGTTTACTTGTCAGCATCCTGTTCCTCCATTCGCGCGGCAAACAGGCGTGCAAAGGCTCGCACGGCGGCGCCGCGGTGACTGATGTTGTTTTTTTCCTCGGCAGTCATTTCTGCCGTTGTTTTTTTCATAGGGGGGTAATAAAACAGCGGGTCATAGCCAAAGCCATTCTCGCCGCGCGGAGCAGTCAGAATCTCGCCCTCGACTCTTCCCTCGACCGCGATCGGCTGATCGCCGTCGGGGAATGCGCAGGCAAGCGCACAGACGAACGCCGCCGAGCGATCGCTTTTGCCTTGCAGATTAGCAAGCACCAGCGCGTTATTGGCGGCATCATCGTGATCGCCCGCATAACGTGCCGAGTGAACGCCTGGCGCACCGCCCAGCGCCGATACGGTAAGGCCCGAATCGTCGCCAAGTCCGATATAGCCCGAGCTTGCCGCCGCACGCGCCTTGATCAACGCGTTTTCGGCAAACGTCGTGCCGTTTTCCTCAATTTCGGCGGTAAGACCCACGTCGTCAAGCGACAGCAGATCGATCACGTCGCCAAGCTCCTCGTTGAGAAGCTGCTGCAGTTCCCGCACCTTTCCCTTGTTGCGGGATGCCAGTACAACCTTGATTTTTTCCATCATTCAAACAGTGCGGAAACGAATTCCTCCGCATCAAACTCCTGCATATCGTCGATCTTTTCGCCCACGCCGATAAATTTGACGGGCAGACCCAGCTCGCGGCGGATCGACAGAACGATACCGCCCTTTGCCGTGCCGTCCAGCTTGTTGAGCACAAGTCCCGTGATCTCTGCGGCGTGGCTGAATTCCTTTGCCTGAAGGATGGCGTTCTGACCCGTGGTAGCATCCAGCACCAACAGGTTCTCGCGTGCGCTATCGGGCAGCTCGCGCGAGATCACGCGATGGATCTTCGCCAACTCATCCATTAGATTCTTCTTATTATGAAGGCGGCCTGCCGTGTCAATAATCAGCACGTCTGCGCCTTTTTTGCGGGTATATTGAATGGCATCAAACACAACCGATGCGGGGTCAGAGCCCTCGTTTTGCTTGACAAGGTCGACGCCTGCACGGTCACACCAGACCGCCAGCTGATCGATTGCTGCCGCGCGGAAGGTATCCGCCGCCGCAACCACAACCTTTTTGCCGCTTTTCTTCAAGCGGTTGGAAATTTTACCGATCGAAGTGGTCTTGCCCGCGCCGTTCACGCCGATGACAAGAATCACCGAGGGGGTGGTATCCAACGTCAGTGTACCGCCCTCTCCGATGAGATCGGCAAGAATTTCTTTGAGGCAATCCTTGATCTCGGCGGGCTCCTTCAGCCTGCCGTCCTTGATGGCATCGCGCAGACGGTCAAGAATCTCCTCGGTGGTGGCAACGCCCACATCCGAGGTGATCAGCAGCTCCTCCAGCTCCTCCAGCAAATCCTCGTCAACCTTGACAAAGTGCTTGAGCATCGCATCAATGCGACCGAAGATCGCGTTTTTGGTTTTGGAAAGTCCCTCACGTAGCCTGGCTAAAAATCCCATCCCAATCGTCTCCTTCCTGTTTACCGCGGATCGACTGCACATCCAGCGACAGCACCTTCGAGATGCCGTGTGTGGGCATCGTGACACCGTACAGGCGGTTTGCCGCCTCCATCGTGCCGCGACGGTGTGTGATCAGAATAAACTGTGTATCCAGCGAATAGCGCTTGATGTATGCGGCAAAGCGTGCCACGTTGACCTCGTCCAACGCCGCCTCAATCTCGTCAAGGATGAAGAAGGGCGTGGGATTCACCTGCAGAATGGCAAAGAACAGTGCGATGGCAACAAAGGATTGCTCGCCACCCGACAGCTGTACCAGGTTTTTGATGATCTTTCCGGGAGGCGCTGCCTTGATTTCGATACCGCTGGTCAGCACGTCCTCGGGGTCGGAGAGTAGTACCTCGGCGCTACCGCCGCCGAACAGCTCCTTAAAGGTGCGGTCAAAGTTCTGATTGATCTGCTCAAAGGTCGTCACGAAGGCGGTCTTCATTTCGCTTTCCAGCTCGCGGATGATCTTGACCAGATCCTCACGCGCGGCAGTGAGATCTGCGATCTGCCCTGCCATATAGTCGTAACGCTCTTTGATCTCTTTGTACTTATTCACCGCATCAAGGTCTACGTTACCGATGGCACGCAGACGGTTACGGCACGAGGTCTGAATTTCCAGCACAGCAGGGCGCTCTTCCGCCGTAATCGGCTCGTATCCCAGTGCCAGCGCATCGTTGCGGGACATTTCATAGTCTTCCCAGAATTTCGAAGCAAGCTTGTCCTGCTCCTCGCGCAGTGCCGTCAGGCGCGCTTCATTCTTCGTGTGTGCGCGGAAGAAGTTTTCCTTTTCCGCCATCTTGTCACGCAGCTTGGCATTAACCTCGGCAAGCTTCTTTTCAAACGCCATATCTCCTGCCGTCAGGCTTGCGTGGCGGGCATTCAGCTCAGCAAGCACACGCTCGCCCTCGGCAAAGGTATTACGGTTTGCCTCCTGGCGCAGCAGCTCGCTCTTCACGCTCTCCTCAAGCGTAGCAAGGGCGGCACTACGTTCCGCAATCTCGGCACGCAGTGTGTTGGCACGCGCCACCGATTCTGCCATATAGTTTGTCGCAGTTTCGATATCCTTACGCACGCCGCTGATGCTGATATACAGCTCGGTCATCTCGCCTTCCTTGGCGGTCTTTTCATCCAGCACGGCGTTGCGCAGAACATCCTTTTCCACACGCAACGCGCCGATCTCCTCGATCTGGCGGCGCAGAGCGACCTCGCGCTCGGCAAGGCGCTCAAGCTCCTCGTCGTAGCTGGCGCGCTGACGGGTCAGCGCCTCGAAATCGCTGTTCAGCTTTTCGGTAAGCGATGCATTGGCATCGATCCTTGCCTGCAGCTGTGCCAGCTGGGAAAGCTCGGCTCCCTGCATGGTGGCAAGCAGCTGACGGCGCTCGTCGATATCCGAGCGATCGGTCGAAAGTGCCGCAATCGCCTTTTCCAGCGCCTCGCGCTCGGCGTGAAGTGCCACGGCATCGGCATCCAGCTTTTTCAGCTTGTCGCTAAGTGCCGCGATCTCGCCCGCACGGGTCAAAATACCCGCACGCTGCTTCACCGAACCACCGCTGAACGAACCGCCCGCATTGATCACCTGACCGTCAAGCGTAACTGCCTTGACACGGAATTTGGTGCGACGCGCCATTTCGGTGGCATGATCCAGATTGTCAAACACGACCGTACGGCCAAGAAGCTGACCCACGATCTCACGGAATTTGTCCTCACAGTCCACAAGCTCGGAAGCTACGCCGATATAGCCCTTGCAATCGGCGGCATCCTCCATTTCGGCGGTGGGGGTCTGTGCGCGCATCGAAGAAACGGGGAAGAAGGTGGCTCTGCCCGCCTGCGATTGCTTCAGGTAATGAATGGCTGCCTTGGCAACGCTTTCGTCCTCAACCACGATGTGCTGCAGATTCACGCCCAGCGCGATCTCGATCGCGGTGACGTATTCACGGTCAACCGAAATGACCTTTGAAAGCGGACCGTAAATCTTGCCGCATTTTGCGCCGCGCGCATCGGTGATGCGCCCTGCGGCGTATCCCTCCATCACAAAGCGAACGCTGTTTCCATAGCCCTCGAAGTGCTCTTCCATTGCGCGGAACGCCTCGATACGCTGACGTGCCAGATCGGATGCAAGCTTGCACTCGTTCTCCTTTTCCAGCACCTTGGTAAGGTTCTCATTCTTTTCGCCAAGCGCTTCATCAATGGCGGCAATCTTTTCCTCTGCCTCGGCAATCTTTTCGGCATAGCCGTCAACAGCACGCTGCTTTGCCGCTTGCTCGGTGGCAAGGCGATCGGCGATCGCGCGGTATTCGGCGATCTCGGCAATGATGCTTTCGTGCTTACCGCTATCGGTGCGCTTACCGTTTTCAATGACCTGCATGCGCACGCGGATATCCATTGCCTCGGTCTCGCGCTGATCAATATCGGCAAGTGCGGTAGCAATGTCACCTGCAATGGCAAGGGCGCGGTTGGCAAGCGCCTGCGCTTCCTCAGCCTTTGCCGTATGTACAGCCTCCAGCTCGGCAAGGCGTGCCTGCAGCTCCTCACAGGCGGCTCGGCGACGTGCGCCCTCTGCCTCTTCGCCCTCAAGCTGTGCGGTGCGCGCGGCAATGCTGGCACGGGTAGATTCAATCTTCTCGCGCGTGTTGGCGATGGCATTTTCGGTTACCTGATATTGGCTGTCGCGCTCGTAATTCTCTTTGGTCAGGGCGCGGATGCGCTCAAGCAGCTCGGATGCCTTTGCCTTGTTGCTTTGCGATTCCTCAAAGAGCTGGGCGCTCATGGCATTGAGGTTTTCGATCGCCTCCTCGGCAAGCTTTAAGTCGTAACCGCTGTTGCGGAAATTCTCTTCGGCGACCTCGATATCGGCTCGATAGCGCTCGGAATCGAAGAGCCAAAGTTGTACGTCAGCCTTTTTCTTTGCCTCGTGCAGCTCCAGCGCACGGCGGGCACGTTCAGCCTCTTTTTCAAGGGGGCCAACCTGTGCCGACACCTCTTGGAAGATGTCGTTCACGCGTGCCATGTTCTCCTCGGTGGTCTTCAGTCTGCGCTCGGTCTCGGTCTTGCGATGACGGTATTTTGCGATACCCGAGGCATCCTCAAAGATACTGCGGCGCTCGTCGGATTTGCGCGAGATGATCTCGGCGATCTTACCCTGACCGATGATCGAATAGCCGTCACGTCCGACACCGGTGTTCATAAACAGCTCGTATACGTCACGCAGGCGGCAGGGGCGGCGGTTGATGAAATACTCACTTTCGCCCGCACGGTAATAACGGCGGGTAACCGTTACCTCGTCATAGGGGCAGTCAAGGCGGTTTTCGGGGGAGGTGTTGTCAAAGGTGACCGAAACCTCGGCAAAGCCCATCGGTCTGCGGCTGTCGGCACCGCCGAAGATGATATCTTCCATTTTGGTACCGCGCAGGCTTTTGGAGGAGATTTCGCCCAACACCCAACGCATTGCATCGGAAATGTTGGACTTACCACTGCCGTTCGGGCCCACGATAACGGTGGTACCGCGCTCAAAGGTCAGCCTTGTCTTATCGGGGAAGGATTTAAAGCCCTGCATTTCCAGTGATTTCAGATACAAAACGTCACGCCTCCTTTCTAAAAGTCAATATAATATATAATTATAATAGATAATGCAAATTTTTGCAAGTGTTTTTTCACACCTGCTGCCATTTTTTTGCGCAACGGGCAAGCAAGCAGAAAAAAACGCCCTGTTGCCGTTGTTGGCAACAGGGCGTTTTTTCATCACAGTATGGCACTTATTTGGGCAGATAGTGACCAAGCGCTTCGCGCGCGGCATTCTGCTCTGCCTCTTTTTTCGAGCTTCCCGTACCCGTGCCAAAGGGATTGGAATTCACCAGCACGCGCACCGTAAAGCTTTTGGCGTTATCGGGGCCTTCCTCACTGACAAGCTCGTAGCGCAGCTCCTCGCCAGGGGTCTGCTGCACGTATTGCTGTAACAGCGTTTTGTAATCCTCAAGAGGCAGCAGATCTTCCTCCACCTTTTGCAGCTCTGCGCGCACAAAAGGGATCAAAAACGACCAAACGGTGTCAAAATTTCCTGCATCCAGATAGAGCGCACCCAGCAATGCCTCAAAGGCATCCTCCAGCAATTTCGGCTTTTCGCGGCCATCCTTTGCCTCACCTCTTCCAAGCAGGAGGAAATTGCCAAGTCCGATCTTGCTTGCGTAATCGGCAAGCGCGCGCTGGCAGACCACGTTTTTGCGAAGAACGGTCAATCGCCCTTCGGGCAGGTCGGGGTAGGTCTGATACAAGTATTTACAGACCGCAAGAGACAGCACCGAGTCACCGAGAAACTCCAGACGCTCGTTACAATCGGCGCGACCGCCGAGCTGCTCGTTTGCGAACGAGGAATGGGTCAGTGCCGTACGCAAAAGCGACGGATCGGCAAAATGATAACCCATGCGGTTTTGTAATTCTTCAATAGCAAGCGGAAGCATCAATTCTCACCCCGTTTCGCATTATTTTCCGCCAAAGCGGCTTCTTCCTTTCTGCGCGCCACAAAGCGCTCGGCTTCCTCGGCAATCTCATAAATCACGCCGCTTTCGGTATAGGTAACTGCCGCGCGGATGGCGTTGCAAAAGGCGCGTGCATCCGACGAGCCGTGTGCCTTGACGACGGGCTTGGAGATACCCAGGAAGGGAGATCCGCCGTATTCCGACGGGTCAAATTTCTTTTTCAGATCACCAAAGGAGCGCTTGATCAAAAGCGCGGAGAGCTTACTGACACCGTTTTTGGTGAAAACTCCCTTTACGGCGCGCATCAGCACCTTGCTGGCGCCCTCGATGGATTTGAGGAAGATATTGCCCGTAAAGCCGTCGGTCACCACCACGTTGCAGGCGCCGCGACAAGCGGCATTCGCCTCAACGTTTCCGATGAAGTTGATCGAAGGACAAGCCGACAGACGCTGATGCGCCTCTACGTGCAGGGGGGTGCCCTTGTGTGATTCGGTGCCGTTGTTCAATAACCCCACGGACGGGGTGGAAATTCCGAACATTTTTCTGATGTATGCCGAACCCATAACAGCAAACTGCTCCAGATACTCGGCAGTAACCGTTACGTTAGCGCCCGTATCCAGAAGAACCGATGGGATATCGGCGGTGGGCAGGATGGTGCCGATAGCTGCACGCTGTACGCCTCGCACCTTTCGCACGATCAGCGTTGCGCCTGTAAACAGCGCGCCCGTATTGCCCGTACTGACAAAAGCGTCACCTCTGCCCTCGGCAAGCAGCCGCAGTCCCACGCTCATCGAAGAATCCTTTTTCGCGCGAACCACCGACAACGGGTCATCCTCCATTGTGATCACCGTAGGGGCATGCACAATGTCAAAGCGCGACAGATCATAGCCCTTTTCAGCGGCAATCTGCTCGATCGCATCGCGATCACCGACCAGAATAAAGCTGGCGGTCAGCCGGCGCGATGCCTCAACCGCACCCGCCAGGGTCTCAAGCGGCGCGCGGTCGCCGCCCATAATATCCACAATGATGCGCAATACCGCCGCCTCCCTTCCCCGTGGATGTTAACGTTTTATCATTTTATACGCGGCAACAGATCTGCAAGCAGGGCAAGCGAGCGTGCAGAAAGTGCCTCGTTTCGCGCCGATTTGCCGCCCTTGACCTTTTGATCAAGGCGGGGCACGATGCCAAAATTGGCGTTCATCGGAATAAAATCACCCATACCGCCCGTGCTGACATAGGAAGCCATCGCACCCAGCATCGTCTCGCGTGGAAACACAAAGGGCTCCTCGCCTCTTGCGCGACGTGCGGCGTTCAATCCTGCCACAAGTCCCGAGCCTGCCGATTCGATATATCCCTCGACACCGGTCATCTGCCCTGCAAAAAAGAGGTTCTGATTCTGCTTTGTAGCATAGGTGGCATCCAAAAAGCCGGGGGAATGGATATAGGTGTTGCGGTGCATCACGCCGTAGCGCAGAAATACCGCATTTTCAAGCCCCGGGATCAGCGAAAAGACACGCTTCTGCTCGGGGAAGGTAAGGTGGGTCTGAAAGCCCACCAGATTATACATTGTGCCCTCGCGGTTCTCCTTGCGCAGCTGTACCACGGCAAAGGATTCTCGCCCCGTTCGGGGGTCAATGAGACCCACGGGCTTCAAGGGGCCGTAGCAAAGGGTGTCGTAACCGCGGCGCGCCATGACCTCGACGGGCATACAGCCCTCAAAGACCTTGGGCTCACCCTGCTCGGCACGGTCAAACTCCTTGAGCTCTGCTTCCTTTGCCTCGATTAATGCGCGGTAAAAGACGTCATACTGCTCGCGCGTCATCGGGCAGTTGATGTAATCGGCATCGCCCTTATCATAACGCGAAGCAAAAAATGCCACATCCATATTGATCGACGAAAAATCAACAATCGGAGCAACCGCATCAAAGAAATAAAGACCATTACTGCCTGTCATAGCGGCAATGCGCTCTGCCATAGCGGGCGAGGTCAAGGGTCCCGTTGCCACTACAGTGATCTCTTCGGGGTCGATGTCAACCGCCTCGCGCTCCTCGACCTCAATCAGGGGATGATTGCGAATACGGGCGGTAACGGTATCGGAAAACGCAGTTCGGTCAACTGCCAATGCCGAGCCCGCGGGTACGCGGGTGGCATCCGCCGTTTCCATAATCAGCGAACCGCAACGGCGCATTTCTTCCTTCAGAAGTCCCACGGCATTGGAAAGCGCATCCGAACGCAACGAATTTGAGCAGCAAAGCTCGGCAAAGCCATCGGTGTGGTGCGCAGGGGTCTTTTGATGGGGCTTCATTTCAACCAGGCGCACGGGGATGCCGCGCGAGGCGATCTGATACGCCGCCTCACACCCTGCAAGCCCTGCACCCAGCACACGAACGTAAGGGTTACTCATGCCTCAACTTCCGTTTCGGCGCTCTGCGCTACACTGTAGCCACAAGCCTTATCGGCACAGACAAGCAATGCTTTACCCTTCTTGCGGAACAGCATTTTGCCGCACTGCGGACAGGTCTCCTTGGTGGGCATATCCCACGAGGAGAAATCGCAGGTCGGGTATTTTTCACAGCTGTAGAATACTGTTTTTCTCTTGCCCGTTTTGATCAGCACCTTCGAGCCGCACTTGGGGCAAGGCACATCCATTTCACGGGTCTTCTGCTTGGTAAAGCTACACTCGGGATAACGCGAACAAGCAAAGAAGCTGCCATAGCGGCCCGTGCGCTGTACCATATCGGCGCCGCAACGCTCGCATTTAAAATCTGCGACAACGGGTGCCTTCTTTTCGGTCTTTTCCTCTTCCTCGCCCTCTTTCTTTTCGGTCAGGGGCTTGGTGTTACGGCAGGTGGGATAGTTGGGGCAAGCGGCGAATTTGCCGTAGCGACCGTTCTTGATCACCATACGGGAGCCGCACTTTTCACAAATGATATCGGTCTCCTCAACGGGCAGCTCAAAGCTGCCGGCGCCCACGGTGGTCTCGGCACGGGCAAGCTCCTTCTCAAAGCCGCGCCAGAATGCCTCGAGCACGGCAGTCATTTCGGCACTGCCCTTTTCGATCTCGTCCAGCTGATCCTCCATGTGAGCCGTAAAGGTATAGTCGACGATGTCGGGGAAGTTCTCCTTCATCAGCTTGGTGGTTACCTCGCCAAGCGTGGTGGGCACCAGCGATTTACCGTCGCGCACAACGTAGTTGCGCGATACGATGGTGGTGATAATGGTGTTATAGGTGCTGGGGCGACCGATACCCTTTTCATCAAGGAACTTGATGAGCGATGCCTCGGTGTAGCGGGGCGGTGCCTCGGTATAGTGGCGTGCGGGCACCAGATCGCGCGAAGCGATGCTCTCACCCTCGGAAAGCTCGGGAATACGCAGGTCGCGCTCCTCCTCGATCATATCCTTGCGGGTCTCGATCTCCTCGGTCTCCTCGTACAGTGCCATATAGCCGGGGAATGCCACGCTGTAGCCGCCTGTGCGGAAGAGATAGCCTGCCGCTTCCAGCTCGACCGTAAGTGTATTCAGGGTCGCAGACTGCATCTGGCTGGCGACAAAGCGCTCCCAGATCAGCTTATAAAGGCGATACTGATCCTGCGTCAGGTACTTCTGAATCATATGGGGCTCAAGCTCAACGTGCGAGGGGCGGATCGCCTCGTGCGCATCCTGCGCACCTGCACGCGCCTTGTATACGCGAGGGGTGGGAGAACAGAAGTCGTTACCGAACTTGCCTGCAATCAGCTCGCGTGCGGCAGTCTGCGCCTCGGCGGAAACGCGGAGCGAGTCGGTACGCATGTAGGTGATAAGACCCTGTACGCCGCCATTTTCAGTACCGACGTTGATACCTTCATACAGCTCCTGCGCCACGCGCATAATGCGCTGGGACTGGAAGCCGAGCTTGCGCGATGCCTCCTGCTGCATCGTAGAGGTGGTAAAGGGGGGAGCGGGCAGCTTCTGTCGGGTAGCGCGCTTGACGCTGGTTACCTTAAAATCCTTGCCGCGAACAGCTTCGACCACGGCGGCAACCTCGCTCTCGCTTGCCAGCTTCATCTTGCCGTCAGCCGTTCCGTAGAAGCGCACCGAAAATTCTTTGCCCTCGCCATTGCCAAGCAATGCCTCGATGGTCCAATACTCTTCGGGAACAAAGGCGCGGATCTCGTTCTCGCGGTCAACGATGATGCGTGCGGCAACCGACTGCACACGGCCTGCGGAAAGTCCGTTCTTCACAGCCTTCCAAAGGTAGGGAGAAAGCTTATATCCCACAACACGATCCCAGATACGGCGGGTCTGCTGTGCATTGACAAGATTCATATCAATGGCACGGGGCTCTTTGATCGCGGCGCGCACAACGGCGGGCGTGATCTCATTGAAGCTGACACGCAACGTCTTGGCGGGATCCATGCCAAGGGCGTTGGCAAGGTGCCAGGCAATCGCTTCGCCCTCGCGATCAGGGTCAGGCGCGAGGAATACTTTTTTTGCCGCCTTTGCTTCTTTGCGGATCTCCTTGATCAGATCACCCTTGCCGCGGATGTTGATATAATGTGCCTCAAAGCCATTTTCGATGTCAACGCTCAGCGTGCTTTTGGGAAGATCGCGCACGTGACCCTTCGAAGCAATGACCTTGTAATTCGAGCCGAGGTACTTTTTAATGGCAGCCGCCTTGGAAGGCGACTCCACGATAACGAGATTTGCCATATGGGGATTCCTTTCAGAAATGAGTTACTTTTTTTGATACATACCGCCCGGACGCGAGGTGATAAGACCGTAGATCTCAAGCACCGTAAGGGTTGCCACAGCCTCAGCCACGGGAATGGCGGCAGCAGCAAGCACATCGGGGGTAAAGGGGGTGTCGGGCAGCAACGAGAAGATCTCGCGCTGACGGTCGTTCAGCATCGAAAGATCGCACACGGGTGCGCTTTTTTCTGCCGTTTCAACCTGGGCGACACGCAGACGGGCACTCTTTCGCTCGGGCTTACGCTCCTTCGTTTGCGAGGTGTGAAGTCCAAAGCGCCGCACCACGTCGTGCGAAAGCTCAGCATGCTGTGCCGATTCGCGGAACGCCTTTTCATCGATCAGGTCGTGATACAGAAAACGATATTCCGACAGAATATCCTCGGCACAAAGCACCATCGAGGCGCCGCTTGCCAGCAGGCGATTCGTGCCTGCGGAACGAGGATTGCTGATATCGCCCGGCAGGGCGAACAGCATTTTGCCCTGTACAAGGGCATAACGCGCTGTAATCAGCGCACCGCTGGATTCATCCGCCTCGGGCAGGAAAACACCCCTTGAGAGCGCACTGATCAAACGGTTGCGAATCGGAAAGTTTTTGCCCAGCGGCTTGGTGCCGGGAGCAAATTCGGTGATGATCGCGCCGCTTCCAATGATTTCAGAAGCAAGGCGCGTGTGGTGCTTGGGATAGGTCATATCAATGCCCGTACCCAGCACGGCAATCGTTCTGCCACCCGCGCCAATGGCTGCCGCGGCAGCGATGCCGTCGATTCCCTTTGCCATACCGCTGATCACAGTAATGCCTGCGGCGGCAAGCGCAAAGGTTATTTTATACGTTTCATTTTCGCCGTATGCATCGGGATCGCGGGGACCAACGACACCAAGTGTCATCGCGCGGTCAATGCCCTGCAGGTCGCCCCGACAGTACAGCACGGCGGGCGGCTCAGCAATTTCACGAAGGCACGCAGGGTAATCGGGCGCATCCATCGTGAGGATCCGCACACCGTTCTGATGGCACCACAGCGTGATATGCTTTGCCTCTTCAAAGCGCTCCTTGCGTGCAAGCAACGCAACCGTTCCCTTGCCGAGCCACGGCACGGCATCGGTCAATTCCTGCTCGCTTACCGCAAAAATATTCTCCGGGGTCTCAAACGCCTCAAGCAGCGGCTTCAGAGCATACGAGCGCGGTCCCAGTGTTTGTGCAAGGGCGATCCAATGTTGCTCGTGCTTCATTGCGACCTGCCTTGATACAGCTCCCACAGAAGCACCGAGGCGGCAACCCCTGCGTTCAGCGATTCCACACCTGCTTCCATCGGAATAAACAGCTTGTCGGTGGCGGCGGCAAGGGCGGCGGGCGAAAGCCCGTGTCCCTCGTTACCGACAACAACGGTATCGTTTTCGCCAAAGCGTACCTCGCCAAGGCGAACAGCACCCGCATCCAGCGCGGCGGCATAAACTCTGCCGCGTGTAGCAAGAAATTGCATAGCGTCTGCCACATGTTCGACAACGATGATGCGTTTGGTAAACAACGCGCCCATCGCCGCACGGATGGTGCGGGGATGGTAGATATCGGCACAATCGGCGGAAAGCACCAGATTGGCAATGCCGAACGCCGCCGCGGAACGGATGATCGTACCAAGATTACCGGGGTCACGAACGCTTTCCAGCACCAGCGTGCGCCCCGCAGAAAACACTTCCTCCGGCGCGCATC
>JBGVCY010000069.1:0-6393 GCA_045119135.1 Eubacteriales bacterium | reverse complement strand
AACCTGGGGAATGACGGAGTCAGAGTCCGTTGCCTTACCGCTTGGCGATGCCCCAATATTGTGAACACACGATATTATAACAGATGCCGCGCGCCTTGTCAAGTCTTTTTTTCTAAAAAATTCCTGTTTTTCGCACAAGTTTAGTATGTACCGCTTCGCGTTTTTTATACGCAACCAAAGAAAGAGCACCGCATAGAATGAAACAGGGGTGATGAAATGATATTAAGTGAGCTTCGCGCAGGGGATACGGCGGTGCTGCTTGCCGTGCCCGAGGTACTGCTGCCCGATTCGCTTTCGCCCGGTGGACGCATTTCGTTGGTGCTGAACCGTCCCGAGCTTGCCGTGGTCGAGGCGGGCGGCACGTGCTTTGCGCTGTCGGGGGACCTTGCGCGCAAGATCGTGGTTGTTCGCGCGCCTACATAAAAAAGCACCCCACGTGGGGTGCTTTTTTCTTACAGCATCGTCTTGCGCAGCTCCTCGGACGAGAGGGGCGAGAGGTATGCGGGCGCAATATCCAATACCGTTTTACAGCCAACCTCGCCCTTGGCGGCAAGGCGTGCTACGGCGCGGGCGTAAGCCACCAGCACCGACGAGGTAAATTCGGGGTTGGAATCCAGCTTCAGGCTGTATTCGATGATGTGATTGTGTTCCTGATGAAGACCCGTTTTGCCACTGCAGATTACAAATCCGCCGTGCGGAATGCCGCTGTGCTGCTCGCGCAGCTCCTTGGCGGTGATAAAGTTGACGGTGGTATCGTAATCGGCAAAATAGTTTGGCATTTCCTTGATCTCTTTTTCAATCGCCGCGCGGTCGGCGCCCTCTTTTGCCACCACAAAACACTCGCGCGTGTGCTTCTCGCGGGTGGAAAGCACGGGGTTTGCACCGCTTCTGACGGCGTTCAGCGCCGCCTCGACGGGCACGGTATACTGCTTGCCGTCGGCAACGCCTTCAATACGGCGAATCGCATCCGAGTGTCCCTGGCTGACACCCTTGCCCCAGAAGGTATAGGTTTTGCTGTCGGAAAGGATCGAGGACATCAGCACGCGGTTCAGCGAAAACATACCGGGGTCCCAGCCCACCGAGATCATAGCGGTCTTGCCTGCCGCGCGTGCGGCGGCATCCACGTTTGCAAAGTGCTGTGGAATGTTTGCGTGATTGTCAAAGCTGTCGATCACGTTGAAAAGGCTTGCCATTTCGGGGGTTTGCGTGGGCAGATCGGTCGCCGAGCCGCCGCAAAGGATCAGCACGTCAATGTCGTTTTTCATTTCCTTTGCCGTGTCAATGTGAAAGACGGGCGCGCCGGTCAGGGTCGCCACCGACGCAGGATCGCGGCGGGTAAAGACCGCCACAAGTGTCATATCGTCATTCTGTTGGATGGCTGCCTCAACACCCTTGCCAAGGTTGCCGTATCCATAAATACCAATGCGGATCGCCATAGGGGATACCTCCCGAAAAAAGATGCTTTTATTGTAGCACGAATCGCGCGCAATATCAATCGAAATCGCGAAAAAATATTGAAAAAATTACAGGTCGCTTCCCCCGTAATATTTGGGCGAAACGCCAAAATGCTTTTTGAACACGTTGGAAAAATAATAAAGGTTATCAAAGCCGCAGAGCGTTGCCACGCGCGTGATGCTGAAGCTGCCGCTTTGCAAAAGCTCGCACGCCCGTGCCAGCTTCAGGTGCGTGACGTGCTTGACGGGCGGACAACCGTATTTGTCGATGAACAGCTTTTTGAAATAAGAATAGGAAAGTCCCGAACGGCGCACCAGTTCGCCGTAGTCGAAATCGGCATCAAGATAGTGCTCTGCCAGATATTCCTCGGCAGGGGAAAGCACCTCGAATTTTCGGTTAGGCGAATAGCGCTGCTGCGCGCGCCGCAGTGCCTCGATCAGCTCATAGGTCAGCTGCATCGAACGGTAGTAATAGCCGTCGCGCTTGTTTACCCAGGTGCGGCAAAGCCGTTCAAAGAGAGGGCGCATATCTTCGCCCTTGGATGGGATCTGCACCGCCTCGCGCGGCAGGCTTGACGAGGTGTCGAAGTAAATGTTATGCAGTAAAAAGGGGCGGATGACCTCTACCTCGTATTCGGTATTCTCGATGCCCTTTGGCAGATAAAGGATATCTCCCTCAGTCATATGAATGCACTTCCCGTGGAAGCGCACGATCGATTCGCCCTCCAGATAGATCATCAGCTCGTGCGTGGGAAGCTGCGGGGGGTAGGAGTGCTTTTGCTGCTTCGAGGAATAGGTGATCACACGGTGGAGCTGCACGATATTCAACTGCTCGTTATCAAAAAGCATACCTTCACCTCCCGTTGTTATTATTGTAACACGAGCCCCAATGGATTGCAACAAAATTTATAAGGAAAACCCGTGATTTTTTAAAATGTAACAAAAAACAGAGTTGAAAATTATAAATCGGCATATTTTGCATTTACTTTTGGCTTTGCCGTGCGATATGATGAAGAAAAAAGGAGCTGTTGCTATGGATTTTTTGCTTGGCTGCAATTATTGGGCATCGAATGCGGGTGCTGAAATGTGGCGTGATTTTGACCCTGAGGTCATCGACGACGATCTGCGCCGTTTGGCGGAGTACGGTGTCAAATGTGTGCGCGCCTTTCCCAATTGGCGCGATTTTCAGCCTGTCGAGGCTTATATAGGCGGGCAGGGAACGGTGGGGGAATACACCACAGGTGGAAAATCGAACAATCCCTATTATCTTGACGACACGATGCTTGATAGGTTCGGTGTTTTTCTTGATCTTTGCCAAACGTATGGCATCCGTGTGGTGGTTGGTATGGTAACGGGTTGGATGAGTGGCAGACTGTTCATTCCCCCCGCGCTGTATGGCAAAAACGTGCTGACCGACCCGCTGGCGGTATATTTTACGCAGCTGTATATCAAGGGCTTTGTGTCGCGTTTTTATAACCATCCCGCCCTGTATGCGTGGGACCTTGGCAACGAATGCAACTGTATGGCACCCGTGAAGGATCGCTATGAGGCGGCGGGCTTTACGGCAAGCGTTTCCAATGCCATCCGCGCCTGCGATAAAACGCATCCCATCCTTTCGGGCATGCACGGTCTTGACATACACGGACATTGGACGATTGCCGACCAGGCAATGTTTACCGATATGCTGACGACACACCCGTATGCGATCTTTTGCGAGCATACGTGGGTCGATCGCTTGCTTTCCTACCGTACACTGATGCATCCCACCGCGCAGGGCAAGTTTTACGCCGATCTTTCGGGCAAGCCCTCTTTTGCCGAGGAGTTTGGCACAACGGGCACCTATGTAACAAACAACCAAGTGGCGGCGGATTATCTGCGTGTCAATTTGTTTTCGCTGTGGGCAAACGGGAGTGCAGGTCTTTTGTGGTGGTGTGCAAACGATCAGAATATGCTGAAAACCTTCCCTTATAACCGTTGCATGCTGGAGCTGGAGCTTGGTATGCTTGATGCCGAACGGCAGCCAAAGCCCGTGCTGTGGGAGATGAAGCGCTTTTCCGATTTCCTCAGGGGGCTTGATTTCACCCTGCCGCCTGCCGCCACCGATGCCGTCTGCCTGCTGACACGCCATCAGGATCAGTGGGGCGTTGGATATATGACCGATCTTTTACTGCGCCGCGTGGGCGTGAATTGCCGATTTGCTTACGGCGACGACCCGCTGCCCGATGCGCCGCTATACCTGCTGCCCTCGGTAAACGAGTATTGTGTTATGCCGATGGAGCGTTACGCCGAGCTGAAGAAAAAGGTGCGCGAGGGAGCGGACCTCTACCTTTCGGTGGATGCTCCCTTCCTTGCCGATTTCAAGGAGCTGACAGGGCTTGAGGTGGTGGATTCCTATCAAAGCACCGTTGAAGGTAGTGCAACACTGGCAGGCAGGACCGTCGCATTTGTGCGGGAGCGTACCGTGCTTCTTCGCTCGGTGGGAGCGAAGGTGCTTGCCACCGATGCCGAGGGAAATCCCTTTGCAAGCGTATTTACCTACGGCAAGGGCAGAGTTTTCTTCGTCAACGCACCGATGGAAAAAAATCTGCTGTCACAGCACGGGGCGTTTGAGAAGCAGCCAGAGCACATCTATCGCACCCTGCTTGGCAAGCGCGCGCCTGTTTCGGTGTCGGGCGAGGATGTGATCTTTACCTATCATCCCACCGAGGACGGATGTTATCTTGTGTTGATCAATACAGGTGACCGCGAGCAGAGCTTTACGGTGGAATGTGATGTGCCGTTTGCGGTGGAAAAGGTCTACTACGGTAGCAAAAAAACCGTAAAACCCTATGACGCCTGTGTACTTCGATTGAGCGTTAAAAATGGAAAGGAGAATTTGAAATGTTAAGAAAAGAAGAGTATGAACTGTATTCTGCCAAGGCGCTTGCGTACCTTGACAAGGCGGGCATTGTCATCCATCCCGAGGAGCGCCGTCGCGTGGAGGTTGCCGAGTATGAGCTTGGTTGCCTTGATCAGGTGGGACTTGAGCTTGTTGTTTACGTAAACACCGAGCGCTGCTGTGCCAAGGAGCTGGTCCTTCTTCCGTATCAGACCTGCCCCGAGCATCGCCACCCTGCCATCAACGGCGAGGAAGGCAAGGAGGAGACCTTCCGTTGCCGCTATGGAAAGGTTTATCTTTACGTTGAGGGGGAAGGCAGCGAAAGCATTGCTGCCAGAGTTCCTGCAGGGATGGAGGAATACTTTACCTGCCGACGGGAGATCGTTCTCAATCCCGGTGAGCAGTATACCATAATGCCCAACACGCTCCACTGGTTCCAGGCGGGCGCCGAGGGTGCCGTTGTATCCGAATTTTCGACCAGAAGCCGCGACGAGTACGATATCTACACCGACCCTCGCATTGATGCCGCAGGAAAGAGAAGCGTGTAAATGAGTCAAAAGAAATATGACGTAACAGCTCTTGGCGAGATATTGATTGATTTTACCTTTGCGGGTGTTACCGAAAGCGGAACAAGGCTGTTTGAGCAGAACCCCGGTGGCGCGCCTGCAAACGTTCTTTCTGCTGTGACAAGGCTGGGCGGCAAAACCGCTTTTATCGGAAAAATAGGAAAGGATATGCACGGTGAATTTCTCCGCGACACCCTCGCCGCAAACGGCATAGACGCTCGTGCTTTGAAGGAAACCGATGGGGCGTTTACCACGCTTGCCTTTGTTGCGCTTGATGAAAAAGGAGACAGAAGCTTTTCCTTTGCAAGAAAGCCGGGTGCCGATACCCAGCTTCGCGCCGATGAGCTTGACGAAGAGACCGTAGCAAGCAGTAAAATTTTTCACGTCGGCTCGCTTTCTCTTACCGATGAGCCTGCAAGAAGCGCAACGCTTTCCGCGCTTCATATTGCGAAGCAAAACGGGCTTATGATTTCGTACGATCCCAACTACCGCGCGGGGCTTTGGAGTAGCCGCGAGGCTGCAGTGGAGGGGATGAAGCTTCCGCTTCCTTTTGTTGATATGATCAAAATTTCTGATGAGGAAGGTGTGCTTCTGACGGGCGAGGCATCCGCGGAAGGTGCGGCAAAATTCTTCCTGGAAGCAGGGATTTCCTGCGTGCTTGTGACTATGGGTGAGAAGGGCGCGTATGTCGCGGGCAGGGCGGGTGCTGTTTATTCTCCCGCCTTTGCATCCGATGTGGTCGATACCACCGGCGCGGGAGATTCCTTTATGGGAGCCTTTCTTTATCGGGTTGCGTGCTGTGGCAAGCATCCTCGGGAGCTTTCGACAAAGGAGCTCGCCGATTTTGCCCGCTTTGCCAACGCTGCCGCCGCGCTTTGTGTGGGCAGACGCGGTGGCATCAATGCCATGCCCGAGCACGCAGAGGTAGAAGCACTTCTTGCGCGGTGTTGAGCTGGCGGCAGAAATCTAAAATCAAAATGCCCGACAGGACGGCGGCTTTGCCGCCTTTCGAACGCGCAACTTCTGGGAAGTTGCGCAAGAAGTTCGCAAGCGAACTTCCGACCTGCGCCGAGCAAAGCTCTGCGCAGTTTTGGCAAGCTGTCGGGTAGACCAAACAGAAAAGCCCCGCCATTTGGCGGGGTCTGTTTGGCCTACCCGACAGGATTTGAACCTGCGACCTCGAGAGTCGGAGTCTCGCGCGCTATCCAGCTGTGCCACGGGTAGATAGAGATTTGATGAAAATTGCCCCCGTAAAAACGGGGGCAATTTGCTGGTGGAGACGAGGGGGCTCGAACCCATGACCTCACGGATGTGAACCGTGCGCTCTGACCAACTGAGCTACGCCTCCGGGGTGGTCGGAATGACAGGACGGCTTCGCCTTTCGAATAAGGTTCGTATCCTTTCCAATTTTCATCTAATCAAAGGACGCCCGCCACTCCGCTTTGCTCGGACGGGTGTCCTTTGCTTGGTCGGAATGACAGGATTCGAACCTGCG
>JBGVCY010000068.1:0-10640 GCA_045119135.1 Eubacteriales bacterium | reverse complement strand
GCAGGTGCTGCAGCACGGTCTCGAGCTGGTCGTCGGCGTGATGCGCTGTTACCAGCAACGGGATGCCGTTTGCCGCCAGATATTCGGTCAGCACCAGATAGCGCGCTTCGCGCGCGGCGGTTTCCAGACTGATCTTTTTCTCTTTGGCAAGGGCGGGCGCATCCACGTGCAGTGCGACAAAGGGAACGCCCAGCGCCGCCGCTGTTTCGCGGCAGAAGCGCTCGTCGCGGTCAGCCTCGGCACCGCGGATACCGTGATGCACATGCACCGCGGTCACGCGACCGCTGTCTGCAAGCATTGCCAGCAGTGCCACCGAATCGGCGCCGCCCGAAAGGGCAACGGCAATCGGCGCGTCGGCGGGAAGCCCCGCAAGGGCACGCGGGTCCTTGAATTCTTTTGGGAAAGTGGGGGTGACCATCATCCTTCTTCTCTGGTGGTGTCGATGGTCAGGAACTTGGTGAACGAGCCGATCCAGCCCATCTTGACATTGCCCGTTGAGCCGTGACGGTTCTTCTGAATGATGACCTCGGCAACGTTGCCGCCCTCGTCGTCGGGGGAACGGTCGGTCTTATAATATTCATCGCGGTAAAGGAACATAACGACGTCTGCATCCTGCTCGATGGCACCCGAGTCACGCAGGTCAGAAAGCTGGGGACGCTTGTCGGTACGGCTTTCGGGTCCACGCGACAGCTGTGCACAGCAGATGATCGGCACGCGCAGGTCCTTCGCCATCAGCTTCAGACCTCGCGAAATGTCACCCACCTCAAGGGCGCGGTTATCCGAGTGGCGTTCGCTTTCCATCAGCTGCAGGTAGTCCACGACCACAAGACCGAGATTTTCCACACGGCGCAGCTTTGCCTTCATTGCGGTGACCGTCATACCCGAGGTATCGTCGATCAGAAGGTCGGTCGAGGACAGGCGCATCGATGCGTCTGCGATCTTTTTCCATTCATCGGGGGAAAGCTGACCCGAGCGCAGGTTGTGGCTGTTGACCATCGCTTCGCTCGAGATCATACGCGAAACCAGCTGCTCTGCCGACATCTCAAGCGAGAATACGCAGACCTTTTTCTTTGAGGAGACCGCCACGTTGGTAGCGATATTCAGCGCAAAGCTGGTTTTACCCATACCGGGACGCGCGCCCACCAGAATCAGGTCCGAATCGCCCATTCCCACCAGCAATCGGTCAACGCCCGAGAAGCCCGTGGGGGTACCCTGACAGGATTCCTTGTCGGTGGCAAGCTGATGCAGATTGGCAAGCACGTCGCGCAGCACGTCGCGGATATGGCGGAAGGTGCGCGAATCGCGGCCTGCCGCGATATCGGTAAACTGTCCCTGTGCCAGGTCCAGAATATGCGTGATCTCCTCCTGCTCGCCATAGGTCATATCCGAAATTTCCGAGCAGGTGGCAATGATACGGCGACGAATGCTTTCCTCTTTGACGATGCGCGCATAGTCCTTGATGTTCATGGCGCTGGGCGTTGCCTCAACAAGCGAGCGGATATAATCCTCGCCACCCGATTTTTCGTATACGCCCTTGTGTACAAGGGTGTCAATCAGGGTTACGGGGTCAATTTCGCTGCTGGTGTCAAACAGCTCGCGCATGGCAAGGAAAATTTCCTTGTGCTCGGTCACGTAAAAGTCGTCTGCCTGTACCACGGTCAGCACGTCGGTAATGGCGTGCGGATCGATCAGGATCGAGCCAAGCAGTGCGCGCTCAGAGGAAAGCGAGCAGGGCATTTTACGCACCAGCTCGTCACCTTGCGTGTTGTAATCGTTGTGTCGTTCACTCATGGCGTTATTTCTCGGTTACGACAAGATGGATCTTGCCCGAAACGTCGGTGTAAAGGCGGACATCAAGATCGTAGCTGCCGTATGCCTTGATGGGCTCGGCAAGGGTGATTTTGCGCTTATCTACCGTGATCTTATGCTCAGCGGCAAGCTTTTCTGCAATTTCCTTGCTGGTAACCGACCCGTACAGTCTGCCGTCGGCACCGGCACCAACCTTGAATACCAGCTTAATGCCCTCCAGCTTTGCGGCGGTCTCCTTGGCGGCGGCGCGGTCGGTATCGATCTTATGCTGGGCGGCTGCCTGCTTGTTTTTCAGCTCGGTCATTGCCTGATTGTCGGCAGGGATCGCCAGCTTGCGGGGGAACAGAAAATTGCGTGCGTATCCGTCGGATACCTCGACCAATTGGTCCTTTTTACCCTGGCCCTTTACGTCGGCCGTAAGAATAACTTTCATTGTATGTGTCCTTTCTCTTGCTCGAAGAAGTGTTTATTCGTTGTTGGAAAGCTCAGCAAAGTGTGCGGCAATCGCGTTTTGCAGATTGGTCTTCGCCACGTCAAGCGAAACGCCCGAAAGCGCCGCGCCCGCCGAGTCAAAGCGGCCACCGCCGCCCAGGCGCTCAAGGATCAGCTGTACGTTTACCGTGCCGTCCGAGCGACCCGAAATGTGGACTGCCTCGTCGATCATAACAAGCGCGAACGCCGCCGAAACGCCCTTGACGTTCAGCAGCTTTTCGGCTTCCTTGGCGGCGGCTACGCGGTCGCTTGCGCCGTTGCCCGTGCCGCGGCTCCAGGTCATACCCACGGTATTCTCCTGCAGCAGCATACAGCCCGCAAAGCTGCGGTCGCGCACGTAATCGTCGTAATCCTCGTTAAAGAAGCTATGCACGTATTCGGCATTCGCGCCCTTGCCGTAAAGGTAGCGCGCGGCATCCAGGGTACGGCTGCCCGTGTTGTGAATAAAGCCGCCCGTGTCCAGCATAATGCCCGAAAGAATCACGCTGGCGACCTCGTCGCTGACAAGCGAGGAATGCTCGTCGCCGCTGTTTTCGCTTTGCTCCAGCATCTCGGTGACAAGCTCGGATGCCGAAGAGGCACCGGGCTCGATATAGGTCATGATCGGCTCAAAGTCGTATTCGCCCGTCTGGCGGTGGTGGTCGATGATGGCGATCCTGCCCGAAATGCGGCGAACGCTTTCTGCCACCTCGGGGGATTCGATGATTTCAAGGTTGTTGGCATCGGCGATGATCAACAGGGTCCCGGGGCGCACAAGACCGAGTGCCTCGTGACCCGAAACAAAGATGTCGGCATAAGTGCGAGAGGCGATCAGTCGCTTGGTGGCGATCTTGAAATTGTCGTTGTGCAGGTCCATAATGATTTTGGTGCGCACACCCGCCAGAAGACCCAGCTGTGCAATACCCACGCAAGAGCCGATCGAGTCAAAGTCGGGCTTGCGGTGGCCCATGATCAGAAGGTTGTCGGATTCGGAAATTTTAGAAAGCAGATAGCTTGCTACCATGCGCGACTGCACCTTGGTGCGTCGCTGGAAGGTACGGGTCTGACCGCCGTAGTAGTGAATACCGTCACGGCGGCGTACGGCAACCTGGTCACCGCCGCGCTGCAGTGCCATATCCAGCGCCGATTGCGCATCCTTTGCACGCTCTTCCATCGTGCCGTCGGATACCGAAATGCCCACCGAAAGGGTAACGGGAATGCCGTATTCACCAAGGCGGATATCACGGATCACGTCGAGAAGCTCACTGAATTTGTTTTCCTCGCACGCAAACAGCTTTTCCTGCGAAAACAGAAGGATATAACGGTCTCGCTCGTATTCACGCAGCATACCGTTCATATTGGAAGCCCACTGTAAAAGGGCATCGTCCACGCGGCGCGAGATATCGCGGTAGTTCGAGCGCGTGTACTGTGCCAGCTCCTCCAGATTATCGACGTCGATATACGCCACAACGGGCATATCACGCTCGGTCTTCTCGCGCAGCTCGCACAGCTCGGTGATGTCGGTAAAGGTGACAAGGTAATTGAACTGTCCTTCAAGGTCAAGCACGTACGCGCGCGCGACATAGCGATCGGCATTCTTAATGCGAACCACCGTGCCTCCCGTCGCCGTGCGCAAGGGAGCTTCCTCACCCGAAACGCTTTTGCCAAGATCGGTGCCCTTATCCTCGGTACGGTTGCCCGCCGAAAGGATATCGCGCAGAGTCGTACCCGAGCAGATGTCGGATACCGTGCCGCGGAAAAAGGGATCGCGCGCACCAAGCAGATCCTGCAGGGCCTGGTTGATCACACGCACACGGCCGTTTTCGTCGGTAATGGCGTAGGGCAGATCGACCACGTATTTGAACATATTGTGCATTTTCGTCGTCAGGCTTTTCGAGGTGCTGTGGTCGCCGCTTCTTTTCAGACTTTTCAAGAAGAAATAAAGAAAAGTTAGAAGCGAAAAGGCGAGGTATGCCACAAGAAAGCCAAGCGCCATACCAAACGAGGGCAGGCGGTCGGGGGTAACACGCTCGACCGCAAGATACGTGCCGAAAAACAGTACGCCGATGATGATCGAAACCAAAAGCGGCAGGGCAGAGCGAAAGGAATGATCGGAATGTTTTTGCATTTATTGTTCTCCTTTCTCGTCGGTGGGCGGGAAGAACCGCGCCGCAAGAATGTTGAAGGCGCCAAAGAAGGCGGCAAGCGCCAGCCCCGTCAAGGGGTTGCTGACCAGCACGAAAACAAGCCCGATGGCAAGGATATAGGACATACACGAGCGCGCGCCCTTTCCGCTGAAGAGGGCGTGGAAGCCGATCAGCGCCAGCGCAGGCTCAAGCACCAGGGCAAGGTTTTCGGCAATCGTGCCAAAGAGCGTTGCCGATTCGGAGTTGGCAAACAGGGAAATGATATAAGAAACGATAAAGATGGCGGCGCCTGTGGCGCTGACCGAAAATGCCGCAATGCGGCGGGGAAGCCTTGGCAGCGTGCGGAAGGCGACCAGCAAGCAAAGCAGAGTGCGCCACGCAAGATAAGAGACCACCGAGGCGGCGATGAAAAAGAGTGCGGGCGAGATGTTGACAAACAGTGCGGCAACGTTGGCAATGTAAACGTCGGTAAGTCCGAGGTCAAGACCCATTTCGGCATACAGCACGCTTGCTTCGCGGAAGAACGCCTCAACCGTGGCGCGCATCGAATCGGCAAGGAGGGCAAGCGAATTGCCGTTCAGCGAGCCAAAGAGCGCGGCGGTGATAAGACCCGCAACGGTAAGCGAAAGCACCAGTGTGACAATGCCTGTTAGCACCGATTCGGTGTGAGGCAGGCACAGCGACAGGCAAACGGCAAATACCGCCGCCAACAGCAAGGGCAGCAGTGCAAGCAGTCCGCGCCAAGGGTCACTTGCAAGAAGCGAGGAAGCTGCATATGCCACAAGAGGCAGAGTGTAAATATACCAATGCTTGCGCGGGTTATGGTAATGCAGAAACAGGAAGCCGCCGCACGAGCCGCCGATGATCAGCGCGCAGAAGGCGGTGGGCAGCAGTAAGGGCTCGGTAACGCCGGGCAGGAACGGGGCAATTCCATACAGTAAAAAGGCGGGGATAACGTAAAACAGCATTGCGACAAGCGAGCGCGTCAGATGATACAGGAATAGCAGACACGCCAACAGGTAAAGCGCCGCAAGGAAGAAATGATCGCAAAGCGCAAACGCCAGCGCCGAAAAAAGGGTCAGCGCAAGCGCCAGCGCGGCGTGCGCGGAGTCGGGCGTGGCAAGCATTTCCCGCCAGGAGGCGCGTTCAGTTTTGGGGAGCAGGGTGGGATTCATTGCTTGTCCTCCTTCAGGGCAGAAATATCATTATAATATTATATCATAGTTTTTGACGGTTGTAAACAGATTCGATGAAGGAATTGTGAAAATTCGGGCATACGGGCAGTTTTTTACGTCACAAAAATGGTGAATTTGCGAGGAATTTTACGAAAATTCAAAAAAATTTCAAATTTCTCTTGCAAAAGTGGGACATATATGGTATACTACTTGCAGTATGAAGATGATCGACGGAGCAGGTTGCAAGACCTGCTCTGCTTTGTTTGTCGGCGCACAAGCCTATTTTTCGCCGACGGAAGGGAGTAGTATGGCAGGAGCAAAAAACATTGCCGAAACAGTCCGCATGGGTATTCAGCCCGTCGCTGACGAGTTAGGACTTACCATCTGGGATGTTGAGTTTTTCAAAGAGGGCGCGCGCCGTATTTTGCGCGTGACCATCGACCACGAGGATGGCATCACCATCGACGATTGCGAGCGTATGCACCGCGCCATCGACCCCGTGCTTGACGAGATCGATCCCATCGAGGAATCCTACGACCTTGAGGTCAGCTCGCCCGGTATCGAGCGCGAGCTTCGCACCGATGCCCACATCGAATTTGCGATCGGCGAGCGCGTCGAGCTGCGATTGTTTGCCCCGTTTGAGGGCAAAAAGCGCCTTGAGGGAGTGCTTGCGGGTCGCGGCGAGAACGGAGAGATCCTTCTTGACGACGGCAAAGCCGTGCACGCCTTCCCCCGCAACGCCGTAGCAAAGCTGCGTACGGTCTTTGAATTTTAAACACAATAGTTCTGAAAGAACGAAAGGATACAGCCATGAGCAAGAAAAGCAATAAGGAATCGTTCGTTAACGCCCTTGACCTTCTGGAGCGCGAGAAAGGCATTCCCAAAGCGTACATGATCGAAAAGATCGAGGCGGCGCTGATCTCCGCCTACCACAAGGAGTACGGCACCAATGCCGATGTTCGCATCGTCTTTGATCTGGAAAAGGATGACATCCGTGTCTTCCAGCAGAAGACCGTTGTGGAAACCGTCGAGGATCCCGATAAGGAGATCTCGCTTGAGGATGCGAAAAAGCTGAGCCGCCGCCACACGCTGGGCAAGCTGATCGATATCCGTGTCGAGCCCGAGAATTTCCGTCGCCTTTCCGCCGCCGCTGCAAAGTCGGTCATCATCCAGAGCATTCGCGAGGGTGAGCGCCGCGTGATGCAGGAGGCGTATGAGAATCAGCGCGATGAAATCATCACCGCCACCGTTAGCAAGGTTGACCCCGTCAACGGCAACGTGGTGCTGGAAACCGGCAACGGTCGCGCAGTTTTGTTACACAGCGAGCAGATTCCCGGTGAAGTATTTGAGGTGGATGACCGCGTAAAGGTCTTCGTAATGGAAGTCAATAAAGAAACGCACGGACCCCTTGTCACCCTTTCGCGCACCCACGCAGGACTTGTCCGTCGCCTGTTTGAGCTTGAGGTTCCCGAAATCTCCGATGGCGTTGTCATCGTAAAGGGCGTTTCGCGTGAAGCGGGCGTTCGCAGCAAGGTCGCCGTCTTCTCGCGCGATCCCGATGTTGATCCCGTCGGCGCTTGTATCGGTAACCGCGGTATGCGTATTGCAGGCATCGTAAATGAGCTGTGCGGCGAGAAGATCGACATCATTCCGTACAGCGAGCAGCCTGAGGAGTACATCGCCGCCGCACTTGCCCCCGCACGCGTGATCTCGGTTGAGATGACCGGCGAGCGCGCTTGCCGCGTTCTGGTGGATCCCGACCAGCTTTCGCTTGCCATCGGCAGAGAGGGTCTCAACGCCCGCCTTGCCGCAAGACTTACGGGCTATAAAATTGATATCAAAGCCGAATAAGCCCACAAACGGTGTGCGAAAATGGAGCAAAGAAAGAAAAAAACACCCGAACGGCAGTGCATGGGATGCAACGAGCATTTCCCCAAAAATCAACTGCTGCGCGTGGTAAGAGCGCCGGATGGCTCGGTTTCGCTGGATTTCACCGGCAAAAAATCGGGTCGCGGTGCATATATTTGTAAGAATGTGGCGTGCCTGAAGCAGGCACGCCGTACCCGCCGCCTTTCCCGCACGCTGGAATGTGATATTCCCGATGCGGTGTACGAGGCAATGGAGGCAGAGCTTAATGCCGCAGAAGGATAACACAGCAGCAGTGCTTCGCCTTGCAGGGCTTGCCGCCCGCGCACGGCGCACGGTCGGCGGCATCGAGCTGATCGCAACTGCCCTTTCCCACGGCGCAAAAGGAAAAACACCGTTGGTGATCCTTGAGGCGTCGGACAGCTCGGCAAACACACACAAGCGCATCAACGACCGCGCCGCCTATTACGGCGTGCCGATCTTCCGCTTGCCCGTTGACGGCGGACGGCTGGCACTTGCCATCGGCAAGCGCGACGGAAACGTGATGGCAGTGGGCGTGACCGAGCCCAATCTTGCACGTGAAATCACGGCAATGCTAACACAAAACAACTGACACACTTTGGACGGCATTCCGCACGGACTGCGGAATGAGAGTAGGAGGAAATATGGCGTATAAAGTAACGCAACTTGCAAAGGATCTCGGTATCAAAAGCAAAGACATCACCGAACTGATGGCTGCGCACGGTATCGAATGTAAAACCACCCAAAAGGCTCTTGAGCCCCGCGAATTCGATATCGTATTTGAGGCGTTGACGCGTGCCGCACAGATCACGGCGATCGACGACTATCTCTTTGGCGATACCTATATCCCGACGAAGGCGCCCGAAAAGGCGGCAAAACCCGCCAAAAAAGCACCCGTTGCCGAGGATACGGCAGCAGCTGCTGCGCCCGTAGCAGAGAAAAAGGAAACCAAAAAGACCGCAAAAGCGCCCGCCAAAGCCGTACCCGCAGATGCGGCCGCCGCACCTGCCGCTCCCGCAACGCCAGTGCCCGAGGTGAAGTCCGCACCGACGACAGGTACTGCCGCCCCCGCTCCTGCCGCCAAAGAAGCAAAGAAAGAAACCAAGGTCGAGACCGCTGCGGCTCCCGCTGCATCTGCCGCACCTGCGGCTCCCGCAGCACCCGCAAGACCTGCGGCACCTGCACGTCCTGACCCCCGTACCTATAATATCCCGCAGAACCTGCGCGCTACGATGCAGCAGCGCACGGCTGCCCCCGCACGCCCCCAGCAGGGCGCGGCGCCCGCAAGACCTGCGGCACCCGCTTCGCAGGGTCGCCCCGCAGGGGAGAGACCCGTGGGCGGCGGCAAATTTGATCGCGCACCGCAAGGAGCGCAGGGCCGTGGCTTCGGCACGCCCGCCGCACCTCACGGTCAGCAACAGCGCGGCGGTAACAACCGCGGCACTCAAGGCGGCTTCCGCGATAAGGATGAGGGAGGACGCGCACCTCGCGAGTACTTCCAGGTACAGCCCATCGTGCGCGGTCAAACTCCCAAGGGCGGCGACGGCGCACAGAGAAGCCGTGGCACCCGCGTGGTCGATATGCGTGGCTCTACGGTCGACCTGTCGAAATACGATGAGCGTCTTGATACCTTCGTGCCCGATGCCGTGCGTGATGCACGCGGCGGCAATCAGCGCTTCAAAAAGCAGCAGGTCGGCACGCACGCAATGACCGCAGGCAAGAAGGGCACCAAGAAGAGCGCAGCCCCCGCTACCAAGCAGGCGTTGCACGTAACCCTTCCCGATGAAATTACCGTCAGTGAATTCGCATCGCGTATGAAGATCGCCCCCGGCGAGGTTGTGAAGAAGCTGATGATGATGGGGATGATGGTAACCCTTAACCAGACCATCGACTTTGATACTGCATTTCTTATCGCATCCGAGCTGGGTGTTGAAGCCACCAAGGAAGTGGTGGTCAGCATCGAGGAAAAGCTGTTTGACGAAACAGAGGATGACGATACCGATCTTGTAGAACGCGCACCCGTCGTTTGCGTTATGGGTCACGTTGACCACGGTAAGACCTCGCTGTTGGATGCCATCCGTCACGCAAACGTGACCGCAGGCGAGGCAGGCGGTATTACCCAGCACATCGGTGCATACCGTGTCAAGGCAGGCGGCAGAGACATCACCTTCCTTGATACCCCCGGTCACGAGGCGTTTACCGCCATGCGTGCCCGTGGCGCACAGGCAACCGATATTGCCATTCTGGTGGTGGCAGCCGACGACGGCATCATGCCCCAGACGGTTGAGGCAATCAACCATGCCAAGGCGGCAGGAGTTGATATCATTGTAGCCATCAATAAAATGGATAAGCCCACCGCCAATCCCGATGCGATCAAGCAGTCGCTGACCAATTATAGCCTTGTTCCCGAGGAATGGGGCGGTGACGTCATCTGCGTTCCCGTTTCGGCAAAGACCCGCCAGGGCATTGACGAGCTGCTTGAAAACGTGGCACTGGTTGCCGATATGAAGGAGCTGAAGGCAAACCCCAACCGCCGTGCGAAGGGTATCATTATCGAATCCAAGCTCGACCGCGGCTGTGGTCCTGTGGCAACCGTTCTGGTGCAGGCAGGTACGCTGCGTAACGGCGATATCGTCATCGCCGGCACCGCCGTTGGCCGCGTGCGTAGCATGAAGGATCATACCGGCCGTATCGTCAAGGAAGCAGGTCCCTCGGTGCCTGTTGAGATCATCGGCCTTGCCGAAGTGCCCGAGGCAGGCGACGATTTCGCCGCTGTCGAGGATGAGCGTATGGCAAGAACCCTTGCCGATCAGCGTCGCGACAAGGCAAAGGAAGAGGGCTTCAAGGCAAATGCCCGCGCCAACCTCAACGATCTGTTTGCACAGATCTCGGAGGGCGTGAAGGAGCTCAACATCATCGTCAAGGCGGACGTGGCAGGCTCGGCAGAGGCTGTAAAGCAGTCGCTTGAAAAGATCTCGAACGAAGAGGTCAAGGTGCGCGTGATCCACTCTGCGGTCGGCGGCATCATCGAGGGTGACGTTATGCTGGCGGCGGCATCGAATGCCATTATCGTTGGCTTCAACGTACGTCCCGACAAGGCGGCAATCGACTCGGCAGAGCGCCAGAAGGTCGATATCCGCACCTACCGTGT
>JBGVCY010000067.1:0-2601 GCA_045119135.1 Eubacteriales bacterium | reverse complement strand
TACGACAGCGTAATTGCCGCCAGTGCATAAAAAACATAGGAAAGCAGCTGCACCCACAGCTTGCTTTGATCAGCAAACAGCAGGATCATTGCCCCCGCGATGGAAAGGACGGTCAGCACATAGGTGAGCGCCAAAAAAGCGCTTGAGGGATGTTTCACGATTTGCCAAAGCCTTTTCATATCATTTTGCATCCCTTAAAACAATGGTAAAGATACTACCTACGCCGAGCTCGCTGGATACCGAGATCTCGCCACCAAGCACGTCAATCACCTGCTTGACAAGCGCCAACCCCAGACCGTTTCCCTCTCCTGCGTGCGAGGTATCACCCTGATAAAACTTATCAAAGATGCGCGCGCCCACCTCGGGCGAGATGCCACAGCCTGTGTCAGACACCCGCACCACGGCGTTATTCCCCTCTTTTTTGAGGGTCACGGTAATGGTGCCGCCCGGCTCGGTAAACTTGATGGCATTGGAAATGAGATTGTTCCAAACAATATCCAAATAGCTTTGTGAGGAAACGATGGATACCTCATCAAGATCGCAGTCAAGAGACAGCGATTTGTTCTCGATCAGATCCTCAAAGGATACGATCGCCTCAGCCAGCGCCCCGTCAAGGCGGAAGCGCTCGGTTTCGGGGATAAGCTGCTGGCTTTCGAGTTTGTTGAGCTTTAGAATATTGCTAACAAGGTCGGACAACCGCTTGGTGGCATCCGCTACCGTTTTGGCGTATCCCGCCCTTGTTGCTTCATCCAAGCGGGGATTTTGCAGCAACGAAACGTAATTCTGAATAATGGCAAGCGGTGTCTTTAATTCGTGCGACACGTTGGAAACGAAATCGGTTTTGAGGATCTCGCTTTTCTCAAGCTCGGCAACCATGATATTGAGATTTTCCATAATCAGGTCGTATTCGTCATACTTTTCGTAAGTATGCGTGGCATAAAGGCGCACCGAAAAATCGCCTGCGGCGATGCGCTCGGTCGCATCCAGAATTTTGCTGACCGGTCGGTTGACCATGATTTTTCGGCGGACCAGATCGATCACGGTGAAAAGACCTGAAAGCACAAAAATAATCAGCAGCATCGTTACTGCCAGCACCGAGGCGTTTCCCCCGCTTTGCCGATTGACCAGCATAAAAATGGTCAACGCCACGGTTACGGTGATCGCCACCGTGAGAAAGAAGAGGATATAGCCCGTTACCGTCAGCAGTTTTTGGCGTGAGGTGCGCTTCATTTCAGCACCGCCTTATAGCCAAGGCCGTGCACCGTCAGGATTTCAAATCCTTCGCACGCGGCGGTCTTTTCACGCAGCTTTGCCATATACACGTCCACCGTACGCGAGGTTGCAGAGCTGTCATAATCCCAGAATTCTTCCATCAGCGCCGAGCGCGTAAAGGTCTTTTTGGGATAGGAGAGCAGCTTGAAGAGCAGATCAAATTCGCGCACGGTCAGCGGAATTTCCTCCCCCGCCAGCGTGGCGCTGTGCTCCTCGGCGTTCATTACGAAATCGCCGACTCGGATCTCCTTTTTCGCCTCGATGCCTGCACGGCGCAAAAGCGCCGCGATCTTCAACATCAGCACATCGATATCAAAGGGCTTGGTCACATAGTCATCGATACCAAGCTTGTAGCCATATAATTTAGAGGTTTTATCATCCTTTGCCGTCATAAAGAGAATAGGCGTTTGCTTGTCGGTCATACGAATGCTTTCGGCAAGCGCAAAGCCATTCATACGCGACATCATCACGTCGCTGACAATCAGCGCATACGCACTTTCCTCCAGCGCCTCCAGCGCCTCGACACCGTCAAAGCAGGACTTGACCTCGTATCCGTTCTCACGCAGGCAGGTGCTGACAAGGCCGTTCATTGCCTTATCATCCTCAACAACAAGAATTTTTACCATAGTCACTCACCTCCATCCAAAACATTGTAGCCATTTGGCATTGTTGTTTCGCTTGAAATTTGTAAGAGAATTGTAAAAGTTGGTTACTTCAGGCGCAGACCGTCCGAAAACGCCTTGCCGACCACGGCACCCAGCTCGCGATACGTGTGGTGTACGGGATCGTAAATGATGGGGCGCATCGCATCGGGATCGATCCTTCCGTTTGCATTCAGCACACGCTCGGCGGCACTGACGTTGACGATCTCGCCCACAAGGCGACAGGTCTCGGGATCATAGCTTTTCAGCTTGCATTCCAGCGCCATCGGCAATTCCTCAATCACAGGGGCGTTGACATATGCGCTTTTCACCGTATGAAAGCCCGCCTTTTCCATCTTCTGCGGCTCCTTGTTGCCCGAAACCACGCCCACGTAATCGCAGGCAACCATGTTGGCAACATCGGCAATATTGACAGTAAAGGCACCGCTTGCAAGGATATCGGCAGTGGTCTTATGATCCTCGCTGATGCAGACCGATATTTCATTTTCCTCGCTGATGCCGCCCCAGGCGGCGTTCATAGCATTGGGCTTGCCGTTTTCATCATAGGCAGCAAGAATCAGCACAGGCATCGGGTACAGATAGGTTTTGGCTCCAAAATTCTTTCTCATCATTCTTTTCCTTTCAAAAAACCGCGGCGCCGTCGGCGCGGGTTTGTTTACGCACTGAC
>JBGVCY010000066.1:0-2993 GCA_045119135.1 Eubacteriales bacterium | reverse complement strand
TTTTTAATTCGATCAGATGGGAGAGAAGTTGGGGCAGGCGGCGGTAATCATCAACCTTGACAAAATCGATATCCGACAAAAATACCTGCTCGTCGTTGCCGCCCGTGGCGTAGTCGTCGCCGCAAAACAGTACGTCACGGCGGGAAAGCCCGTGCTCGGCGCAGTAGCGATCCAGCGCATAGAGCTTGTTATAGGGGGCGGGAACCACATCAAGCGATGCCGCACCTGCCACAAATACCGTTGCCTTTGGGAAGGCGGCACGCGCATCGGCAAGCAGGGCAAGGCGAAGACTGCGGTCGGGATCAAAGGCAAGCTTTTCGGCAACTCCCACGGCAGTGCCTGCAAGGGCGATGGAAAACATACCCGAATCCTGATATTTGACACTGTCGCCCACGTAATGTGAAAGACCGTGCTTGCGGCGAAGGGCATCGGCAAAGGCTTCGATCTTCTTTCGGTCCGGTACCACGGTGATGTTATGCGTGATGACGGGAGCGCCTGTTGCGGCATCGGGTGTGGAGCACTGCATGCCGTAATTGCCAAGGATATCAAGCGGAAATCCGCCGAGCTGTGCGTGAATGCGCTCGCACGAGCCTGCGCTGACCACCAGCAGGCGATACGTTTTGGAAAGGGCACGAAGGAGAGCGATATTTTCGTTTTCGATGAGGGTAAAGCTTTGCGTCAGCGTGCCGTCAAGATCAAAGGCGATCAGTCGGTAATCGTTTCTCACATTCGGTACCCCCTCTTTCGAAATTCTTGCTTCAGTATAGCACGCTTTTTGGCGCTGTGCAAGCATTTTCCGCGAAAAAGGTCTGTACAAAATGCAAAAGATATGCTATAATAAATTAACTTTATTTTAATGCACGGAGTTTTCGGATGGAAAGAAGAGACGATAAAAAGAAAAAATACGGTTCCCCGCGCGGCAAGGGTCGCGAGGCATACGGAACTGCCAGACAGCCGCGCGAGCGTGCTGAGGGTATGGAAAGCGAGATCGGCAACGGTGCCGTAATCGGACGAAACGCCGTGCGCGAGCTGCTGCGCTCGGGTCGCCCCGTGGATAAGCTGCTGGTGCAAAGCGGCGAGCGTGAGGGAGCGTTGGTGCCCATTGTGGGTGCGGCGATCGCACGCGGCATCCCTGTGGTGGAGACCGAAAAGCGCAAGCTGGATGCCATTTCGGGCTTTGCCCCCCATCAGGGCGTGATCGCCATGGCGGCAGAAAAAGAATATTCTACCATTGACGATATCCTTGCCATTGCTGCCGAGCGCGGCGAAAAGCCGCTGGTTGTGGTGGCAGATGGCATTTCCGATCCGTACAACCTCGGCGCCATCATTCGCTGTGCCGAGGGGTGCGGTGCGCACGGTCTGATCATCCCGAAGCGCCACGCGGCGGGACTGACCCCGTTGGTAACCAAGGCCTCGGCGGGCGCGATCGAGCATCTTGCCATTGCCAAGGTCGCCAATATCGCCGCAGCACTTGAAACGCTGAAGGAAAAGGGACTGTGGGTCTATGCCGCCGATGCCGACGGCCAAGATTTCCGCGCTACCGATATGAGTGTGGCGGCGGCAATCGTGCTGGGCAGCGAGGGCGCAGGCGTATCCGAGCTGGTTCGCAAGCGCAGTGACTATATCGTATCGATCCCGATGTACGGCAAGGTCAATTCCTTTAACGTATCCACCGCCGCGGCGGTGCTGCTGTGCGAGGTCGCACACCAGCAAAGAAAATAATCGAAATTCAAATCTTTTAGAAAGGGGGGTATGTATGAGCCACGATATCGATTGGAAGGAAACCGACCGATTGATGGAAGAGCTGCGCCGTCAGCTGGCGCTTGACGAAGAAGGTGCTGTTTCTGCACCGCAAAGCGGAGAGGGCGATACTGCCACCCCCGTAAGCGAAGCGGCTCCCGTTGTCACGCGAACCGAAGAGGAGAGCGATGCCACCGCAGTGGCAGATGCAACGGAACGCTCCTCGCTATTCGTGCCCGACGAGCCTGAGGTGGAAGAGAGAGCGGAGACCGTTGCCGAAGAGGCAGAGGAATCTGCGACGGCACCCGTTGCCGAGCCTGTGACCGAAAAGTCGACCAAGGGGCGCAAAAAGCGCCGCCCCGCCTATCAGGTGCCCCGCCCCACCTTCACCGCACGCCCTGACGTGTTGGATGAATTCGCCGATACGGTGCCCGTATCGAAACGGCGCCCCGATGCTGTGACGGTAGCACCGCCCCCCGCCGCCGATGAAACGATGCGCGCGGAAGAAGCGGTGGAATCCTTGATGCGCGATCTCTTTGGCACAGGCGCGGCGCCCGCCGCACCCGCAGAGGCTCCCCCCGCGGCACCTGTTCCCCCCGCGCAACCGGAAGCTGCTGCACAGCCTTCGGTTTCTGCACAGCCTGTCGCTTCTGCGGCACCTGTTTCCGAAGAAGCACCCATTACCATGACCCGCGCCGCCGACGGACAGATGGCGCTGGCGCTTCCTGAAATTGACAGACACGTCAGTGATAAGGAAGAGGAAGAGCCGATTGCTCCCGACAAAGCGGTTGACGGCGACGGTATGCAGCTGGATCTGTTTTCTGCTTTTACCGTGGGCAAGGAGCGCCGCAGGCGCGGTATGCAGACCGAGCCGCGCGTGGCAACCGCCACCGCCGCCGAGCGCGAGCTGAAGCAATCGGTCGAATCGTCCGAGGACGATTTCCGCTTCTTCCTGGATCTTGATTACGAGGATGAGCTTGGCAGAGCCATCGGCTTTGAAAAGATTCGTGATTATCATGAGTTGGATGTCAACGGTCAGGAAGCGCCCGTCAAGCGCCGCCGCAAGCGCGGTGAAAAGCGTGAGTACGAGATCCCGCGGCAGGGAATTGCCCTGCGCAAGCAATACGCCAAGCAAAAGCGCGGCTACGTGGTGCATCTGGTGCTTTCGGTCGTCATTATGTGCCTACTCTTTCTTTACGAGCGTCCCCGCCTGATGGCAAGCCTTTTTGAGGGCAGTCCCATCGACGGTGCGG
>JBGVCY010000065.1:0-5627 GCA_045119135.1 Eubacteriales bacterium | reverse complement strand
TTGGAAGCCCAGCGCCGCCAGCATGCCAAGTCCCGCATCATTGGTGGCGGAGCCGCCGATTCCGACAAGGAAGTGGCGCGCGCCGCGCGCGATGGCGGCAAGGATCAGCTCGCCCACGCCATAGGTGCTAGCGATGCGCGGATCGCGCTCGCAAGGCTCTACCAGCGTAATGCCTGCCGCCGCGCTCATTTCAATAATGGCAGTCTTTCCGTCAGGTGTCAGTGCAAAGGCGGCTTCAATCGGTCGACCCAGCGGATCACTGACGGTGGCTTTTCCATATTCTGCGCCAAGCGCCGCTACCAGCGCATCCACAGTGCCCTCGCCGCCGTCGGCAAGAGGGCAGATCGCAATGCGCGAATCGGGGATTGCAGCGCGCGCGCCTGCGGCAATGGCATCTGCTGCCTGCATCGAGGAAAGCGAGCCCTTAAAGGAATCGATTGAGATCACGATATTCATAGAACACCTCGGATAACTTTGATAGGTACAGTATAACACAGAAAATATCAAAAAGCAAGCGCATAGCGCTTGCTTTGAGGGGCGTTACAAAAACTTTCTGATATCGATCGCCAGCTTCTCTTCCAGGTTAATCAGCCGCTTGGTAATATCCTTTGAGACCTCGTCGGCCGCCTTGTATTGATTCAGGTAGCGGTTGAGCGATTTCACGCCCATATTACAGCCATCGGTCATTAAATCGGCAACCGTTTTGTCGTTTTCCTTAAACGCCAGCTTCATATTGGTCTTCATCCACGACATACTTTTTGCCATTGGGTTCGGGTTTTTCCCCTCGTCCTTGTAACGGGCAAGCAGATCCTCTACCTCTTGGCGCAGAATCTCGTGTTCCTTTTTGCAATCGGTCAGATATTGCTTGAACGCATGCGATCTGACATAGGGCAACACATCGTCAATCGACGAAACACCCATCTTTACCCCCGCATCGCATTCGCGCAGCAGCTTTACGGTATCTCCTTCAATCATCGGATTCACTCTCCTTTTTTAACTAGTATATCCCGCCTTTCTTTTTGCCATCCTAACACGAAAAGGAGAAGCGTATGCCTTATTTTAACTATCACGCCACCGCAAAACGACTGATTGCCGAGGGAAAACTGAAGCGTTATTATTTCGCAAACGATCATAATGGCATATCCCCCGCATTGGTATTGGTTTTTGACGATGCGCGGCATCCCATTATGCCGATCCGCGCACATCGCTTTGAGGAATATCTTTCCCTTCTTGAAAGCAAACAACGGATGCCGTAACGGCATCCGTTGTTGTTATTCTTTTACCACCGTGCAATGGGGAATGCCGTAATAGGCAAAGGCGGCGGCGGTATCTGCCGTCATACGCTCGCCGCAAACGGCGATCGGCACGGCAGGAGGGCAAGCCACCGAAGGGGCGGCGAGCACGCGTCCCGCACACTGCGCGCAGTCGATCTCCTCGGTGGGGGCAAGCAGTGCCTCACGCGGAGATAATACCCCCGATAGAGGGGTAAGCACGGGTGCCGCATCCAAAACAGGGGCACGGCGCGGCAGATTTAACAGACAATTCACAAGGCGGCGCACCGCTTCAGCTCCCACCTCAGGCGTGAACATCATCACGGTAAAATCGGGATCGGAAAACTCGCACAGAAATCCGTGCTCCTCAAGAATAGCGGCAAGCTCCGCGCCTTCATAGCCAAAGGACTTGGGCGCCAACGTCAGCTTCAGCGGCTCATCACCGCAAAGCACAAAGCCCGCCGATGAAAGTGCGTGACGCGCATCGTCCAGCACCGCAACAAAGGTGGCAAGACGATCGGCATAGCCGCTCGAGAGATAGGCGTTGACCAGATCAAGCGACTGCAAGATCAGATACGAGGGACTGGTAGAGCCGAAAAGCGACAGTGCTTCCTTAACCCTTGGTGCAAAAAACGGCGATACGGTATGCGAAACGTGCAAATATGCCCCTCCCGTTAAAGCGGGTAAGGTCTTGTGCGCCGAGTCACAGCAAAGGTCGGCACCAAGGTCAATGGGGTGGCGGGATTCGGGCAGAAATTTCAGATATGCACCGTGCGCATTATCCACCAGCAACAGCACCCCGTATCGGTGGCAAAGCACCGAAATGGCGGCAACATCCACCGTGTTCCCCAGATAATCGGGCGAGGTCAGATACAGTGCCGTAAACGCACCCGTTTTCAGGCGTTCTTCCAGTGCGGACAGATCGATGGCACACGCCAGATACGAACCGCCCTCGGGGAAAAGCCATTCGACCTCGATATCCAACAGCGCCACGGCAGAAAGAAAGGTTTTATGGGCATTTCTGCCTGCTAAAACCTTTGTTTTTTCACCCCGTTCGGCGGCATTTTTGACCGCGAGGTACAGCATCGCACGAATGGCAAGCGACGATCCCTCGGTAGAATAAAAGGTCTCGGCGCCAAACAGCGCGCCCGCATGCTTCTCGCTTTCGCGAATAATTCCCTTCGCCTCGTAAAGGCTGTCGGCGCCATCGATCTCGGTGATATCCAAGGGCTCAACACCCAGCGCCGATATGCCCTTATGCCCCGGCATATGCAGGCGGCAGGCATCGCTTGCCGCATAGCGACGGACAAAATCAAAGATCGGTGTCTGCATCACTTATTATCGCCAAGAGCGCGGGCAACCGCCACCATAATGGCACACTCCATACGCTTGCGGAACAGCTTGCAGCCGTATTCGTAAACGCCCGTTACGCTACCCGTTGCGTGGTAAGCATTGGCGGCACAGCCACCCGAGCAATAAAGCTTTGCCCAGCAATCGTGGCAATCGGGGCGTGCATAGACATTGCAGGCGGCAAACTCCTCACGGGTAGCGGTGTTCGTAACGCCATCCCAGATGTTGCCCAGCTTGAACTTCTCCTCGCCCACAAACTGATGACAAGGATACAGATCACCCCACGGGGTAACTGCCATATATTCGGTGCCCGAGCCACAGCCCGAAATGCGCTTATAGATGCAGGGACCGCCCGACAGGTCGATCATATAGTGATAAAAGGTAAAGGGCTTGCCTGCACGGTCGCGCGCAAGCATCAGCTCAGCAAGCTTTTCGTACTGATCCAGCACGATGGGCAGGTCTTCCTCGGTCAGCTCAGAGGGGTCGCCTGCGGCGCAAACCACGGGCTCCATGCTAAGCTCGGTAAATCCAAGGTCAAGCATTTGCTGAATATCCTTCAAAAAGTCGGGGTTTGCGTGGGTAAAGGTGCCACGCATATAGTAGTTTTTCCCACCCCGTTCTGCCACTAATTTCTGGAACTTGGGTACAATGCGCTCCCAGCTGCCGCGCCCTGCGTAGTCGACGCGGAAGCGATCGTGGATCTCCTTGCGCCCGTCAAGGCTCAACACCACGTTGCTCATTTCACGGTTGGCAAAATCGATCACGTCATCGTCGATCAGCATGCCGTTGGTGGTCAGCGTAAAGCGGAAATTCTTATTGTGCTTCTTTTCCACCTCGCGCGCATACGCCACCAGCTGCTTCACCACGTCAAAATTCATCAGAGGCTCGCCACCGAAAAAGTCAACCTCAAGGTTGCGGCGGGTGCCCGAGTTCTCGATCAGGAAATCAAGCGCACGCTTGCCTACTTCAAAGGACATGACCGCACGGTCACCGTGATATTTGCCCTGGCTTGCAAAGCAATAGGAGCAATTGAGGTTGCAGGTGTGTGCAATGTGCAGGCAGAGCGCCTTGACCACGCCTGCGGTCTTTGCCTTCAGCTTGCCCGCCATAGGCTCGAAGGTGTCGGGCACAAACAGCTTACCCGCATCGCGAAGCGCCACTACCTGGTCGTAGCATTCGGCAATATCGGCTTGGGTAATATCGGCGCGATCGGCGTATTTTTGTGCCATAGCGGCAAGAATGTCGTCACGGCTTTTTTCCTCAAACAGCGCAATGATATCGTACGCGACCTCGTCCACCACGTGTACCGAGCCCGAGCAGATATCCAGCACGATGTTATAGCCGCCCAATTTGTATTGATGTATCATAGAAATAACCTCTTGAACCGAAAGTTAAAAATGCCGCCCTGCGGCGGCATTTTTTAGTTTAGTGATTCTCGCACTGCTGGTTTGCAATACCGCACGAGGTCTTGCAAGCCGACTGGCAAGAAGTCTGGCATTCGCCGCAACCGCCGTTGTTTGCGCTATCGCAAAGATTGCGGGTTTCAAGCGTTTTGATGTGTTCCATGTCGAAACCTCCCAAATATTGAAGTTGCTATTATTATAGCACCTTGCCCCCGAAATGTCAACAGGAATCGGGCAATTCACGCGCGACTTTCATCAAATTCTCCGAAAAAGTTGCACACGGCACTCTCGTACCCCTCGCGGTCGGCGTGATAGGACATCCCGTGCCCTGCGCCCGGCACCACCAGCAGGCGCTTTGGCGCGCGGCACGCCTTATAGTTTTCATAGGTCATCGAGATCGGCACCAGCTTATCATCGGTGCCGTGTACAAACAGCACGGGGATCTGGCTTTCGCGCATCGCCGTGAGTGTAGAATACTCCATCGAGCCGATGGCAATGCGGTGGCGGCAGATGCGATTGACGATACGGCCGCGCAGACCGTAGGAGAGGTGCATATTCTTGGTCACCACCCAGCGCCAGATATCGTGCGGCGAGGTGAAGCCGCAATCGGCAATCACGCCGTGAATATTATCGGGCAAGGTGAGCCCTGCGGACATCAGCACCGTGGTGGCGCCCATCGAGATGCCTGCCAAATACACCGGCAAACGGGTGGGGTTTTGATAGGTATTGACCCAATCGATCCACGCGCGGCAATCATAGCGCTCAATCAGCCCGAAGGTGATATACTTCCCTTCGCTTTTGTTTTGTCCGCGCTGCTCGGCAAACAGAATACTGCACCCCGCATCGTGCCAAAAATCGGCGATCATGCCGAAATCGCGCGACCACGACGAGCGCCAGCCGTGCATGGCGATCAGCACTCTACGCGGCTGATCACACGGATACCAATGCCCCACCAGCCGCGTGCCATCCTCGGCAACGATGGTCACCTCACACGAGGGGCGGCGCTCCAACAGCTCCGAGCAAGCCGTGCGCTCGCGCTCAACGGCATCCAGCCCGCCTTTTTTAGCGCGGCGTTCCTTTTGCCGCATCATTCCCAGCGGCGCCTCGCGATCCATCGCAAAGCGCAACAGATTCGCGGTAATGCTCCACGAAACCAGCGCCGCTGCACCCGATGCCACGCACAGCGCCGCACCTACCGTTCTTTTTTTCATCTTCCCCACTCCCTTTGCAAATTTTCGCTTTGAGTATTTCCAAAAAGTAAGGGGAATATACAAAAAAGCACCCCAACGGGGTGCTTTTTTCTTGATTTTTATTGGCAAAGCTCGCGGGCGAGCGCGGCGATCTCGGCGCGGTTCGCATCGGTCAATGCCGAACGGATGGTAACGTTGGTTTCGGTATAGGTGATCTCCTTCGCGCCCTCCAGCATCTTTTTCATCACACGCGCGGCGGTGGGTGCCCAGCTGCCGTTTTCGATCATGCCGATCGTGCGCTTCTGATAGCCACGCTCGGTCAACTCGCAGAGAAAGGTACGCATAAACGGAAAGATCTCGGCGTTATAGGTGGTGGTGGCAAGCACCAGCTTGCCGTAGCGGAAGGCATCCTC
>JBGVCY010000064.1:0-3510 GCA_045119135.1 Eubacteriales bacterium | reverse complement strand
ACCGCGCCCGTGGCAGATGTCAGGGCGGCACTGCAAAGAAAAGGCGCCTCCCTTCGTGCGCTCTTGCTGACGCACGGACACTTTGACCATCTGCTGACCGCAACCGCTATGCGCGAGGCATTCGGTGTTCCGCTGCTGGTGCACGCAAGCGACAACGAGCTGCTGGACGATGGCGAAAAGAACGCCTCCTCCGTCTTTCTTTACCGCTCGGTCTGTTGCCTGCCCGCCGATAAGACCTTTGTCGGCGGCGACACGCTGACCTTTGGCGCCATTACCCTTTCGGTACTGCACACGCCCGGTCACACCAAGGGCTCGTCGGTCTTTCTTGCCGACCGTGTTGCCTTTACAGGCGATACGCTGTTTGCCGAAGGATACGGCAGAACCGATCTTTACGGCGGCAGCACTCCCGCGCTTTGCGCGTCGCTGAAAACCCTTGCAGGGCTTGACGGCGGCATTCGCATTTACCCCGGACACGGCGAGGACACCGCGCTCCGCTATGCAATCTCTGTCTTACAATAATAATGAGGTATAAAATGGATACGAAAGCATTAGCCGAACTTCTTTTCCCCCACGTTACTGACACCCCTGCCGATCTTGAGGCGCGCTTCCCTGCACGCACGCTCCCCGAGGGTGCCGTTGTTTCGCGTATGGCACCCAGCCCCACGGGCTTTGTTCACCTGGGCAACCTTGTGCAGGGCATCACATCCGAGCGTATGTGCCACCAATCGGGCGGTGTGCTGTTTTTGCGTGTCGAGGATACCGATGCCAAGCGCGAGGTGCCCGGTGCCGTTAAGACCCTGATTGAGGGACTTGACCATTACAGCATCCACTTTGACGAGGGCGCTACCATCGAGGGCGATGCGGGCAATTACGGCCCCTACCGCCAGCGCCAGCGTGTTGATATCTATCACGTATTCGCCAAGCAGCTGGTCCTGCAAGGCGAGGCTTACCCCTGCTTCTGCACCGAAGAGGAGCTTGCCGACATTCACGCCCGTCAGGAAGCGGAAAAGGCAAACTTTGGCTACTTTGGGAAATGGGCGGTCTGGCGTGACCGTTCGATAGAAGAGATCAAGGCGGCGATGGACAAGGGAATGCCCTTTGTCCTGCGCTTCCGCTCGACGGGATCGATCGAGAACAAGATCCGCTTCACTGACCTGATCAAGGGCAACCTTGAATTGACCGAGAACGATATCGACCACGTGCTGCTGAAGTCTGACGGCATTCCCACCTATCACTTTGCGCACGCCGTTGACGACCACCTGATGCACACCACCCACGTGGTGCGCGGCGACGAGTGGCTGCCCACGCTCCCCTTCCACCTGCAGCTCTTCCGTTCGCTCGGCTTCAAGCCTCCCAAATATCTGCACATCGGTCCGCTGATGAAGATGGACGGCGAATCCAAGCGCAAGCTCTCAAAGCGCAAGGACCCTGAGCTGGCACTCACCTACTACCGCGAGGCAGGCTTCCCTGTGCAGTCGGTCTATGAATACATTATGACCGTTCTCAATTCCAATTTCGAGGATTGGCGCCGTGCCAACCCCGATGCCCCCGTGGATGCCTTTAAATTCTCTTATAAGAAAATGAATCCCGCAGGGTCGCTCTTTGATGAGGCAAAGCTGCGCGACGTATCCAAGAACGTGATCTCGCGTATGAGCGCTGACCGCGTATACGACGAGGTCTGTGCCTTCGCAAAGGATTTCGACACCGATCTTTACACGCACCTTTCTGCCGATCCTGCGTATGCCAAATCGATCTTTGCGATCGGACGCGGCGGCAAAAAGCCCCGCAAGGATTTTGCCGTATGGACCGACGTACGCCCCTACCTTGACTTCTTCTTTGACGATTGGTTCGCCGTGACCGAAAGCTATCCCGAGCAGTTCGACAGAGTCGATATCGCCGCTGTGCTTTCTGATTTCAAGAAGAGCTTTGATCCCACCGACGATATGAACGTGTGGTTTGATAAGATCAAGGCAATCGCCGAGGCACACGGCTACGCCGCCGATATGAAGGCGTACCGCGAGAATCCCGAAGGATATCGCGGCAACGTTGCCGATGTCAGTATGTTTCTGCGCGTAGCAGTAACAGGGCGCCAGAATTCGCCCGATATGTACAGCGTGATGCAGATCCTCGGTAAGGATCGCGTCTTCGCACGCATCGATGCCATGCTTGCCGCAATTGGAGGTTAATGAAAATGGAAGAGATCATTGCAAGCAATTTTATTCACGATATCATTGACGGCGACCTTGCCGCCAATCCCGAACTGAAGATCCACACCCGCTTCCCCCCCGAGCCCAACGGCTATCTGCACATCGGCTCGGTAAAGGCGATCTGCATCAATACCGATGTTGCCAACAAGTATCGCGGTCTTTTCAACCTGCGCTATGACGATACCAACCCCGCCAAGGAAAGCGACGAATTCGTGCGCTCGATCCGTGAGGATCTTGAATGGCTGGGCGCAACGCCCACGGGCGGTGTCTTCTACGGCTCGGATTATTTCGGCAAATGCTTTGAATTTGCCGTACAGCTGATCCGTCAGGGCGATGCCTATGTTTGCGACCTTTCAAAGGACGACCTTGCCGATTACAAGGGCACCGACCGTGCCATGGCTTCCAAGGAATCCCCCTACCGCAATCGCTCGGTCGAGGAAAACCTTGATCTGTTTATGCGTATGAAGGCAGGCGAATTCCCCGACGGTGCACGCACGCTGCGCGCCAAGATCGACCCCTCGTCGGACAACCCCTATCTGCGTGACCCTGTCATTTACCGCATCAAGCACATTCACCACCACCGCCAGGGTGACGAGTGGTGTGTGTACCCGATGTACGACTTCGCGCACCCCATTCAGGATGCGCTGGAGGGCATCACGCACTCGCTTTGCTCCAGCGAATTCCGCAACCACAGACCGCTTTACGACTGGGTAGTGGATAAGATCGGCTTTGAAAAGAAGCCCCATCAGTGGGAATTCGGCCGCATGAACATCACCTATACCGTGATGTCCAAGCGCTATCTGCGACAGCTGGTTGAGGAAGGCTATGTTGACGGCTGGGACGACCCCCGTTTGCCCACCCTTTGCGGTCTGCGCCGCCGCGGTTACACCCCCGAGGCGCTCTTTACCTTTGTGCGCGAGGCTGGTGTCACCAACACCGACCACACGGTTGACGTCCGTCAGCTGGAGGCGTGCGTGCGCGACGATCTCAATGAAAACGCTCTGCGCCGTGTAGCCATCGTGAACCCCATCAAGGTTGTGATCGACAACTACCCCGCCGACAAAGAGGAGCTGATCGCTCTGCCCAACCATCCGCAAAAGCCCGAGCTTGGCACGCGCGATCTGCCGATGACCCGCGAAATCTATATCGATGCCGATGACTTTGCCGAGGTTCCGCCCCCCAAATTCTTCCGCCTCAAGCCCGATGGCGAGGTGCGCCTGATGGGCGGTTATATCATCAAGTGTGTCAGCATTGAAAAGAACGAGGACGGATCGATCAAGTGCATCCACGCCACCGCAGATCT
>JBGVCY010000063.1:0-8977 GCA_045119135.1 Eubacteriales bacterium | reverse complement strand
GGTTACCGCACGTATGCCGTTCCCACCGAGCAGGGAACGCTTCTTTTTGAATGGTGGAGAGCCTGCGGATTTACACCAAAAATGCTGATACGTGATGAGAAAAAAAGGGAAATTCGCTATACCTGCACGCTATCGGCGGCACGACGTCGGCTTGCCGATCCACCTGAAGCGCTCGGCGCGCCGCACGAGGTAGCGGCAGGGGGCGTTCCTGTGCTTTTTAAAAAGCTGCTAGGGCGCCCGGGAGTGATCATAGGACTGTTTCTGTCGATTCTTTTGCTTGTCAGCGCGCACCTTTTCGTGTGGGATGTTCGCGTTGAGGGAAACATTATGCTTGCCGAAGAGGAGCTGCTTGATGAGCTTTCTGCCGCAGGACTTCTGAAAGGGAGTTTTATCCCGCGTTTGGATAAAAACAATATTGTGGTTGCACTGCGACAGGGGGATAGCAGAATCGCTTATGCAACGGTTAATGTCTCGGGCACGGTGGCATACGTGCAGGTGCGTGAGAGTGAGCAACCGACAACGGAAAAGAAAACCGCCCCCGCTAATCTGGTAGCCGCCTGCGATGGCACGGTAACGATGCCGCTGATCTTTGAAGGAAAGTGTATTGTGGCGGCGGGGGACGTTGTGCGTGCAGGGCAGATCCTTGCCAGCGGCATTCTTGACACCGATAATAACGGTTATCGTGTGACTCGTGCGGCGGGTCAGGTGCTGGCGCGTACCACGCACACCTATACCGTAACCGTCCCTTTTGCCTATGAGGAAAAGGTCTACACGGGCAAAAGCGGACTTGAGCTGTCGCTTCTTTTCTTTGGTACAGACCGAAAAGTTTTTAAAAATACTAGCAAAACAATAGAAGAATGTGATATAATAGAAAAAACTATATGGTATCATATCGGCGGCGTGACCTTGCCCTTTGGTGTGGCAAGCCGAAGACTGACGGAATATGAGATGCACCCTGCCACGCGCACCGCGCGCGAGGCACACGCGCTGGCAAGCGCCGAATTGCAAGCACGGCTTGCCGCCGACAGCGCGGGACGTACGCTGCTAAGCCGCACGGTCGAGACCGTGGTGGATGACACGGGCATCACGCTGATCTGTACCGTGGTTTGTGAAGAAGATATTGCGATGACTGCCGAGATCGAGGTCTGTTTTCGGTGGTGGGAAGGAAGTTTATGAATCGGGAGATCATCCGAATCGAGGGAAGCGATATCACAGCGCGTATCTTTGGCGTGGCAGATGCCTATGCCCGCGCCGTTGAGGATGCCTTTGGCGTTGATATCCGCAATCGCTCTGAGGCGAGTGGCGATGCCATTGTTGTTACGGGCAGAGATGCCGAAAACGTGCGACTTGCCTCTGAGGTGTTAGAGCGCCTGCGCGCCGAAGCACAGCACGTCGACGAGATATCGGAGCAGCGCGTTTCCTATATCATCGGTATGGTGCGTGACGGGCAGGGCGGAAGTCTGACACAGCTTGACGGCAGCACCATTTGCCTGACCAGCCGCGGCAAGCCCGTAAAGGCAAAGACTGTGGGGCAGAAGCAATATGTGAATGCCATCCAAAACAACACCATTGTGCTTGGTGTCGGCCCTGCGGGAACGGGCAAGACCTTTCTTGCCGTTGCAATGGCTGTTAAGGCACTTCGAGCAGGTGATGTCAGCCGCATTATCCTGACCCGTCCCGCCATTGAAGCGGGCGAGAAGCTCGGCTTTTTGCCGGGCGATCTGCAGAGCAAGATCGATCCTTATCTGCGCCCACTTTACGACGCACTTTATGAGATGCTTGGCGCAGAAAACTATGCACGTATGGTCGAAAAGCAGGTCATCGAGGTTGCACCGCTTGCCTATATGCGCGGCCGCACGCTGGACGATTCCTTTATCATTCTTGACGAGGCGCAGAATGCCACGCCCGAGCAGATGAAAATGTTTTTGACCCGTCTTGGCTTCCGCTCAAAGGCGGTGGTCACGGGCGACCTGACCCAAACCGACCTGCCTTCGGGGCAGAAGAGTGGACTTGCGATGGCGGTAAACATCCTGAAGGGAATCCCCGATATCGTGATCCATCACTTTACCGACCGTGATGTGGTGCGCCACAAGCTGGTGCAAAAGATCATTCTGGCATACGAGCGCTTTGAGCGCGAGCAACAGCAAAAGAAGGAAAGACGCCAAAAGGGCGCCAATGAAAGGAACAGCAAATGAAACTGAGAATTTACTTTGAAGACAGCCAGGAAAAGGAGCGTGTCACCTACGCCCTGAAGATGCTGGTGCGCGAGGCGATCCTTGCCGCCCTTCAATACGAAAAGGTCAAAAATGCCTGCGAGGTCTCGGTCACCTTTACCGATAACGAGGGCATCCGTGCCATCAATCGCGAATACCGTCAGCTGGATGCCCCCACCGACGTGCTTTCCTTCCCGCTGTTTGAAACCGACGGTGAGGGAACGCAGATGCTTGGTGACATTGTGCTGTCGCTGGAAAAGTGCCGCGCGCAGGCTGAGGAATTCGGACACAGCTTTGAGCGTGAGTGCGCCTTTTTAACGGTACATTCCACCCTGCACCTGCTTGGCTATGACCACGAAACGGGTGAAGAAGACGAAAAGGATATGAGAGAAAGACAGACCGCCATTGTTACCAAAATGGGTCTTGGCGTCAAGGAGGCAGCAAAATGAAAAAAGCAGGATATATCGCTATCGTGGGTCGTCCGAACGTGGGCAAATCCACGCTTCTCAACGCCGTGCTTGGCGAAAAGATTGCTATCGTTTCCAACAAGCCCCAAACCACCAGAAACCGCATTCTTGGCATTCTGACCCGCGGCGAGGCACAGTATATCTTTGTCGACACCCCCGGTATGCACAAGCCTCAGAATTCGCTGGGTGACTATATGGTAGAGGCGGCGCGCTCCTCAATGCTGGATGCCGATGCTGTGCTGCTGATCGTGGATGCAGGTCGCCCCATCACCTCGGTTGAGGAGAATGTCATCGCATATCTGAAGCAGTCGGGTACGCCTGCCGTGCTGGCACTCAACAAGACCGATCTTTACGATGCTGTTACCGTTGCCGAGACCATCAAGGCATATGCCGCACAGCACACCTTTGATGCCGTAGTGCCGATCTCGGCAAAGAAGGGTAAGCAGGTGGGTGATGTGCTTGCCGAGTGCGAAAAGCTGTTGCCCGAGAGCGATTGGTTTTTCCCCGAGGATACCATTACCGACCAGCCCGAGCGCCAGATGGCGGCTGAGATCATTCGCGAAAAGCTGCTGCGCACTCTCAATAAAGAGGTGCCGCACGGTATCGCCGTTGTAATCGAGGAATTCAAGGAAGAGGGCAAGATGATCCGCATCCGTGCCGAGATCTTCTGCGAAAAGGCATCGCATAAGGGCATCATTGTGGGCAAAAACGGCGCCGAGCTGAAGATGGTCGGCACCTATGCACGCGAGGACCTGGAGAAGCTGTTCGGTACCAAGGTGTATCTGAATCTTTGGGTCAAGGTCAAGGAAAATTGGCGCGATAGCCGTGCCGCTGTGGGCAACTTCGGCTACCGCGAGGAAAACTGAGCCGTGCAGCATTTCAGTGCGGATTCGCTGATCCTGCGCGCCGTCGATCGCGGCGAGCACGATAAGCTGCTGACGGTGCTGACCGCCGAGCACGGCAGGTTTTACGCTATCTTAAAGGGCGCGCACTCGATGCACCGACGCGAGGCGGCTGCCGCCGAGCCGTACACTCTCAGTAACATCGAATATTACGAAAAGAACGGGGTTAAGTGGGTCAAAAACGCCACTGCACAAGAAACCTTTCCGGGCATCCGCTATGATATGGAAAAGCTGTTTCTTGCCGCCTATGTTGCCGAGGTTGCCTTCGAGCTGTCTGACGAACGGCAGCCCGCGGGCGAGATATTGCCGCTTGCCCTGAATACACTGTATATGCTTTCGGTCACCAAGGGCGAAGATCGGCGCATCAAGGCGGCATTTGAGCTGCGCGCCGCTTGCATTGCGGGCTTTTCGCCCGATCTTACGCATTGCCGCCGTTGCGGAAAAACCGTTGTGGACAACGCGTACTTTGATGTGATGAACGGCGCTCCGCTTTGCCTTTCGTGTGCCGAACGCGCAAGGGGACTGTTGCCCCCCGATGCGGTGGATGAATTTGGTGATCGTGCGCTTTATTTGCCACTGCCTTTGGGTGTGCGTGCGGCGCTTTCTTACGTAGCGGGTGCCGAGGAAAAGCGTGTCTTTTCTTTTCGCCTTTCAGACGAGCTGTCGCTTTCGTATCTGGGCGATATTGCCGAGGCGTATCTGCTGCACCACCTGGAGCGTGGCTTCCCCACGCTGGAAAATTATAAAAAACTGACGGCTATTGTGCCGCCGCGAAAATAGGGAATTATGCTGAACGAAGAAAAAACACGCACAACACTCGAATATGACAAGGTGCTGGCAATGCTTGCCGCCTGCGCGCCCACATCGGGCGCGCGTGAACGGGCGCTTGCGCTGTTGCCCGATGACGACGAGGAAGGGGTAACAGCGCGCCTTGCAAGAACGGGCGATGCCTTGCTGCTTCTTGGTGACAAGGGTATGCCGTCCTTCGGCATGGTGGTTGACCCCACCGATGCGCTGGAGCGCGCGGGAAAGGGCGCAACACTTACCACGCGCGAGCTTTTGGATATTGCCAATCTTTTGCGGACCGCGCGCGGACTGCTGGAATATATTCGCACCAACCGACATTTTGATACTGTGCTTGACGAGATCTTTGAGCGCCTGTTGCCCGACCGCAAATTGGAGGATCGCATCGCCCGTGCCATCGTTTCTGAGGATGTGATCGCCGATGAGGCAAGCCCCGCGCTTGCCGATATCCGTCGCAAGATCCGCCACACCAACAACCGCATTAAAGAAACCTTGCAGCACTATATCACCAGCAGTACCTATGCCAAGGCACTGCAGGAAAACATCGTTACCATGCGCGGCGGTCGCTATGTCATTCCCGTGCGTGTGGAGAGCAAGAACGAGATCAAGGGTCTGATCCACGATACCTCATCCTCGGGCGCGACCATCTTTGTCGAGCCGATGGCAGTAGTGGATGCCAATAACGAGCTGCGCATGCTGGAAGCCAAGGAGCAGCACGAGATTGATCGTATCCTGCTTGAGCTTTCGGGTGCCGTGGCATCGATCATGGGCGCCCTTTCGCTGAACTATCAGAACATTTCCGAGCTTGCCTTTATCTTTGCCTGCGGCAAGCTGGCAGAGAAAATGAAGGCAACAAGACCCGAGATCACACGCGAGCGCCGCGTGAACCTCAAGCGTGCGCGTCACCCGCTGATTGACCCCGATCGCGTGGTGCCGATCACGGTTTCGCTTGGCGGAGAATGGGATACGCTGATCATCACAGGTCCCAATACGGGTGGTAAAACAGTTACCTTAAAGACACTTGGACTTTTCGCGCTGATGGCGCAATCGGGTCTGTTCATCCCCGCTGACGAGGGGTCGTCGCTTTGCCTGTTTGACCGTATACTGGTTGACCTTGGCGACGAGCAGAGCATCGAGCAATCGCTTTCCACCTTCTCGTCGCATATGGTGCATATCGTATCGATCGTCAATCGTCTCACGCCCCGTGCGCTGGTGCTGTTTGACGAGCTTGGTGCAGGCACCGACCCTGTCGAGGGTGCGGCGCTTGCCGTTGCCATTATTTCCGAGGTGCGCCGTCACGGTGCGCTGTCGGCGGCGACTACGCACTATGCCGAGCTCAAGGCATTTGCGCTGGATACCGAGGGCGTACAGAACGCATCCTGCGAGTTCGATGTTGCCACCCTGCGTCCCACCTACCGCCTGATCATCGGCACACCCGGTAAATCCAATGCCTTTGCCATTTCCGAAAAGCTGGGATTGCCGGAGCGCGTTGTCAGCGATGCAAAGGCAATGATCAGCGGGGAGAACCGCCGATTTGAGGAAGTCATTGAAAAATTGGAGCAGGCACGCCTGCTGATGGAGCGCGACCGCGCCGAGGCAGAGCGCCTGCGCGCCCTGTTTGAGGCACAGCGTGCCGAGGTGGATGCCGAGGTCAAGCGCAAAAAGCGGGATGCCGACCGCGCGCTGGAAAGTGCGCAGAGCAAGGCGACGGCATTGGTGGAAAGCGCACGCGCTTCAAGCGACTTTGTGTTTGCACAGCTGGAGGAGGTGCGCCGTCAGCGCGAAAGCGAGCAACTGGGAGATGCACTGGATGCCACGCGCCGTGCCGTCCGCGCACACCTGCGCGAGAACGAGTCGCGCTTCAATCCCGTTGAGGAGAGAAGCAACGAATCCTACGTATTGCCGCGCCCCCTTCGCAAAGGTGATACCGTGTATCTGGTGGATATCGATAAGCAGGGCGTTCTGCTCTCCGATCCCGATCACAGCGGCAATGTGACCGTACAGGCAGGCATTATGAAAACGCGCTCAAGGGTTTCCAATCTGCGCCTTGTTGAAGAGGAAGCAAGCGTTTCCTCGGCAGGAGGCAAAAAGACCTCGGTGCGTGATTTTAGAGCCAACGTTTCACGCGAATTCAGTGATGAGATCGACCTGCGCGGCAAAACGGGCGATGAGGCGTGGTTTATGGTGGATAAGTATTTCGATACCGCCGTCCTTGCGGGCTTTCATACGGTGCGCCTGATCCACGGAAAGGGAACGGGTGCTTTGCGCCTTGCGCTCTGGAAATATCTAAAGAAGGATAGCCGCGTAAAAACCTTCCGCATCGGTCAGTACGGCGAGGGTGATGGCGGCGAGACTGTGGTGGAATTGAAGTAATTTGTTTTTCTTGTACCTTTTTGGCAAAAATCTACGATGAAAAAGACCCCAAAATCTACGATTTGGAGAAAACGCCAAGAAAGACACTTTTTCGCCAAAAAAGTCTTTTCAAAAATAAAATTGTATGGTATAATATATCCGTTAGTGATATAAGCACAATTTCATAAAAACTTGCGCGCGGAGGATTTACAATGAAGGATCCACTTTACGGAGATTTGAGTGTCATTGGTATGACGGGCAGTGAGCAGTTCGTTACCCAGGTCGACTACTACCTCAAAGAGTGGAGAAGACACGGCGGTGATGAATCGTTCCTTGCAACTGCCGATTGCCCCCGTGTTCGGTACGGGTGAGGGTAAGGCGCTTTTGCACCAGTCGATGCGCGGTCACGACATTTACATTTTCTGTGACCCCTTTAACTATGGCGTTACCTATAAAATGTACGGACAACGCGTTCCGATGAGCCCCGATGACCACTTTGCAGATCTCAAGCGCGTGATTGCCGCTGTTGCAGGTAAGGCGCGCCGTGTATCGGTCATTATGCCTATGCTTTACGAGGGTCGCCAGCACAAGCGCTCGGCACGTGAATCTCTTGACTGCGCACTGATGCTGCAGGAGCTTGAGAAAATGGGCATTAAAAACATCATCACCTTTGATGCACACGACCCCCGCGTGCAGAATGCCATCCCGCTTTGCGGCTTCGAGGATGTACATCCCACCTATCAGATGATCAAGGCGCTGGTGCGTCATTTCCCCGACATCTCGATTGATAAAGAAGATCTGATGATCATCTCCCCCGACGAGGGCGCAATGAACCGTTGCACCTATTATTCCTCGGTGATGGGTATCGATATCGGTATGTTCTATAAGCGCCGCAACTACGCCAAGATTGTCAACGGCAGAAACCCCATCGAAGCACACGAGTACCTCGGCCGCGATCTTACAGGCAAAGACATCATCATTGTCGACGATATGATTTCGTCGGGTGATTCGATCATCGACGTTGCCGTTCAGTTGAAGGAAAAGGGCGCTAAGCGTATCTTCGCTTTCGCCGCCTTCGGTCTCTTTACCGACGGCCTTGAAAAGTTCGACAAAGCATACGAAGACGGTATCTTCACCCGCATCTTTACCACCAACCTGGTGTACCGCACGCCCGAGCTTCTGTCGAAAGAGTGGTACGCTGAGGTCAATATGTGCAAATATGTTGCATACATCATTGACACCCTCAACCACGACGAAACCATCAGCGAGCTGCTGAATCCCGTTAAGCGCATTCAGAAGCTGCTGGAAAAACACAAAAAGGAACAAGGCGGTCAGATGAAAATGGCATTCCCTGAAAAGGGCGCTAAGAAATGACACCCAACAGCCGCAGTGCCGCCCCGCAAGGGGCGGTTGCGGCATTTTCTTTTACCGAAAGGAATTATCGATGAGCAAAAAGGAAAAAGCTTGTCCGATGCGCAAGACCTCAATCGGCGGTCAGGCGCTGATGGAAGGCATTATGATGCGCGGACCTCAAAAAAGCGCTATGGCGGTGCGCCGCCCCAATGGCGAGATTCATTTTGAGGAGTCGGAAAATCCCACCAAAAAAAGACCGCGCATTTGCCGTCTGCCCATTATACGCGGCGTGTTCGGTTTTATCGATTCTATGCTGACGGGCTATAAATATCTGATGCGCTCTGCTGAGATTTCGATGGAAGAGCCGATCGCAGAAGCGCCTGCCGAGGAAGAGAAGCCCGTCGCTGATGTCACGGCAGAAGAGCAGAAAAAAGAGAAGAAAGCATCCGAGGGCGGTGTTGGTAAGGTGACAATGGCTGTCATCACCACGATTGCCACCGTGCTTGGCGTATTGCTTGCCGTGGGACTTTTTATCTGGTTGCCTTCCTTCCTGTATTCGCTTCTCAAGCCCGTTTTACCTGATTGGGCGGCAGATAACCGTTATCTGCGTTCGATATTCGAGGGCGTTTTGAAGATCGCCGTTCTGGTGGCGTATATGGCGCTGGTCTCCTTGATGAAGGATATTCGCCGCACCTTTATGTATCACGGTGCCGAGCATAAGACCATCTTTTGTTACGAAAACGGGTTGCCTCTGACGGTTGAAAACGTGCGCAAGCAGAGCCGTTTTCACCCCCGTTGCGGCACTTCCTTCCTGATTTTGATGCTGATCGTCAGTATCGTGATCGGTCTGTTTATTCCGCCCTCGATCGAAGGGATCCACGAAACC
>JBGVCY010000062.1:0-5346 GCA_045119135.1 Eubacteriales bacterium | reverse complement strand
AAGGTCTGAATCTCATCCACGCCCATGCCGTACAGCAGATTTTCGGTATCCACGCGGAACTGCTGCTTCGGGCTGCGACCGCCCTCGGTGGTTTCGGCACAGATCTTGGTCGAGGGGATCTGATCGTATCCGTGGATACGCATAATTTCCTCGGCAATATCGTTCATACAGGCAAGATCGGCACGGAACGAGGGTACGTAAATCTTGCCATTCTCAACCTTGCAATCCAGCTGCGAAAGGATCTTTACCATTTCCTCGCGCGAAATATTCATGCCAAGGAAGGCGTTGTAACGCTCAGGCTCGAAGGGAAGCACGGTTGCCTCGGGCTTGGTGGGATAAACGTCAATGATACCGTCAACCACGTCACCTGCGTCAAGCAGCTCGACAAGCTCGCACGCGCGCATTAGACCGGCATAGCAGTTTTCGGGATCAAGACCCTTTTCAAAGCGTGCCGAGGATTCGGTACGCATACCGTTTTTCTGTGCGGTTACACGCACCGAACCGCCGTTAAAGCAAGCCGATTCAAAGACAACGGTCTTGGTGGTGTCAAGAATCTCGCTGTTGGCACCGCCCATAACGCCTGCAAGCGCGCAGGCTTTTTTCTCATCGGCGATCACCAGCATTGAGGAATCCAGCGTGTGATCGATGTCGTCAAGCGAGCGGAAGCTCTCGCCGTCAGCTGCACGGCGTACGCGAATGGCAGAGCCGTCCAGCGAGGTGTAATCAAAAGCGTGCATCGGCTGACCGTATTCGAGCATGACGTAGTTGGTAATGTCAACGATGTTGTTGATGGGGCGCACGCCTGCGGCAAAGAGGCGCATACGCAGCCACATCGGCGAGGGCGCAATGCGCACGTTCTTTACGACCTTTGCGGCATAGCGATAGCAAAGATCGGGCGCTTCGATGGCAACCGACAGGTAGTTTTCGATCTTGTCTCCGTCGCCCGCACCCTGTACCACGGGGGCAGGAGCTTCCCATTCGCGGTCAAAGGAGACCGCAGTCTCACGTGCAAGACCGATGACGGACAGGCAATCGGGACGGTTCGAGGTGATCTCAAACTCCACCTTGGTGTCGTCCAGCATCAGCGCAGTGCGGATGTCGCCGCCGATCTTGTCGGCAAAGGACTCGTCAAGAATCAGAATGCCGTTTTCCTCTTTGCCGGGGCATTCGTGCGCAGTCAGACCCAGCTCGCCGAACGAGCAGAGCATACCGTTCGAAGGAACGCCGCGCAGCTTGCCTGCCTTAATGGTAACGTCACCGGGCAGCTTTGCCACGGGGATAGCTGCGGGAACGATCGCACCCTCAAATACGTTCGAAGCACCCGTTACGATCTGGGTGTCCTCGCCCGTGCCGATATCCATCGTGCAGATCAGCAGATGGTCGCTATCGGGGTGCGGAACGATTTTTTTAATGCGCGCCACAACCACGTTTTGGATCTCGGCGCCAAGTTCCTCATAACCCTCAACCTTAGAGCCCGTGAGGGTCATTCTGTCGCAATAATCGGTAATTTTTACGTCGCTGACGTCAACAAAATCCGCCAGCCATTTCATAGAAAGATTCATGTTTTACTCCTCCCGTCAGAACTGCCCAAGAAAACGCTCGTCGTTTTCATAGAAAAGACGGATATCGTCAATGCCGTAATGCTTCATTGCTACGCGCTCGATGCCCATACCAAAGGCAAAGCCGCTGTAAACCTCGGGGTCGATGCCGCAATTCTTCAGCACGAAGGGGTGAACCATACCCGCGCCCAGAATTTCAATCCAGCCCTCGCCCTTGCAAACGCGACAGCCCTTGCCGCCGCAAGCGAAGCAGGAAACGTCGACCTCGGCAGAAGGCTCGGTAAAGGGGAAGTGGTGGGGACGGAAGCGGATCTTGGTATCCTCGCCAAAGAAGCGGCGGGCAAAGGTCTCCAGCGTGCCCTTCAGATCGCTCATGGTAATGCCCTTATCAACCACAAGGCCTTCCATTTGCTGGAAAAGGGGCGAGTGGGTTGCATCCAGCGCATCCGAGCGGTACACGCGACCGGGCGAGATGACACGGATCGGGGGCTTCTGTTGCTCCATGACGCGCACTTGAACGGGCGAGGTCTGCGAACGAAGGAGAATGTTATCGGTAATATAAAAGGTATCCTGCGTGTCGCGCGCGGGATGGTTTTCGGGAATATTGAGTGCCTGGAAGTTGTAGTAATCGTACTCCACTTCGGGACCCTCTGCAATCTGGAAGCCGAGACCGATAAAGATCTCTTCCATTTCACGCTGTACGCGCGTCAGAGGATGCTGGTGACCCATACGAATAGCCTCACCGGGCATGGTGACGTCAAGTCGCTCGGCGGCAAGCTGTGCGGCAAGCGCCTTTTCCTTGGCGGCGGCTGCTTTTTCGGTAATGGCGGCTTCGATGGCGGCACGCACCTCGTTTGCCATCTGACCTACAACGGGGCGCTCCTCAGGGGTAAGTGCACCCATGCCGCGCAGAACGGCAGTCAGCTCGCCCTTTTTGCCAAGATAGCGCACACGGATCTGCTCGATATCGGCATTGTCCGCAGAAAGCTCGGCAAGTGCGGCAGCTCTGATGTTTTCAAGAGTCTGTTTCATTGGTTTGTTCCTTTCTTTTGTTCCTGAACTTGATGGGGAACAGGCAAAAAAAATAAGCCCGCCCCGAAAAAACGGGACGAGGCGAAATTCGCTCGCGGTACCACCCGATTGAAGGCAAAATGCCAACTCTCAATAACCTGTAACGGGGTCAGCCGTATGCAACTATGAGCGGGGATCAGCCGTTTTGATTGCATCTGCTCGAAAGGGAAACGCCTGAGCCTTCGCGCGGGGGTTGCTTTCAGCCAATGGCAACCTTCTCTGTGCGGCGTGATGAAAGCGGGCAAGCTTTGTCATCGCATTTCTTTATACCAAATTATTATAGCACAACGAAAAAGAAAATGCAAGAGGAAAGAGAAAAAGAGTTGGCAAATCTTTCAACGCACAAGAGAAAATCGCACCAACCCGTAGGGACCGTCGTCCTAGACGGCCCGTTTTTGGCATAATACAACTCGGATAACGCACCAAACCGCTAAGGGGAAGGCAAAAAAACAGAGGGTCGCTTGCGCGACCCTCTGCGGGGTTACTAAAGAATAACTTTAGTGTTAAGGAATATCAAATTATTCCTCAGTAGCGGGAAGCTGGAAAACAACGTTCGCAAGACCAGTGATGGTGCCGGTGAAGCCGGTAGTGTAAATACCGTAAACGTTGCCAAGAGTTTCATCCGTAACATACTTGCCCTGTGCAGGAGCCTTAACGGTAATGGTACCGGTCAAGGTGATCGTTGCTGCCTTACCGGCACGCAGGAATGCATAGTTGCCAGTGTGGTTCGTAATGAAGGTGGAGTTGTTAACCGTCAGCGTTGCAGCGCAGTCCAGCATGATAGGAGCTGCGTTAGCAGTACCGGAGGTCTTGCGAATCTCGAAGGTAGAACCGTCAACGCTGATTACAGGAGCAACAGTAGTGGTATTGGCCTGAATGACCATAGCCCATGCATTGTACGAGCCACCGTTTACATTCAGAGTAGAGGTCTTGTCCAGAAGGAATACAGCAGATGCCCAGTCGCCGGTACCATTGTTGATAACGTTGAAGTTGTTAGCCGTCAAGGTTACACCCTCAGCAAGAGTAAAGGCATGAGTGTTGCCCGACTTCGTCCAGGTGAAGTTGCCACCGTCGATAACGATGTTCTTTGCGATGGTCAATGCATCCGAAGAAGCGAAGTTCTTCAGAATCTTGATGGTTCCGCCGTCTGCAACTGCGGCAAGAGCTTTAGCCCAAGTGTTGTAAACCTTGCCACCGACCTCAAATGCCTTGTCGGTTGTTGCGTATTCAACCTTAGCGGTAGTATAATCCTTGCACTCTGCGGTGTCCTCGCCGAAAAGGTCAGCGCCTACTGCGTTAGAGATTGCGTAAGGACCGCAAGCAACAAAGGTACCGCCGTTGATGGTAACAACTGCATTAGTATTCAAAATGCGGAGTGCGTTGCCGGAGAGAGGCTGAGAAGCCTTGTAAGAACCGCCGTTAATGTTCAAGGTCATAGCTGCGTTTACAAGAACGGGAGCTGCCTGCTTCTGATCTGCATTTGCACCTCTGGTGTTAAAGGTGGGAGCATTCAGGGTGACAGTGGAGCCTGCGCAACCCTCAAGGTAAGCGATAACGCCCTGTGCCTCGTAGGTGCCGCCGGTAACGGTAAGGTTAGCAATGCTGTCAGTTGTATTGGTGATCTTAAAGATTGCATGCGCGTAGGTGGATTCGCCAAGGTGAGTAACGTTCAGATCCTTGATTACAACGTTAGCACCGTTGGTGATGTTGAATGCATGTGCAGCAATTTTCTGGCTGACCGTGATGGTGTGGTTCTGACCATCAATAGTGATCGACTTGTCAAGGGTAACGGTGTCAAGGTGAAGGGTAATATCCTTCAGAATCGTGACAGTGTCGCCATCCTGTGCGGCTGCAAGAGCATCCTCAAATTTGAGGTACTCAACGCCGCCAACCGAAGCTGCATTTGCATAGTCCTCAGCATAAGCCTTCAGAACGGTGCGCTGACCGTAGTGATATTTGCTGTAAAGACCGGTTGCAGAATCAAGGTAAATGTATGCACCACCCTCTTCCTCAGCAGTATCCTCAAGCTCGGCATCAGCAACGGCTGCCATGTTGATGGTCTGGTAAGGAGCGTAGTGCGTCATGGTTACACCATCCATTACGTAGGTGGCGTAAACGATGAAGGCGTACTCATCAAGATAGGTCATCTCGGTTCCGCCGTTCGAATAGTGGGGCAGGTTGTAAATCGAAGCACGGATGAAGATACCGCCGTTTTCATCAGCAAGCATGCCTGCTTCGGTTGCGGGGATGTTCAGTGCATTCGTAACAGTCTCAAGCGAGAAGTAGCGGATACCCGACAGATACTTAACAGGAACAACCGCCGTACCGTAGGTGACCTCGGTGCTGTCATCCTTTACGGAAGTAACGTAATCGATAAAGCCCTTCGAAACGTAAGAGGTGAAGCGGATACCCGAATTTGCTACATCGTTAGACTTAATACGGATGGTAGCATCGCTGTAAATCACAATCGAATTCTCGCTCTTGGTCTTCGAAGCATTTTCGTATTCGGTAGCGGTGCCGCCAATAGAGGAGAAGGAAGCCATGCCGTATGCGCTGTAAGCACTCAAGGTAAGAGTGCCTGCAGCCGAATCGGCAACAGTAAAGATAGCGCCAACGTCGGTATAATCGGCAACGAAGGTGCCGCCGTAAATGGTTGCAGTGCCGTAATTATTGGTGCCGTTACCGATACGAACGATAGCGGGAGCATCGGCCGTAG
>JBGVCY010000061.1:0-7237 GCA_045119135.1 Eubacteriales bacterium | reverse complement strand
TTTGGCAAAATTCGCTCCGTTTTGTTGTCTTATAGAGATTAAGCAACAATATTTTACTCTAACGTCAAGAAAAAGTTTGTACAAAAAAATCCATCATCCGCTTGCTTTGTTGAGTTTTTCTGTTATAATAGAAGTGACGGCTTTGCCGCACGAAAGGAGAACCGCCCTTGAAACGCTTTCCCCTCCCCTTCCGCATGTACCTGCTTGCCGCCGCGGCACTGACGCTTTGCGCCACGATCCTGCGGACGCTTGCACTGACCACCGCCTTTGACGCCGATATCGGTTACTTCCGCGAAGGCTCCCCCCTTGTGACCGCCTTTTATATAATAGAAGGAATTGCTCTGCTTGCAGCTTTCTCGCTTCCTTTTTTTGTCAAGCGCGGCACTCTGCCCACGGGGCGCCCGCCCCTTTCCTTGGCGAGTCTGATTGCCACAGGCATTGCCACCCTTGCCGCCATTGCTATGGCAGCCATTCTGATCGCCCATATCGCAGTGCTCTCTGCCCCCGCGATTCTTTCGGTGCTGTGTCTTTTCCTGCTGTTGGCAACCGCGATCTTTTTCGGCTTTCAGTTTCTTGCGCAGAATCCCCCTGCCAAAACGCTGCTGCTTTGCGGCTACGGTGTCATTCTTGCCGCCGCGTGCCTATTGTCGATCACCTATTTCGATCTTTACACGCCGATGAACGCGCCGCACAAGTTCTCACTGCATCTTGCCCTGCTTTCGCTGATGCTGTATATGCTCTTCGAGCTGCGGATCTTGATCGGCCGTCCCCGCCCGCGCGGGCTTGGTGTACTCTCGGCGATCTGCTTCTTTCTGTGTGCTACGACAGGAATCTCAAACACCAATGCCTTCCTTGCAGGCATTTACAACGATGTCTTTGCGCTTGGCATTGATCTCCTTCTGATCGCCTTCGCCCTTTACGTAGGCACGCGCGCAGTGGATCCTTTCTTAGCAAAAGAAGATTAAAACCGAATAAACCGCGCCGAAATCGGCGCGGTTTTTGCTTTTTTGAACTTTTTTTCAAAAACCACTTGACAACAACTTCGGCGCGTGGTATAATGCTTCCGTTATGCAAAGACAGCAGGTTCCCGTAAAGGCGGCGTTCGCGCAGCTCTCCTGCCGAGGATCGATTTCATCTCTCTATATTTAGAAGTGTGATCTTTCTTCGTGCGGGCGTGTGCCTTGTCGGGAGAAAGATTTTTTTATATTCATTTTATCCAGGGAGGTGAAAACAAAAATGCCCAGCAAAGTAATCCTTGAACAAAAACAGAAGGCTGTTGCCGAGCTTGCAGAGCTTATCCGCAATTCGGTATCCGGCGTTCTGGTTAACTACCAGGGTATCTCGGTAGAGGATGACACCAAAATGCGTAAAGAGCTCCGCGAGGCAGGCGTTCGTTACACCGTTGTAAAGAACACTCTGACCGGCCGCGCTTGCGACATGGTTGGTTACGGCGACATGAAGCCCTACCTCAACGGTATGACTGCTATCGCCATCAGTGAAAAAGACGCGGTTGCTCCCGCAAAGGTCCTGAAGAAGTTCGCCGATAAGGTTGAAAGCTTCCAGATCCTTGCAGGTTACCTTGACGGTGCCGTCATCGACGCCGCTACGGTCAACGCTCTGGCTGACATTCCTTCGAAGGAAACCCTTATTGCCAAGTTCCTTGGCAGCATCCAGTCTCCCCTGTACGGCTTCGCTTACGCAATTCAGGCGATCATCGACAAACAGGGCGAGGAGGCTCCCGCTGCAGAATAATGCAGCTTAACACCGTTGCGTGACGGTTTCGCGCAAAATAAAATTCATCTATTTCAGGAGGTAAATTTAAAATGGCTACCGAAAAGATTACTGCTATTGTTGAAGAAATTAAGGGTCTTACCCTGCTCGAGCTGAACGAGCTTGTTAAGGCTGTTGAAGAAGAGTTCGGCGTTTCCGCTGCTCCCGTTGCTGCTGTTGCAGCTCCCGGCGCTGCTGCTCCCGCTGCTGAAGAGAAGACCGAGTTTGATGTTATCCTCGCTTCCTTCGGTGCTAAGAAGCTTGACGTTATCAAGGCCGTTCGCGAGATCACCGGTCTTGGTCTGAAGGACGCTAAGGACCTTGTTGAGGCTGCTCCTAAGGCTATCAAGGAAGGCGTTTCCAAGGAAGAGGCTGAGAACATCAAGAAGGCTCTTGAAGAGGCCGGCGCTACTGTTGAGCTGAAGTAATTTTCACCCTCAACTCACCTGACTGTACAAAAAGAGGTTGCCTATGGCAACCTCTTTTTGTTTATTAAAAATCCTTTAAGTAAATATATTCTATGGGTTTACCCTGTTTTTTTGCATACGAAATCGTATTCCAAGTGCCACCGTGTCTTTCGCCGTTCCATACCGCAATCACCAAATCTGCGCGATCAACCATATACATATTTCGTGCCTGCATACAGCCGTTATGGTATGTGCTTGAAACAAGCTTCTTTCCCGTGCAGTGCCTGAGTATTGAGCGATATCGAAGCTTCTCCTTTATTCCCCACCCTCTTGTTTGATCAGGACACGGGATAGCCGCCTCTAACGTTATCGCATTGTTATGCTTTTTCTCGTTCAAAACAGCGGCGGCAAAATCCATGTCAACCCCCTGTGCCATACCTACAAGAAAAACATCAAATCCGCGCGCCATTAAATCCTGCACCTTCTTTTCCAGTGCCAAAAGGTAGTCTTTGTAAGCAGACGACGTGTTGTCATACGGAAAAGGAAAGCCCTTCGGGCGATGCCCTGTTACGCAACAAACCATAATTTTACTCCTCGCTTTCAAAAGTTGACCAATATCACGGACAATATCCAAACATATTATAACATAGAATATTATTGGTTGCAACCAATATTGGTCAATTTTAGTGAGGTGATGATCCGATGGAACAAAAACTCCGTCGAGACAGAAGAATAGGTGACAATTTGCGTACACTTCGTGACAAGCACGGCATTTCGCAAGAAAAGCTGTGTGCGGAATTGCAGCGGCGCGGCTGCGATATTGCAAGAAGCGCCTACGCCAAGTACGAGGCGGGTGAATTAAATGTGCGCATCAGTGTTTTGATCGAGCTAAAAAAGATTTATCAATGCACGTTTGAAGATTTCTTTATCGGTCTTGACATCAATACCGAACAATAAAAAGCGAGGCTGCCTGTTGGCAACCTCGCTTTTTTGTTATCTTCTCTTTTCCTTGATTTCAGCAAGGATCGCAGCCGCGAAGTCGGCAACGGGCATTGCGCCCTGGTCGCCATCCTTACGGGAACGAACGGCAACCGTCTTTGCCTCAACCTCGTTGGCACCAACGATCAGCATATAGGGCAGCTTTTCCAGCTGTGCATTGCGGATCTTCTTGCCAATGGTCTCGTTGTGGTCATCCACCTCCACGCGCAGGCCTTCTGCCTCAAGCTGGCGCTTGACCTCATAGGCGTAATCGATATGCTCGTCGCCGATGGGCAGGACACGCACCTGCTCGGGCGACATCCACGTGGGCAGAGCGCCTGCATAGCGCTCAATCAAATAAGCAAGCGTACGCTCGTAGCAGCCAAGCGAGGTACGGTGAATGATATAAGGAAGCTTCATCTGTCCGTCGGTATCCACATACTCCATACCGAACTTCTCGGCAAGCAGCATATCGATCTGAATGGTAACGATGGTATCCTCTTTACCAAACACGTTCTTGTACTGAATATCCAGCTTCGGGCCATAGAAGGCAGCTTCGTCAATACCGATCTCATACTTCACACCAAGGTTATCAAGGATTTTACCCATAACCGTTTGCGCATGCTCCCACTGCTCTGCCGTTCCCTCGTATTTAATGCCTGCGCGGGCAGGGTCCCACTGCGAGAAACGGAAGCTGCAGTTTTCCAGCATACCGACGGTATCAAGGCAATATTTGGCAAGCTCCAGACAGCCTCTGAATTCCTCTTCCAGCTGCTCGGGGCGCAGGATCAGATGTCCTTCGGAAATGGTGAACTGACGGACACGGATCAAGCCGTGCATCTCGCCGCTGTCCTCGTTGCGGAACAGTGTCGAGGTCTCGCCCAAGCGCATCGGCAGCTCGCGGTAAGAACGCTTTTTGTTCAGGAATACCTGATATTGGAAGGGGCAGGTCATCGGGCGCAGAGCAAAGCATTCCTTGCTCTCGTCATCGGCATCGCCCAGAATAAACATACCGTCGCGATAGTGATCCCAGTGACCCGAGATCTTATAAAGATCGCGCTTTGCCATCAGGGGAGTCTTGGTCAACAAATAGCCGCGCTTTTGCTCCTCATCCTCGATCCAGCGCTGCAGGATCTGAATGGTGCGTGCGCCCTTGGGAAGCAGAATGGGCAAGCCCTGACCGATCACGTCGACCGTAGTAAAGTAGCCAAGCTCTCTGCCGATCTTGTTATGGTCGCGCTTTTTTGCCTCTTCCAGCGCTTCAAGATGCTCCTTCAAGGCATCCTTCGAGGGGAATGCAACGCCGTATACGCGCTGCAGCATCTTGTTTTTCTGGTCGCCCTTCCAATAAGCGCCCGTGCACTGCGTCAGCTTGATTGCCTTGACGGCACCCGTAGAAAACAGGTGGGGGCCTGCGCAAAGGTCGGTAAACTCGCCCTGACGGTAGAAGCTGATCACCGCATCCTCGGGCAGCTCCTCGATCAGCTGCACCTTATAAGGCTCGCCCTTCTCCTGCATCAGCGCGATTGCCTCGGCGCGGGGCAGCTCAAAACGCTCGATCTTGTGGTTTTCCTTTACGATCTTCTTGATCTCCGCCTCGATCTTAGCAAGCACATCGGCACTAAAGGGGGTGTCGCTGTCGAAATCATAGTAAAAGCCATCCTCAATGGCGGGGCCGATGGTCAGCTTGACCTCGGGGAACAGGCGTTTGACTGCCTGCGCAAGGATATGCGATGCGGTGTGACGGAAGACGTGACGGCCTGCCGCATCGGCAAAAGTCAACAGCTTCACGTCGGCATCCGCCTTCAGCACCTCGGTCATACCGACGACCTTACCGTTCACCTCGGCAGCAAGCACCTCGCGGCTGACAAGCTCGGCTTCCTTTGCGGCATCAAAGACCGACAAAGGGGCTTCGAATTGCATTACTTTGTCCTGAAATTTTACCTGAAACATATCAAAATCTCCTCCTTTATGTGAGAATTTTATAAAAAACACACCCCGAACGACCGCGGTCGTTCGGGGTGTGGATGATATCCGCACGGTTCCACCCGAAAGTTTCACTCATTATCTTTATGCAATTAAACAGTCGGTTGGTATTTGCAAGACTCTTTGAAGGGCATCTCAGCTGCCGCCCTCTCTCTGTGCAAAGGGGTTCTTCCAAACGTGTTCCGACCGCATCAGATCTTCTTTTTGTTGCGGTTATATTCGCTTCTGGGGTTGAGGAAGTTTCTCCAATCCAGGTCGCCGCGATCCAGTGCCGTGATCAGCACCTCGGCAGTGGCGATGTTGGTTGCCACGGGAATGTTGTAACGGTCGCAGGCAAGCAACAGTGCATTATCCTCTTCCGCAAAGGGCTGATTGGGGCGCGTGTCACGGAAAAAGAGGAGAATATCGATCTCATCATAGGCAATACGGGTTGCGATTTGCTGTTCACCGCCCTGCTCTCCTGCAAGCATACGCTCGATATTCAGGCCGGTTGCCTCGGAAATGTATTTTGCTGTGATGCTGGTTGCGGACAGATTGTGTTTACTTAAAATGCCGCAATAGGCGATACAGAATTGGGTCATCAGTTCCTTTTTGTTGTCAGCCGCAATAATTGCAATTTCCATGTTCCGCACCTTCCTTCTTACCAAAATCATTTTATAAGCGTAAACTTATAATTTATTATAGCACGATAAAAAGGCGGTGTCAATGCACTTTCCCGATTTTTTATACAAAAAAGACCCCGAAACGGGGTCTTTTTTGCAAGAAAATTATTCCTCAACAGCCTCAACAGCATCCTCGGGCATTGCTTCCTCAGCGGCAGCAACCTCCTCAAGAAGAGCGCGGATCGAAAGGCTGACCTTCTGCTTGTCGTTGTCGATCTCGATGATCTTTGCATCAACGTTCTGACCGATCTCAAGCACGTCAGCGGGCTTACCGATGCGGGTCATAGCGATCTGCGAGATGTGAATCAGGCCGTCAACGCCGTCAATGATCTCGGCAAATGCACCGAAGGGCATCATGCTGACGATCTTAACGGGAACAACGTCACCCACAGCGTAGTTGGTGGTGAAGATGAACCAGGGGTTCGACTCCTCGGTCTTGTAGCCAAGCGAGATGCGCTTCTTTTCGCGGTCGAAGGACTTCACGAAAACGGTAACGGTGTCGCCAACCGAAAGAACCTCAGCGGGGGACTTGATGCGCTTCCAGGAAAGCTCGCTGGTGTGAACCATACCGTCAACACCGCCAAGATCGATGAATGCACCGTAGCTGGTCATGCTCTTCACAGCGCCGGTGTAGGTCTTGCCCTCTTCGATCTCTGCCCAGAACGCCTCCTCAAGTGCGCGGCGCTCCTCACGCAGTACCGCACGGATCGAGCCGATTGCCTTGTTGCCGGGCTCTTTGGTCTCGATAATCTTGAATTTAACAGTGGTGCCCTTCAGGGGAGCAAGGTCGCCATCCTTTGCCACACCCGACTGGGATGCGGGGATGAAGACACGGTTGCCGAACACGAAGACGATCACGCCGCCCTTGACAACATCGGAAACGGTTGCCTCAAGCACGGTGCCTGCCTCTTTTGCCTCAACAACTTTTGCCCAATTCTTGCCCGAGTCAACGCGGCGCTTATCCAGCTCAGCCACGCCCTCCATATCGCTGACGCGAATGACTTTCGCCTCGACCACGTCGCCTACATGGTAAGCCTCGGTCAACTTTACAGAAGGATCGTCGGTCACGCGTTCAGCCTTGATGTAACCGGTAACGCTGGTTCCGAGGTCCAACTGCAACTCGGTATCCGACACGTGCGTTACGGTACCGGTGACGATTTCTCCTGTATGTAAAGTTTTGATAGTTGCGCTATCAAGCAGTTCTGCAAAGGTTTGTTTTTCGCTCATTGTTTTCTGTACCTCCTCAATGATTTCCGGCGGGGTCGATGCCCCGGCGGCTAACCCAACTTTGCTGTGGGTCAATGCAAACGGTCTTACCAGCGAAAGGTCGGCGCGCGTTCTTACCCAAACGGTGTCGGGGCAGATATCACGGCAGATCTCGTAAAGCTTTTTGGTATTCGAGCTTTCCGAGCCGCCGATGACGATCATTCCGTC
>JBGVCY010000060.1:0-16950 GCA_045119135.1 Eubacteriales bacterium | reverse complement strand
CCAGCCCCGACGAAATGCTGTGTAACGGCTGCTCGTCGTGTGAAAAGGTCTGCCCCTACGGTGCGATCACCTATTCCGAAAAAGAGTTCCGCGGTCCCAACCGCACCACGCTCCTGCGCCGCGTAGCCAGCGTTAACGAGGCTGTCTGCCAGGGCTGTGGCGCTTGTACCGTGGCTTGTCCCTCGGGCGCTATGGACCTGAAGGGCTTCTCGAACAAACAAATCATGGCGGAGGTAGATGCGATATGCAAATGACCGAAAGAAAACCGAAGATCGTAGCCTTCTGCTGCAACTGGTGCTCCTATGCGGGCGCTGACCTTGCGGGCTCTGCCCGTCTTTCCTATCCGGCAGACGTCAAGATCATCCGCGTGCCCTGCTCCTGCCGCGTGAACCCCATGTTCATTCTGCGTGCCTTCCAGCGCGGCGCTGACGGCGTGATCCTTGCAGGCTGCCACCCCGGCGACTGCCACTACACCAGCGGCAACTACTTTACCCGTCGCCGTATGACGTTGCTGTTCTCGATGCTGGATTACCTCGGCATCGAGCGCGAGCGCACCCGTGTCGAGTGGATCTCGGCAGCCGAGGGCGCAAAATTCTCGAAAACCATGAACGAGTTTGCCGCAACCGTTGCCGCGCTCGGTGAAAACAAGAGATTGGAGGACCTGAGATGCAAGCAATGATGCTGAACCGCGCCATTGAGCTGCTGGAGAACGGCACGGTCGACCGTGTCATCGGCTGGAGCAGAGGCGAGTTCCCTTACGATATGACCCCCGCAGTCTTCCGTTCGGTTGACGAGCTGAAGAACGGCTTTATCTACAACGATTTCTGCGGCGCAAACCTTTCCAAATATTTGATTAAAGAATCCCGCAAAGAGGGCAAGATCCTTGCGTTCCTGAAGCCCTGCGATACCTACAGCTTCAATCAGCTTCTCGCCGAGCACCGCATCAAGCGCGAGAACGTTTACGTGATCGGCATCGCCTGCTACGGCAAGGCTGATATCGACAAGCTGAAGGATATGGGCCTGAAGGGCATCACCGGTGTTACGATGCAGAACGGCGAATACGTGGTAGAGACCATTTACGGCAACAAGACCGTAAAGGCGGGCGATGCCACTGCCGAGCGTTGCCTTGCCTGCAAGAGCAAGAAGCACGTGATTTACGACGAGCTGATCGGTGACGAGGGTGAGGTCGTTGAGGACTGCAACCGCTTTGATGCCGTTGCTAAGCTGGAGGCAATGACCCCCGACGAGCGCTTTGCCTTCTGGCGCGGCGAGCTGTCGCGTTGCATCCGCTGCAACGCCTGCCGCAACGTCTGCCCCGCTTGCTCGTGCGAGCAGTGCGTGTTCGACAACCCCAATTCGGGTGTGGCACACAAGGCAGCTGCCAACTCCTTTGAGGAGAACCTCTTCCACATCATCCGTGCCTTCCACGTGGCAGGCAGATGCACCGACTGCGGCGAATGCTCGCGCGTGTGCCCTCAGCACATCCCGCTGCATCTCTTAAACCGCAAGTTCATCAAGGATATCAACGAATTCTACGGCGATTATCAGGCAGGTGCCGATCCCGAGGCAAGACCGCCTCTTGGTACCTTCCGCAAGGATGACCGCGAGCCCGGCGAAGGAGGTAATTAACAATGAAGCATCTTTCGCGTGAAAAGCTGTATGATCTCTTTGCCGCCGTTGCGGCAAAGGGCGCGCTTTACCTGCCCGCTGACAATGCGGCAGGCAAGGCAGATTACACCCGCTATACCGAGGGTGTAACGCTCTCCGATGCCACCAACACCCTGCGTTCGGCAAAGGATTTCTTCTTCCCCCAGACCGAAAACCTGATGGATTTCAAAATGGAGGGCAAATCGATCGAGGTCATCGACTCCCGCGAGGAGTGCGAGGATTTCGTCATCTTCGGCGTGCGCGCCTGCGATGCCCGCAGCTTTGACATTCTCGACCGTGTATATCTGGTCGATCCTGTCGATACTTACTACAAGAACCGCCGCGAGCACGGCGTTGTGGTAACCCTTGCCTGCCGCCACCCTGAGGAGACCTGCTTCTGTGCCACCTTCGGCATTGATGCGGCAAATCCCGCAGGTGACGTCACCGTGGTCGAGGTTGAGGACGGCTACACCTTCCGCGCCAACACCGCCAAGGGCGAAGCCTTCATCGCCGACAACGCAGCACTCTTTACCGAAACCGACGACAAGGCCACCCTTGCCGAGCAGGAAAAGACCCGCGCGCTTTTGAAAAAGCTGCCCCTTGCAGGTCTTACCACCGAGGGCGTTGGCGGAGGTCTGACCAAGGAGCTGTTTGACCGTCCCGAATGGGCAACCCTCTCCGAATCCTGCCTTGGCTGCGGCACCTGCACCTTCGTGTGCCCCACCTGCCAGTGCTATGACATCCGCGACTTCGATACGGGTCACGGCATCAAGCGCTTCCGCTGCTGGGATAGCTGCATGTACTCCGACTTCACCAAAATGGCACACGGTAACCCCCGTGTCAGCCAGCTGGAGCGCTTCCGTCAGCGCTTTATGCACAAGCTGGTCTACTACCCCGAAAATAACGAGGGTATCTTCGGCTGTGTTGGCTGCGGCAGATGCCTTGCCAAGTGCCCCATCTCGATGAACATCGTGAAGGTAATGAAAACTCTTGCAAAGGGAGGTAATAAATAATGGAAGAAACTTTGATCCCTTATGCGGGTATTGTAACCAAGATCACGGGGCAGACCCCCGATGTAAAGACCTTCCGTGTCGAGGCGCCCGGCGGCGGCAAGCTGTTTGAGCACGAGCCCGGTCAGTGCGCGATGCTCTCGGTTCCCGGTGTCAGCGAGGCAATGATCTCGATCACCTCGTCCCCCACCAACAAGGAATACATGGAATTCAGCGTCAAGAAATGCGGATGTCTGACCGAATGGCTCCACTCGATGGAGGAGGGTCAGATGATCACTGTGCGCGGTCCCTACGGCCGTCCCTTCCCCGTCCATGACGAGCTGAAGGGCAAGGACCTGCTCTTCATCGCGGGCGGTATTGGTCTGGCGCCTCTGCGCTCGGTCATCAACTACGTGCGCGACAACCGCGACGACTTCGGCGCGGTGGATATCATCTACGGCTCGCGCTCGAAGGAAGACCTTGTGTATTACGACGAGATCGTGAACGAGTGGATGAACACCCCCGGCTTTAACGTACATCTGACCATCGACCGCGAGCAGGAGAACTGGGACGGTCACGTCGGCTTCGTTCCCACCTACGCAAAGGAGCTGAATCCCGACCTGAAGAAAACCGTTCTGATGTGCGGTCCCCCCATTATGATCAAGTTCACCCTCGGGGGCCTGATGGAGCTTGGCTTCAAGAAGGAGCAGATCTACACCACGATGGAGCTTCGTATGAAGTGCGGCGTGGGCAAGTGCGGCCGTTGCAACATCGGCAGCAAGTACGTCTGCAAGGATGGCCCTGTGTTCCGCTTTGATCAGCTGGACGAACTGCCCGGCGAATATTAACAGAGGAGTTTTGAGCAATGGAAAAAATGGTTAATATTTACCTCTACGGTAAAAAATATGAGGTGCCGGCGCGTCTGACGATCATGACCGCTATGGAGTACGCCGGTTACCAGCTGACGCGCGGCGTCGGCTGCCGCTGCGGCTTCTGCGGCGCGTGCGCTACCATCTACCGCATCAAGGGTCAGACCGAGCTGAAGACCTGCCTTGCCTGCCAGACGCAGGTGGAGGAGGGCATGTATATCGCAACCCTGCCCTTCTTCCCGCTGGTAAAGCAGCCCTACGATATCGAAAAGGTAAAGCCCACCGAGCAGATCATGATGCAGCTTTACCCCGAAATTTACGCCTGTGTCGGCTGTAACGCCTGCACCAAGGCGTGCACGCAGGACCTCAACGTTATGCAGTATATCGCCTACGCACAGCGCGGCGAATACGAAAAGTGCGCCGAGGCTTCGTTTGACTGCGTCATGTGCGGCGTTTGCTCGTCGCGTTGCCCCGCGGGCATTACCCATCCCCAGGTCGGTCTGCTTGCACGCCGCCTGACGGGTAAGTACCTCGCTCCCGAGACCCAGCATCTCTTAGAGCGCGTTGCCGAGATCGATCGCGGCGACTGCGAGGCGGCTCTGAAGGATATTATGAGCAAGACCGCCGAGGAGCTCAAGGAAATGTACAACAACCGCGTGTTTGAGAAATAAGGAGGACGCACAGATGTTTACACAGGAAATGCTTGAATCCATCAAAAAGGTGGAAGCCACCCGTGAGGCGCGTCTTTCGAAGGTCCTTGCAGGCGAAAACCCCCGCCGTATGACTGCCGAGGAAAAGGAGCAGGTTCTTGCGGCATTCCACCCCGACCACATCGCATCGCAGTTCAAGGCGCTGGAAATCGGCCCGAACAAGGGCGAAAAGGTACCGATCGAGCTGGCTGACATTCTGCAGGCGAACAGCCGCATCAATCCCGCTGACATCGATCTTGACCGCGTTGACTATGAAACCGACGTGCTGATCATCGGCGGCGGCGGTGCAGGCTCGGCTGCCGCTATTATGGCGCACGAGGGCGGCGCCAAGGTGCTGATGGTCACCAAGCTTCGTCACGGCGATGCCAACACCATGATGGCAGAGGGCGGCATTCAGGCTGCCGATAAGCCCAATGACAGCCCCGCACAGCACTATCTGGACGTAATGGGCGGCGGTCACTTCAAGAACGTGCCCGAGCTGGTTTACAAGCTGGTTCACGATGGCCCCGAGTGCATCAAGTGGCTCAACGATCTGGGCGTGATGTTCGACAAGGAGCCTGACGGCACCATGGTCACCACCCACGGCGGCGGTACCTCGCGCAAGCGTATGCACGCCGCAAAGGACTATTCGGGCGCTGAAATCATGCGCGTTCTTCGTGACGAGGTCGTCAACCGCGGCATTCAGGTGGTTGATTTCACCGCCGCCATCGAGATCATTAAAGACGAGCAGGGCCGTGCCGCAGGTGCGGTTCTGATGAATATGGAGACCAAGGAAATTCTGATCGCACGTGCCAAGACCGTGATCATCGCCACGGGCGGTGCAGGCCGTATGCACTATCAGGGCTTCCCCACCTCCAACCACTACGGCGCAACCGCTGACGGTCTGGTGCTGGCTTACCGTGCAGGCGCACCGTTGCTGTACGCCTACACCCTGCAGTATCACCCCACGGGCGTTGCATACCCCTCTCAGATCTTCGGCGCACTGGTGACCGAGAAGGTGCGCTCGATCGGCGCACAGCTCATCAACTCCGAGGGCGAGGCATTTATGAATCCCCTGGAGACCCGTGACGTTTCCGCCGCTTCCATCATTCGTGAATGCAAGGAGCGCGGCAAGGGTATTCCCACCCCCGACGGCGGCTACGGTATCTGGCTGGACAGCCCAATGATCGAGGCGATCCACGGCGAAGGCACCATCGAAAAGCGCATCCCCGCTATGCTGCGCATGTACCTGAAGTACGGTATCGATATGCGCAAGCAGCCGATCCTGATTTACCCCACTCTGCACTACCAGAACGGCGGTATCAAGGTGTCTGCTAACGGTATGTCCGAGGTCGAGAACCTGTTTGTTGCAGGTGAGGCAATCGGCGGCATCCACGGTGAGAACCGTCTGATGGGCAACTCGCTCCTCGACATCATCGTATTCGGCCGTAACGCAGGCGTGAACGCCGCTAAGACCGCCAAGACCGTGACCCCCGGCAAGGCAACCCTTTCGCATGTAACTGATTTCGCCGCTGAAATGGAAAAGGCAGGCATCAAGACCGACAAGATCTCGCCGATCCTGCTGCCCCGCTACACCCACGGCAACCCCCGCTTTGAAGCGAAATAATTGGAGGTAGACTTCAAATGATCGAATATCTGGGTGGCGTGACCTCGTCGGCACTCTCCACCATTTTTATCGTGTTTATCGTTGCCGCCCTCGGCTATCTCCTGGGCGCTATCGAAATCAAGGGCATCTCCCTTGGAACGGCAGGCGTCCTTGTTGTGGCTCTTGCCTTTGGCGTGCTTGCAAACTATATCCCCAATTTTCAAATTGGGGATACGGTGATTCACTTGTTTAATGCAGGCATTAAAAGCAGCTTCAAACTGGTTTCCAGCATCGGCACAGCACTGTTCGTTACTGCCGTTGGTTTGATCGCAGGTCCGAAATTTTTCCGTTCCTTTAACAGAAAAACCGTCGCCTATCTTTTGATGGGTGTCGTGGTTATCGTTATCGGTGCTGTTACTGCTATCGTTTGCACCGCGCTTGATCCTAACCTCTCGGCTTCCATGGCAGTAGGTCTGTTAACAGGTGGACTTACCTCCACCCCCGGTCTTTCGGCGGCACAGGATGTTGTCACAGCTGATCAATCTGCGCTAACAGCGGGCTATGGCATCGCTTACCTCTTTGGTGTACTTGGTGTGGTGCTGTTCGTACAGCTTGTCCCGAAAATTATGCGCGTAGACATCGACAAGGAGCGCGAGCATTTCGTTGCCGCAAACACGGTTCAGGTCAAGCAAATCGAAAGACCCTTGAAGCAGCTTGATCCTTTCGGTTTCTTCCCCTTCTTCCTTTCAATCGGTCTTGGCTGCCTGATCGGTGCAATCAAGATTCCCGGCATCAACTTCTCGCTCGGCACATCGGGCGGCACGCTGGTTGCAGGTCTTATCATCGGTCACTTCGGTCATATCGGTCCCATTGACTGCCGCATCAAAAAGGAAACCCTCAACTTCTTCCGCGAGCTGGGCTTGGTGCTGTTCCTCATCGGCGCAGGCGTTCCCGGCGGTGTCAATTTCGTCAGCAACGTCAAGATCTCTTATTTCCTCTACGGTGCGCTGATGACTTTGATCCCTATGCTTGTTGGCTTCGTGCTCGGCAAATACGTGTTCAAGCTCAGCATTTTCAACAATCTCGGCTCGATCACGGGCGGCATGACCTCTACGCCTGCACTTGGCGCACTGATCAGTACCGCAAAAACCGACGATGTTTCTTCGGCTTATGCCGCCACTTATCCCCTTGCATTGGTCATGGTTGTGCTGGCAGCCAAGATAATATTGATGATATTCTAAATAAAAAAAGACCCCCAACGGGGGTCTTTTTTGTTTCCCATGCACGGCCGCGGGGTGCAATTTATGCGTCCGTAGGATGCAATTCGTTTGCCCAAAGCAGACTTACCATCCCTGGTTGCCTGCGTCTTTTTCGTCCTCGCCCATTTCATCGTCATCGGGCCAATCAATGCCGTCGCCGTTTCCGCCGTCGTCGCCGCCGTCGCCGCCGCCATCCTGCTCAGTCGGGGGCTCGGTGCTGCCGTCATCCCCATTGTCATCCTTGTCGCACGCGACAAGCGTTATCGCCAGCAGCAGTGTCAGCAACAGCAGTAAAATTCTCTTTTTCACAATATCGTCCTCCCGTTCGGGCTTTTTTCTACCACTATTCTACCATAGTCGCCACGACTTGTCAAGGTGTGCTTTATGCGCCGACCGTTGCCCTTCCTTTTGCGTTTTTTATTCTGCATTTTGCGCAAAAAACCGCGCCCCGTCTGCCGATTTTGGCAAACGGGGGCACGGTTTTGTTTCATTCTGTGAAAAATCTGCTCTCTGCACCGTTCTCGATGCCATCCCCCGCAAGCAAGAGGAAGCGGATGCTTTCTCCATCGCGAAGGGCGCTGATGCGCAGGGTTGCACTTGCCAGCCATACGGCAGGCGTTTTGCCATCAATCTTGATAAACGAGCCGCTGGCAATCGACGAAAGCGCGTTGGCAAGGATCTCCTCATCCAGCGCACGGCAAAGCAGCACGCCCGTATCATAAAGCGAAGCGGTGCCGAAATCAGTCGGCGCCAACAGCGAGGTGAACGCCGTATCGGTAAGCCCCAGCTTCTCAGCGCGCGCCGTGGCGGCAGTGGCAAGCTGTGCGTGGGTCATATCCATAAATGCCGCAAGCACCAGCGCGGCATCGGCGCCGCCCGTTGCAAGCCATAGCCCAAGCGTTTGCTCCAGCGTAACCGTAGCGCCCACATAAAAAACATTGACACTGGTCGCCGCGCCCGCAGGCACATCGGCAAGCAGATCGGCGGTCACGGTAAGGGTGGCAAGGGGCATCAATGCGGTGTTTTGGCGCGATAACTCGTCGGCAATCACCAACGCCGTTGCCAAGCGTCTTGCAAAGGCGGGATAGACCGCAGTCGGCGCATGCTTCGCCAAACGGTGGGTAACGGTATCCGAAAACAGCACACCCGAAAGCCCTGTGGGTAGCGTGGTATCCGTATCACTGTCTGCAATCAGCGCATACAGCGGCGGTGTGGGGTCGGCGTTTTCAATGCGGTGGTCGCACAGCGTGCAAACCCGCGTGGTGTAGCCGCCCGCGCCCTCGGTTGGGGGCACAACGGTATCCGAAAAGGCGTGATTTCGCTGGTTGATATCGGTTGCCACCGCAACCGTTTGCTCCTGCGGCTCACGGCAGATCTTGCAATAGCGGATCTGCTTGCCCGCATCCAGGCAGGTCACGGTCTCTACATCGTACCAATAGCCAAAAACGTGCTGGCAATCCTCTTCGCCGTAAGGCACCGACGGATTCTCGCCCGCGCACGCGGCAAGCACCAGCACCAGCGCCAGCATCAGCGCCGCCAAGCGTAGCTTTTTCATATCCCGTTTCCCCTCCTTTCGCATCTTTTGCGCAGAAAATCACGCCCGCGCGTGTGGGATGCGCACAAGCGTATCGGCATTGCCGCAAAGTGGCATAGACTTTGCCCTTAGGGCTGCGGACGTGCCGTCAGCTCGATCAAAAGCTTCAGGCTATCTGCGCCGTTTTTCGCCCCGTATGCCGCCTTATTGCGGCGGATCGCGCCGCATTTGGTACAGCGGTGATAAAGGATAAAGCCGTGCCGCGCATCGGGCGATGCCGCGATCGGCTCCATTTCGCCGCCGCAGGTGTTGGCGCGGTCACCGGGATTTTCATCCACGTGCAGGCTCCAAAGACAGTATGGGCAATGATTGCGCGAGGTATAACCAAGCGGCAACACCTCTTTGCCGCAATGCGCGCAGACAAAGCCGCTGTCATTTTTTTGAAACAGTTTGTTTTCCATCGTTTGAAAAAGTGGGGCTTGCTGTCACCCAAGCCCCGATCCTTTTTTTATTTCTTCAGCGCAAGTGCCGCTTTTGCCTTTGCCGCAAGGTTTGCGGGGGTAAAGCCGTAATGCTCAAGCAACGTGACGGCGGAAGCCGATCTACCGAACTGATCCTCCATACCAAGGCGAATCACGGGCACGGGGCAACCCTCGCACACGGTCTCTGCCACGGCAGAGCCAAGACCGCCGATGATGCTATGCTCCTCTGCGGTGACGATAGCGCCGGTCTCTCGTGCGGCGGTCAGGATGATATCCTTATCCAGCGGCTTGATGGTATGAATATTGATCACACGTGCGGCAATTCCGTCAGCCTTCAGCAGCTCAGCGGCTTCCAGCGCGATGCCAACCATCAGACCCGTTGCCACAATGGTAACGTCGTTGCCCTCGGTCATCTGTACGCCCTTGCCAAGCTCGAAGCGGTAGGTTGCACGGTCGTTGATCACCGGCACGGCAAGTCTGCCGAAGCGCAGATACATCGGACCCTTCGTCAGGATCGCTGCCTCAACGGCGGCGCGTGCCTCAACCGCATCGGCGGGGTTGATAATGGTCATACCGGGGATGGTGCGCATCAGCGCGATATCCTCGTTACACTGGTGGGTAGCGCCATCCTCGCCAACGGTGATGCCCGCGTGGGTAGCACCGATCTTGACATTCAGGTGGGGGTAACCGACCGCGTTGCGCACCTGCTCGAAGGCGCGGCCTGCGGCAAACATCGCAAAGGACGACGCAAAGGGGGTGATACCCGCTGCAGCAAGACCTGCCGCCACGGTGATCATATTGCCCTCGGCAATGCCGCAGTTAAAGTGTCTTTCGGGGAATTTCTTTTTAAATACACCGGTCTTGGTTGCCGCCGCAAGGTCGGCATCCAGCACCACAAAATCATATTTCTCACCAAACTCGGCAAGCGCGTTGCCGTAAGCTTCTCTGGTTGCGATTTTTTCTGCCATATTCTTCGCCCTCCCTTACATCGTTGCGCCAAGCTCGGCGATTGCGGTGGCGTACTGCTCGTCATTGGGTGCCGAGCCGTGCCAGCCAACCTGGTTTTCCATGAAGGAAACGCCCTTGCCCTTGACCGTCTTGAAGATGATCGCCGAGGGCTTGCCCTTTACGGTCTTTGCTTCCTGGAAAGCTGCCTCGATCGCGTCGAAGTCGTGACCGTCTGCCGAGATCACGTGGAAGCCGAACGCCTCCAGCTTCTTGTCGTGGGGGGTGGGATTCATGACCTTTTCCACAGGGCCGTCGATCTGCAGGCCGTTCCAGTCGATCACAAGGCAGAAGTTGTCAAGCTTGTAGTGGGCGGCAAACATGGCTGCCTCCCAAACCTGACCCTCCTCGCTCTCGCCGTCACCGACGATGGCATAGGTACGGTAATCCTTATTCTGGATCTTAGCGGCAAGCGCCATACCGCAGGCGGCGGAAATACCAAGACCCAGCGAGCCGGTGGTCATATCCACACCGGGGGTGTGCTTCATATCGGGGTGACCCTGCAGGAAGGAGTCGAGCTTGCGCAGCTTGAGCAGCTCCTCGCGCGGGAAAAAGCCCTTTTCGGCAAGGGTTGCATACAGCGCAGGCGCGGTGTGACCCTTGGAAAGCACCAATCTGTCACGGTCGGGGTCTGCGGGGTTTTTGGGGTCAACGTTCATTTCCGCAAAGTAAAGATAGGTCATCACGTCGGTAATCGACAGCGAGCCACCGGGATGGCCCGATTTGGCGGCGTGCACCTCATCAATGATGTTGCGGCGGATCTTAGCGGCTTGGCTTTGCAGCGCGCTTTTTTGAGTCGCTTCCATTCTGTTCCTCCTCTATAATACGTGCGCGCGTGCGCACATAAGAATCTTATTTTATTATATATGAAAAAAGATCGAATGTCAACCGTTCGTGCAAACTTGTGAACAATTTAACGAATTTTTTGCACGATTCTTCAGAACCTTTTTTCACCTGCTCTTTTCCGCTTTTGGAAAGACGCTTGTCCCGCATTCGCTTTTTTCTTACTTTTCCACAAATTTGCCGCCTTTCACGCTCGGGTATGTGGAAAACTCTGTGGAAAGTGTGTAAAACTCGGTAAAATCGGGCTTGGCGTTTTCGGCGCGGAGCGGTGGAAAACTTTTTCGGCGTCGAAAAAACACGAAAACGGAAATCGTTTTTTGTGGTATCGTTTTTCCAAACAAGGAAAACTTTACCGCGGCAAAGGCGGCAAAAAAGGTTGCTTTTTACCACCCTTGTTCCACCCTTGTACCATTTTCGGGGACGTGAAAAAGCCTTCCCCTCAAGGGGAAGCCTTTCATCAAAAAACCGCCCACGGGTGGGCGGTTTTTGGAAATATCAGTTCTTCAGACTGTGAATGGGGGCAGGGATTCTGCCGCCGCGGGTGATGAATTTCGCGGGCGAATACGAGCGCAGAGGCATAATGGGGGCGTAGCCAAGCAGACCGCCAAAGCTGACGCTGTCGCCGGGCTGCTTACCGTAAGCGGGAATCACGCGCACGGCGGTGGTCTTGGTGTTTGCCACGCCGATCGAGATCTCATCGGCAATGATGCCGCAGATCACCTCTTCGGGGGTATCGCCGGGGATGGCGATCATATCCAGACCCACCGAGCAAACGGCAGTCATCGCCTCCAGCTTTTCAATCGAAAGCGCGCCGCGCTCGACAGCTGCGATCATCCCTGCATCCTCGGATACCGGGATAAAGGCGCCCGAAAGACCGCCCACGTGCGAGGAAGCCATCACGCCGCCCTTCTTCACGGCATCGTTCAGCATTGCCAGCGCCGCGGTGGTGCCGTGTGCGCCACAGGATTCAAGACCCATCTCCTCCAGGATGTGCGCCACCGAGTCGCCAACGGCGGGGGTGGGAGCAAGAGAGAGGTCGATAATGCCAAAGGGCGTGCCGAGGCGGTTTGCTGCCTCGCTTGCCACCAGCTGACCCACACGGGTGATCTTGAACGCCGTCTTTTTGATGACGTCGGCAAGCGCCGAAAGGTCACAGTCGCCCGCGCGCTTGATGGCGGCAGCCACCACACCGGGGCCCGAAACGCCTACGCTGACCACGGCATCGGGCTCGCCCACGCCGTGAAAAGCACCCGCCATAAAGGGGTTATCCTCGGGGACGTTGGCGAAAACAACCAGCTTTGCACAGCCGATCGAATTGTTATCGCGCGTCAGATAAGCCGCGCGCTTGATGGTACTGCCCATCAGGCGGATGGCATCCATATTGATGCCCGCCTTGGTGGTTGCCACATTCACCGAGGAGCAAACGTTCTCGGTCTCGGCAAGCGCCTCGGGGATGATCGAGATCATATTGCGCTCGCCCGTGGTCATACCCTTATGCACCAGCGCCGAAAAGCCGCCGATGAAGTTGATGCCAAGCGTGCTTGCTGCGCGTTGCAGGGTGTGCGCCAGCTTCAGATACCCTTCGGGCGAGATCCCGCCGCCGATCAGCGACACGGGCGTGACCGCCACGCGCTTGTTCACGATCGGGATACCGTAGGTCTTTTCAATATCCGTGGCGGTTTCCACCAGCTTTTCTGCCTTACGGGTGATCTTGTCGTAAACCTTTTCACAAAGACGGGTCTCGTCGTCGCTGACACAGTCAAACAGCGAGATGCCCATCGTAACGGTACGGATATCGAGGTTTTCCTCGCGTATCATACCAATGGTTTCCAAAACGTCATTTACATTCAGCATCGCGTTACCTCAAATGTGGTGCATGGTATTGAAGATATCCTCGTGCATGGCACGGATATCCAGCGCCGAGGCGCGTCCCGTTTCTGCCAGCAGGTCGGCGAAATCGGCAAAGGGAATGTTCAGCTTATCGATCTCCACCACCATGATCATGGCGAAGTATTCGGAAAGCACGCTTTGCGTGATCTCAACAATGTTTGCATTATGCTTTGTGCAAAGGGCGCTGACGCGCGCAATGATACCAACGCTGTCTCGTCCGGTAACCGTAATAACTGCCTTCATCTTGTTTCTCCTTCGGGTTTCAATTACTAGATACTGCTATTATAGCAAAATTATCGTCAAATATCAAGTGCCAAGACCGTTTTTCGTTGCAAAAAAGTGCGAGTGGCATCGCCATCCCAATTCCAAGCAAAAAGCCGCGTTTCTCATACCGTTATGGCACTAATTTGATTTTTGGCACTCGGATGCCGCCGCCCGCGCTGTATATTGAAATTTCAATAAAATTATGTTATACTATAAGGCGAGGTGATGAACATGCATGAATTTTCCACGTACGAGTTCGTTGTACGCCAGAAAATCGAGGGGAAATGGCGTGCCGCCCGCGCAGGGCTGATCGCGCTTTATATCCTTTTTCCCCTGACGGTCCTGCTTCTCGGTATGAAGGCATCGGTGATCGCGCCCCTTTTGGCGCTGATTCCCATTTCGCTGTGGATTCTGATCTTTATGACCTGGCGCTTCGTCTCGGTCGAGTACGAATATTCGATCACCTCGGGCATTCTGACCTTTGCCAAGGTCTATGGCGGGCGCTCGCGCCGTAAGATCCTTGAAATTTCCTTGCACGATGCGGTGCGCATCGCGCCTCTTGACAACGAGGACGAGGCGGCGCGCGCCAATCAATGGATCCCCGAGCGTGAATACAGCGGTATTTCCTCGCTTCGCGCGCCCGTTATCTAGTTTATCCTGTTTGTGGTTAAGGCAAGCCCCAAACAGTAAAAACGCCGCGCCATCTTTTACTTCGAGGCGACCGAGCGCGCCCTGCAGATCTGCCGCTTTTACAACCCCTCGGGCACGGTGATGACACGCCCCTCGTGCTGACACTGTTTTTCGCTATTTTTCACCCCGTCCCCACACTTTTTTGACATTTTTCACCCGAAAGGAACTGTTATGAGCCATTCAACCACCGTTGCCGTGATCGGCGCGGGACACGCCGGCATCGAGGCGGCGCTCGCCGCCGCCCGTATGGGCGTAGATACCGTCCTGTTTACGATGTCGCTGGACTCCATCGCCAATATGCCCTGCAATCCGTCGATCGGCGGCACCGCAAAGGGCCATCTTGTCTACGAAATCGATGCCCTCGGCGGCGAAATGGGCCGCGCGGCGGATGCCGTGACCCTGCAATCGCGCACGCTGAACCTCGGCAAGGGCGCGGCAGTGCACTCCAAACGCGTGCAGGCGGACCGCAAGCAATACCATATGTATATGAAATCGGTGCTGGAGCGCACGCCCAAGCTGCGCCTGATTCAGGCAGAGGTGACCGACGTTTTGTGCGAAAACGGACACGTTACGGGGCTTCGCACCCGTCTTGGCGAGGTTTTCGCCTGCCAATTCGCCATCATTGCGGCAGGAACCTATCTGGAAAGCCGCATTTTTGTGGGAGATGCCAGCTGCGAAAGCGGTCCCGACGGCTTTTTGCCCGCCAAAGGGCTTTCCGCCTGCCTGCAGGCACTCGGCATCCGCCTGATGCGCTTCAAAACAGGCACTCCCGCACGCATCAACCGCCGTTCGGTCCATTTTTCGGGTCTCGAGGCGCAACACGGTGAGAACGATCCCCTTCCCTATTCCTATCACACGCCCGAGCATTATATGCAGGGCGTTACACAAGAGCCCTGCCACGTGATCTACACCAATGCCACAACGCACGCCATCATTCGCGAAAACCTTTCGCGCTCGGCGATGTACGGCGGCCATATCCACGGCACGGGACCGCGCTATTGCCCCTCGATTGAGGATAAGGTGGTGCGTTTTGCCGACAAAGAGCGCCATCAGCTGTTTTTAGAGCCGCTTGGCAAGGACACCAACGAGTTGTATTTGCAGGGATTTTCGACCTCGATGCCCACCGATGTGCAGGAAAAGATGCTGCACTCGCTCCCCGGGCTTGAAAACGCCGAAATGCTGCGCTACGCTTATGCCATCGAATACGATTGCTGTGACCCTACCCAGCTGCTTGCCACCTTGGAATTCCGCGATGTGAAGGGGCTGTTCGGCGCAGGACAGTTCAACGGCACCTCGGGGTACGAGGAAGCCGCCGCACAGGGGCTTCTTGCGGGCATCAACGCCGCACTCGCCGCCAAGGGCGAGGAGCCGCTGATTCTCTCACGCCAAGGCTCGTATATCGGCACACTGGTCGATGATCTGATCACCAAGGGCACCAACGAGCCCTACCGTATGATGACCTCGCGCTCGGAATACCGCCTGCTTTTGCGGCAGGACAACGCCGACGAGCGCCTGACTCCCCACGGACACCGCGTGGGACTGATCGACGACGCGCGCTTTGCCGCCTTTGAGGAAAAGCAAGCGCACATCCGCAACGAGAAGGCGCGCCTTACCACCACCTTCTTCTCTCCCGAATACCTCAACCCCTTCCTTGCGGCACACGACCAGGCTCCCGTCGCATCGGGTGCCTCACTCGCCGAGCTGTTGCGCCGTCCCGCCCTTGGCTATGCCGACCTTGCCGAAATCGATAAAAATCGCCCTGTTCTGACCCGCGCGGAATCACTATCGGTAGAAGTTCAAATCAAGTACGAAGGGTATATTAGCCGCCAAATGGGTGAAGTTTTGCGGCAAGAGAAATTTGAGTCACGGATGCTCCCCGACACACTTGACTATTCGAAAATATCGGGTTTGCGCCTCGAAGCCATCCAAAAGCTCTCTGCACAGCGCCCGATGACCGTGGGGCAAGCTTCCCGCATCAGTGGCGTCTCTCCCGCCGATATTTCGGTGCTTTTGGTCTATTTGGGGCTTCATTGATGCATTTAGCCCCCCAAACGGGGCGAGAAACGGGCATTTTGAGCCGATTTGAGCCGTTTTGCGCTCCCCGATGCAGCTTTCCCTTAAATGAGGCAAAACACGGGTTTTTGAACCGATTTTGCGTTCTTTGGCTTCACGAGCTCGTTTCCCCTTCAAAATCAGGCGATTTTTGCCCCAGAATGGGGGTTTCGCTCGAATTGCCCTTTGTTTCCGCCATTTTTACGCAAAAACACCCACCCGTTGCTTTCTTTTTTCATCGATACGCAAAAAACTTGCAAAGGCAAGCCACACACACGAGGTTTTCTATGGATTTTGAGCAATTTTCCGCCGTTTTCGATACCGTTATGGGGGAAAACGGGCTTTCCCGCTTTCAGGGAGAGCGATATGCACGTCGTTTTGATGCCCTGACACGCCGTATGCTGGAGGTCAACGCGCATATGAATCTGACCGCCATCACCGACGAGAAGGCGGTTATCCTCTTACATTACGCCGATTCGCTGACCGTTGAGCCCTTTTTGCCGCAAAATGCGCGCGTCATCGACGTGGGCTGCGGTGCGGGCTTCCCCTGCCTGCCCCTTGCGCTGGTGCGCCCCGATCTTTCGATCCTGGCGCTTGACAGCACCGAGAAACGCATCCGCTATGTGGGAGAGACCGCTGATCTGCTTGGTATCACGCAGCTTGAGGTGCTTGCCGCACGCGCCGAGGACGCCGCAAAGGCGGGCGGACACTTGCGCGAGCGCTTTGATATCGCCACCGGGCGCGCCGTGGCGGCGCTCCCGTTGCTTGCCGAGCTGTGCCTGCCTTTTGTGCGCGCGGGCGGCAAATTCCTTGCAATGAAGGGCAGGCGCGGCGAGGAAGAGCTGCAGAACGCCCAGAACGCGATCCGAAAGCTTGGTGGCGAGGTCACCGCTGTACATCATATCACCCTTCGCCACGGCGAACGCGAGGAATCGCGCGATATCATTGAGATCACAAAGAAAAAGCCCACGCCCGCCGAATTCCCGCGCCCTTGGGCACGAATGTTGAAAAAGCCCCTTTGATGCGTGCCCCACGCACAACCGTGTCGCCATCCATCAACGCCGCCATAGAGGCTGAAGGATGCGTACATCCACAAAACAACGATCTTAAAACACCCTTGCCGAGCACGGC
>JBGVCY010000059.1:0-2890 GCA_045119135.1 Eubacteriales bacterium | reverse complement strand
CGTTTCAGATTACCTGTGAGAGGAGGCTCTAGGCTGATGATCAAAATTGCAGCAATGGAATATTTTAAGGATTTGCCCGACGTTATGCGGGTACAGGACGTGGCAAAGGCACTGCGTTGCAGCAAAAATACCATCTATGATTTCATTGATCGGGGCGCGCTGGAGGTGCTCCGGGTGGGCAGAGTTTACAAGATCCCCAAGGTCAATCTTGTGGATTTTATCACCAACGAAAAGTTATACCACATCATTTCCCCCAACGCCCCTAAAAATATTTTGCAAAATAGCTGGACTTCCGGAAAGAGTTGTGGTATTGTGTGTGGTGCCGACAAACGCACCGATGCAAAATCCACTGCGAAAGGAGCTGGAAAATGAGAAGAATTACAGGACATCTGCGGGAGGAAAACGGCAAATGGTATGCCGTTGTCAACCACTACGATACCGAGGGAAAACGTAAGGTCAGATGGCACAATCTTGACCTCCCCGTGACCAAGGGCAACAAAAAGGAGGCGCAACACCGCCTCCAAAGGTTGCTGGATCAGATCAATACGGGGGATCTGTATCTGATGGAGAATATGACCCCCGCCGAGCGCGAGCGCCATCGCCTTGCTGAGAGCTTGGTGGAGGACTACCTGCTCGAATGGATCGAAAGCCACTCCAAAAAGGTCGCTGCCACCACGGCAGAGCAGTATCGCCGTTACCTTGAGCTGCGCGTGATCCCGTTTTTCAAGGAGCTGCACGTCAAGATGAAGGAGGTCACGGGCGACGAGATCAACGCGTTTTACGAAACTCTGGTGGCGGACGGTCTCAAGGGCACCTCTCAGCAACGCTATCACGGTGTGCTGCACAAGGCGTTCAAGGACGCGATGAAGCGTCGTATCATTCCGAGTAACCCAGTGGAGCAGGCGGATCGCCCGCGCAGCGTGCCCTATATCGGGGAGTATTACACTGCCACCGAGATCAAAAAACTCCTTGAGGTGGCGCGAAACGAGGATATTTATCTGGTGATCGCGCTGACCGCTCACTACGGATTGCGCCGCAGTGAGGTGCTGGGGCTCAAGTGGTCTGCCATCGATTTTGAGGGGGATATGATACATGTGCGCCATAAGGTGCTCGGCACGCCCGAGGGCCCCGTGGGCTATGATGTGATGAAGACCGTGTCCTCGCACCGCGCGCTGGGGCTAAGCCCCGCCATCAAGGCGCTGCTCCTCGCCGAAAGGGAAAAGCAACAGGAGCGCGCCAAGGTGCTTGGCAACGCGTACTGCCGCAAGGATGCGGACTACGTGTGCCTGAACGCGCTGGGTGAGCTGTTCACGCCCGATTACGTGAGCAACCGCTTTGCCACAATCCTGCGGCAGAACGACCTCAAGCATATTCGCTTCCACGACCTGCGCCACTCCTGCGCGTCGCTCCTTGTCGCGCAAGGCGTGCAGATGAAGCTGATCCAACAATGGCTGGGACATAGTAATATCTCTACTACGGCGAATATCTACAGCCACGTAGATGCCGCTAGCACCTTCCAATGCGCGATGACCATCGATGAAGCGCTGGGGGAGGGGAAATAAATAAAGGGGGCTGACCGCAAGGTCAGCCCTTCTTTTGGATTTGTGGGAGAAAATATACTTTTCAAAACAACTTGTGTAATTAAACATTGGCCTAACGGTTGTGTTTTTTTTACTGTTATGCTATACTATAAGCAAGCATAGCATAACGAAATATACACTATTACACACGAGAAACGTTTTGCGTCGAAGCCGACATTTTCTGTCCTGTTCACAAGTGACGTTTGGCTGTATAATAAAGTCACAAGCCACCGAGGTGGCAAAATCACGGAGGACCGACAAATGAAAACAACGATCTATTGTAAGACAACCGACAAAGGCGTACATAGCTTCTACCTGGCGCAGGGCCGCGAGGAATACTTCCTCTTCCACCAGAATTTCCGTCGTGGTGTGAAAGAATATTTTGGACGCGGCGTTAGCATCAACGAGGCATTCGATTTTGGACGCTCTCATCACAATACCTCGTTGATCCACACGATGGAAAAATTACCTGCTTACATCAAGTATGTGGAAAAAGAGTATGGTATTGAGGTGTTGAAGCAGACAGCAAAGAAAAGCAACCGCCGCAAGCAGTTGCTCGCGGCGTAATTAAAACGAGAATGTGAAAGGAAAAATCAAAAATGTTCTACAGAGTAACGATTCTTGAGAAGAATGACAATCACAGAGAAATGATCGTTAAGGCCGAAAACAAAGCGGCCGCCCTTGCGCAGATTCCTGCAGCTAAAGCGTTTTTATTCCCAGGCGAAGATGCAAGTGAGTACACGGCTTTTGTTAGCACGGTGCATCTAGATGTTTTGGAAGCGAGAGTTCCCCATTGGAGAATTACCGTGACACGCCCTCAAGCGAAAGAGCAGGTTGACGGCGATTGGGAAGATTGGCAAGATATTGAACCCAGAACCTTTACGATGACCGTGAAGGCTGACAGCCCTGAGGAGGCCATTCAAATGGCACGAGAGGACGTTGATTATCCCAATGAAGCTTATGCCAAAGAAGTCTCGGTGGCGGAATTGATTGCAGAAGAAGAAGATTATTTGCGCTATCGAATTAAAGAAGAGTTTTTCACAGCCAAGTTCCCCGATATTTCTATCAGAGAATTTTCAAATTTGATGAAAGGGAAAAACCAAACCGAGGCAGAGGTGGAGGAAACCTTTTACGCAGCAATCCAATTTTTTCTTAGCAAAAATCGTCTGCGGAATGCTTTGACTAAAAGCATTGATTTGTCAAAAATTTCCGCAGCAGAATACGAAATGCTGATTTCAAAATTACCTTTGGCACCGGATCGCGATTCTTTTAATGCCATTCTGGATGAAGCGAAAGCACAATACGGAAAG